>CACXCJ010000117.1 GCA_902766175.1 uncultured Lachnospiraceae bacterium
AAGCGACGGCTCTCCTCATCCAGCACGAGGTCTCCGACGGCATTATTGCGCCGGGCTACTCGCCGGAAGCACTCGCCATTCTCCGAAAGAAGAAGAACGGAAATTACAACATCATTGAAATTGATCCGGAGTACCGTCCCGATCCGGTCGAAAGGAAGCAGGTTTTTGGCGTGACGTTTGAGCAGAAGAGAAATGACATCGAGCTCGGCGGATCGCTTCTTGAACATATCGTGACGGAGAACAGGGACCTCCCGCAGGAGGCGAAGATTGACCTGCTCGTCTCCCTGATCACACTGAAGTACACGCAGTCAAATTCCGTCTGCTACGCGCTGGACGGGCAGGCAATCGGCGTCGGCGCAGGCCAGCAGTCCCGCGTCCACTGCACACGGCTCGCCGGCGGGAAGGCGGACAACTGGTACCTCCGGCAGTCCCCGCAGGTCCTCGATCTTCCGTTCCGGGAGGGGGTAAAGCGCGCGGACCGCGACAACGCGATCGACGTCTATATCGGAAACGATTCCGAGGACATTCTGTCCGAGGGAAACTGGCAGAGCGTCTTCACGAAAAGGCCGCCGGCTTTCTCCGCGGAGGAGAAGCGCGCATGGCTCAGGGGACTTGAGAACGTCTCGCTCGGGAGCGACGCGTTTTTCCCGTTCGGGGACAACATCGAGCGCGCACATCGGAGCGGCGTCCGCTACATCGCCCAGCCGGGCGGCTCAATCCGCGACGACCAGGTGATTGCGGTGTGCGATCACTATCACATGGTGATGGCGTTCACGGGCGTACGCCTGTTCCATCACTGAGGAAAGGAGCAGATAAACAATGACAATTCTTGTTACCGGAGGCGCAGGATTTATCGGCAGCCACACCTGCGTCGAGCTTCTGAATGCGGGGTATGACGTGGTGGTCGTGGACAATCTGGTGAATTCCAGCAGCGAGTCCCTGAACCGCGTCATGGAGATCACGGGAAAGAAGCTCCGCTTTTATGAGGTCAGTCTCCTCGACGGACAGAAGCTGGAGCGGGTCTTTGAGAAGGAGAAGATCGACGCGGTCATCCATTTCGCGGGCCTGAAGGCAGTGGGAGAGTCGGTCTACAAGCCGCTGGAATATTATCACAACAACATCACCGGAACGCTCATTCTCTGCGAGTGCATGCGGAAGGCGGGAGTGAAGAACATTGTCTTTTCCTCCAGCGCAACGGTCTATGGGAAACCGGCGTTCGTCCCGATCACCGAGGACTGTCCGAAGGGTGAGCTCACGAATCCCTACGGGCGGACGAAGGCCATGCTGGAGCAGATCCTGACGGATCTCCACACGGCGGATCCCGAGTGGAATGTCATGCTGCTTCGCTACTTCAATCCGATCGGGGCGCACGAGTCGGGGCGGATCGGGGAGAACCCGAAGGGAATCCCGAACAACCTTCTTCCCTATATCACGCAGGTCGCGATCGGAAAGCTGGTCTGCCTCGGAGTCTTCGGAAATGACTATGACACAAAGGACGGCACCTGCATCCGCGATTACATCCACGTCATGGACCTGGCGGACGGCCACGTGAAGGCGCTCGAAAAGATGATGCGCGACTCCGCGGATGTTCGGATCTATAACCTCGGCACCGGCACGGGATATTCCGTCCTGGATGTCATAAACGCCTTCGAGAAGGCAAACGGCCTGAAGATCAACTATGTTTTCAAGGAGCGCCGCGCGGGGGATGTTCCCGTCTGCTACGCGGATCCCTCCAAGGCGGAGCGGGAGCTCGGCTGGAAGGCGGAGAGAACCCTCGAGCAGATGTGCCGGGATTCCTGGAACTGGCAGAAGCAGAACCCGAACGGATACGAGGACACAGAAATCACTGTGCAGAAGAAGGGCGAGCTCAGCCGGTGAGCTTTCTGCCGGCTGCCCGTTCAGCGGAGCCAGACGGCATAGTAATTTTCCGAGGTCTGCACCGCATATTCCTCGAGCTCGAGCTTCAGGAGGATGCTCATCAGCTTTCCGTGGGCGATGCCGCTTTCCTCTGCGAGTTCATCGACAAAGCGCGGCTCCTCATGCAGCAGGCAGTAGACCTTCCGTTCCTCCTCCGTGAGATCTGCGCCGCCGCGCCTGCGCGGCGGCATTTTTCCGCACTTTTCAAGGCCGAGGAGGTCGAGGAGATCATCGGGACCGGTGAGAATCGAGGCGCCGCTCTGAATCAGCCCGTTGCAGCCCCGGCTCAGCGGATCCGTGATTCTGCCGGGAACCGCAAACACCTCGCGCCCGAGGTCAAGCGCGCACCCGACCGTGATCATGGATCCCGACCTCGGGCCGCGCGCCTCGACGACTGCGAGGCAGTCCCCGAGCGCTGCAATCAGGCGGTTCCGGTCGGGAAAGTGCCACCTGGCGGAGCATTCTCCCGGGGCGAACTCGCTTATAATTCCGCCGTGTCCTCCCGCCAGGATTCCCCGAAACAGCTCATAATTCTCTCTCGGATAGCAGATGTTCACGCCGCAGCCGAGGACGGCGTAGCTCTTTCCTCCCGCGGAAATGGCAGCGGACTGTGCCGCGCCGTCAATTCCCGCGGCGAGTCCGCTCACAATCCCGACGTTCCTTCGCGCGAGTTCCCGTGACAGAAATTCCGCCATCCGGAGACCGTAGTTCGACGCGTTCCGGCTCCCGATCATGGCGGCCGTGGGCTCTGTATTCTCCGGGAGATTTCCGCGGACATAGAGCCAGAGCGGCGGGTCCGCCAGGTCATTCAAACGCGCTGTCCAGGCAGGATCTTCGGGCAGAACGAAGCGGATGCCTCTGTCCCTCAGATCCCGCGATGCCTCCTCTGCCTCACGCCTGGCATCCGCACGGCCGCGCAGCTTTCCTGCAAGTCCTTCCGGGATCTCGAGAGACAGGAGATCCGTCTCGGAGCAGGAAAACAGAAGCGAGAGGTCGGGCATTCTTTTCAGAAGCCTTCGTACTTCGGCTCTGTGAAGGCCGCAGCAGCAGGACAGCCACAGGAGCATCTCACGATTTTCCATACGCTGGCCTCCTGATTTTCGATGCGCCGAAGAACTTCTCCTCCGGCGTCCGGTAGGAGATGGCCTCACACAGATCCTCGTGCCGGATTTCCGCGCTTCCCGCAAAGTCCGCTGCTGTGCGCGCGACCTTCAGGATCTTGTGCAGAACGCGCGCGGACATGGAGCAGCGCTCGTAAATTTCCTTCAGAAACTGCTCGTCCTCCGGGGAGATTCTGCAGAATTGCTTCACCTCCTCCGCACGCATCTCGCTGTTGAAGCGGATACCGAGACTGCGGAAGCGTTTTTCCTGAATGGCGCGGACTTTCTCCACCTGCTCCCTGAATGCGCTGCTGCTCCGCCCCTCTGCCTTCAGGCGCAGGGAGTCGTAGGGCAGCACAGAGGTCTCCGCCGCGATGTCGATGCGGTCCAGAAGCGGCTTGCTGATCCGGCTCAGGTAGGAGCGGACCTGCTGCTCGCTGCAGCGGCATCTTGAGCGGTCCGGCCAGAAACCGCAGCGGCAGGGATTCATGGCGCAGACCAGCTGAAAGTTCGCGGGAAAGGTGAAATTTCCGCTCACGCGGCTGATGCTGACCTTCCGCTCCTCAAGCGGCTGGCGGAGACTCTCAAGGCTCTCCGTCCTGAATTCCGGAAGCTCGTCGAGAAAGAGGACGCCGTGCGCAGCGAGAGAAATTTCCCCTGGCCTCGGTCTTTTCCCGCCGCCGGTCAGGGACTGCGGCGTCGCCATCTGGTGCGGCGCCCTGAACGGGCGGTGCCGCATCAGGGGCTCCTCTGGATCCAGAAGCCCTGCGATGCTGTAAATGCGGGAGAGCTCCAGCCTTTCCCCGCGTGTCATCTGCGGGAGGATGCCGGGCATCCGCTCTGCGATCATGCTTTTTCCGGTGCCTGCCGGACCGATGAGGAGGAGATTGTGGCGCCCGCCCGCCGCAAGAAGAGCAGCCCTGACTGCGCTGTCCTGGCCGCAGATCTCGGAGAAATCAGGCCCCGCAGCAGGGTCCTCTGCGATTTTGTCCAGATAGACAGCGGGTGCGGGCAGGGGCATCCGCCCGGTGAGGTAATCCAGCAGATCAAGAAGCGTGTGGATGCCGTAGCACGAAATTCCAGAGATCACGGAGCCCTCCCGGAGATTCTCGACAGGAAGGAAGCAGCGCTTAAGTCCCGCAGCTGCCGCCGCGCTGACCATTGAATTGACTCCGTTTACCGGGAGGACTTCTCCGCCGAGAGAGAGCTCCCCTATAAAGAGGGAGCCGCTTAGAAGCCGGTCAGGCAGTAAGCGATAGGCGCGGAGAAGAGAGACCGCAATCGGGAGATCATACCCGCAGCCGTCCTTCCTCAAATCAGCGGGGGAGAGATTGATTGTGACGCGCCGCGGCTCCAGGGAGATGCCGGAGTTTGACACCGCCGTTCTCACGCGGTCCGCGGATTCTCTCGCGGAGGAGGAGAGAGAACCGATGAACGTGATCTGCGGGAAGCCGTTTTCCACATCGGCCTCGCAGCTCACCAGAAAACCGTCGGTGCCGGTCAGCCCGGCGCCGAAAACCTTGCTGAGCATAAAAAGGAAACTCCTTTCAGGGGAGCAGCTTCCTGTCTTTTAAAATCCGGTGAAGAGACCGCCCGACAGGGGCAGATTCAAGAAATCACAAAAGCCCGGGAAAGATGAGAAATCCAGAAAAAGATCAGAATGAAATTGCGGCAGTGCGCCGACGAAACTCATTATAAGACGGCATTTCCGGAAAATGCAACAAAATCCCATGGATTTATAAAAATATCATTTTCCCGTTTCGTTTTTGTCCGGTTTGACTTGCCGTGTCCTGGGCCTTATAATATTTTCGATTTATTGCGGCAGTTCTTTTCACGCATTTTACAGAAGCTGCCGGTGCGGTGCCGACCAGTCTCTGTGCGGCCGCGCGCGGCCGGAAATCATCCGAAAGGAAAAATCAGATCATGATACGAAGCATGACGGGCTATGGAAGATCCGAAAAGGTCAGTGAGGAGTGCAGGCTCGTAGTCGAAATCAAATCGGTCAACCACCGGTATTTCGATCTGAATCTTAAAATTCCGCGGATTTTCAACCGGTTCGAGGCGTCCATCCGCGCCATTCTGAAGGAATACATTGAGCGCGGCAAGGTGTATCTCTTCGTCAGCTATGAGGATTACGCGGGAAGCCAGAACACACTCACCTACCACCGGGCGCTAGCGGAGGCCTATGTCAGGTACTGCCGGGAAATCAGCACGGAATTCGGCCTTGAGAATGACCTCTCGGCCTCGATGGTTGCAGGATTCCCGGATGTGATCACTGCGGAGGACTCAGAGATCGACGAGGAGAAGCTCTGGGAAATGCTCTCAGAGAGAATCCGGGAGGCATGCGCGGCACTCCGGAGTGCGCGGGAGACCGAGGGAGAGAACCTGAAGCAGGATCTTCTCAAGAAGCTCTCGGAGATGCGCTCCTCCGTTTCCCTCATCGAGGAGCGGAGCCCGCAGATCGTCGAGGAGTACCGGAATACGCTGAAACAGAAGATCGCAGAGCTTGTCGGAGAGAACGTGCTGGACGAAAACCGCATCGCCGCCGAGGTCACGATCTATGCGGACCGCATCTGTGTGGATGAGGAGATGGTGCGCCTGCACAGCCACATTGACACGATGGAGCAGGATCTCAGGAGAGGAGGCGCTGTCGGGCGGAAACTCGATTTCCTGGCGCAGGAAATGAACCGCGAGGCAAATACGACGCTGAGCAAATCCTCCGACCCCGAGGTCTCTGACCGCGCGATATTTTTAAAAACCACGATTGAAAAAATCAGGGAACAGGTGCAGAATATCGAATAAAACGCGCAGAGCTTACGAAAACGCACAGAGCGCATGCTCTGAAAGAGGAGAGTGGAAGCTATGGCTGGCAGAAAGGGCCTTCTGGCCGTTGTATCCGGCTTTTCCGGGGCCGGAAAGGGGACGCTGATTCACGAACTCATGAAGCGGTATGACAATTACCGTCTCTCCGTCTCCGCCACGACACGTGCGCCCCGCCCCGGTGAAATCGACGGGAAGGATTACTTCTTCGTCACGAAAAAATAATCTTTGCCGTCTGTTTCACCGGCTCTGGGCCGGCGTGTCGTGGCAGAG
>CACXCJ010000118.1 GCA_902766175.1 uncultured Lachnospiraceae bacterium
CGGGCCTTCCCTGCCGGACCTTCCCCGCCGCGTCCTTCCTCCGGCGCCTTACGCCGAGGTGATGAAGATTCCGGCGGAGGCTGCTGCAGCCCGGATACTGATCTTTCCGTCGCGGACCGGATACGAGACGCCGCCCACATTGTAGCCGCCCTCGTATGTCAGGACGCGCCGCCGCAGCTCTGCGCCGTCCTTCACCCCGAGAAGCCAGACCGGCAGATCCAGCGTACAGGCCTCCGCCCCTGTGTAAATGAAAACCAGAACCTTCTGCTCCCCGAGCGTCCGCCCGAAGCTCACGAGATTTTTCTCCATCCGGAGAGGAATCAGCGAGCCGCGCTTCAGGGCGTCGGAATTATTATGGATCTGGCACACATAGCGGTGAAAATCCTGAAGCTCCGGATTCTCCCTCCCCCATGGGAAGGTCCGCCTGGAGTCCGGATCCGTCCACCCGCAGACCCCGGCCTCGTCCCCGTAGTAAATCGCCGGCGCGCCGGGCCAGGTCATGAGCATGACCACCGCCTGCCGCATCACGGAATAGCGGATTCCCTCGGACGCCGCTGCTGCACCGGCGGTCTGCAGACGGCCGGCTCTCCCGTTCGTGCGGGTCAAGAACCTCGAGTGATCGTGATTCGAGAGCTGATTCATGCAGGTGAGCAGCGCGGGCTCCGGAATCCGCGCCATGTTGAAGCGCATGGTGTCCCAGAAGCGCTTTCCGTCCCCCCTGAGCGACATATCCGTCCGGTCCGAGTGCTTCTCGACGCCAGTCAGAAACCAGCTCACAGGCTCCATGAACGCGTCATAGTTCATGATGGAATCCCACTCCTGGCCGTTCAGCCAGGCGGAGGGATCCCCGTAGTGCTCCGCAAGAATCAGCGCGTCGGAATTTGCGGTCTTCACCGCGATCCGGAACTGCTTCCAGAAGCGGTGGTTGAATTCCGCCGAGTGCCCCAGGTCCGCCGCGACATCGAGTCTCCAGCCGTCCACGAAGTACGGCGCGCGGAGCCACTTTCTCGCAACGCCCAGGATGCTGTTCACAAGATCCGGGCTCGCCTCATAGTTCAGCTTCGGCAGGGTTTCGTTGTTCCACCAGCCGTCATAGCTCTTGTTGTCCGGCCAGTCCTCCGGACGGTCCTTTGAAAACTCGAAGTAGTCATGATACGGGCTGTCCTTCGTCAGATAGGCACCCGGCGCGTAGCCGCCGCTTCTCTCGTAGAATTTCTCCCGGTCCATCCACTTGTTGAAGGAGCCGCAGTGATTAAAGACGCCGTCCAGAATCACGCGGAACCCCATCCGGTGCGCGTCCTTCATGAACTCAGCGAAAAAGCGGTCGCTCGCCTGCAGGTTTTCGCGGTCCGCGGTGCGGAACATGTACTACGTCGCATCCGCATTGTCCGCCGCGCCCTCCGGCAGAACCTCCCCCTCGTCCTTCGGGATCACCGCGATGTGCGGGTCCACATGCTCGTAATCCTGGGTGTCATACTTGTGGTTCGAGGGAGAGACAAAAATCGGATTGAAATAGATGACCTCGACCCCGAGATCGCGGAGATAGCTCAGCTTTGCGCGGACGCCCTCCAGGTCCCCGCCGTAAAAGCACCCTACGTCGAAGGTCGAGGGATTCTCCTTCCAGTCCTCGATGTGCCGCACCGGCAGGCCGATGTAGATATACTCATCGTCCAGGACGTCGTTGTCCTTTATGCCCCGGCAGAAGCGGTCCACGAAAATCTGGTACATGATGGCGCCCTTCGCCCAGAGCGGCGTGTGGAAGCCGGGAATCAGACAGAACGGGTGGGCCGGGGCCTTTCCGGAGGTGATTCCCGTCTGGTCAAAGAGAACCGTGCCGGTGTCGCCCGTGATCCGGAAATACCACTTCACCGGCTGCCCGCCGACCGCTTCGTAGACCTCGTAAAAGCGGAAGAGGCTGTCGGTCTCCGCCTCATGCATGGGCCGCGCGTGGCCCGAGGTCAGATTGACGAGCTCCACCTGCAGGCGGTCGCTCTTCGCCGTCCGGAAACGAATGCGCACATGTTCTCCGCTCTCTGGTTCTGACGGAGAGCAGTAGTCTTCACTGGTGTCACTGAAAAATGCTTCAGTCCTCATTCCTCTCCCCGGATGCCGCGGCTTTTCCGGCGGCTCCGTCAAACAGCGCCTCAAACTCCGCCTGTCCGATCTTCTCCTTTTCGAGAAGAAGCGCCGCGGAGCGGTCCAGAACATCGCGGTGCGTCGAAATGATCTCCTTCGCCTGCCTGTAGCAGTCATCGATGATGCCCTTCACTTCCTCATCGATGATCGTGGCCATGTGCTCCCCGTAGGACTTCGTCTGTCCGAAATCGCGGCCGATGAAGATCTCGTCCCCCTCGGAACCGTAATTCACAAGTCCCACCTTCTCGCTCATGCCGTACTGCATGACCATGGCCTTCGCAATCTTTGTCGCCTGCTTGATGTCCGCGCTCGCCCCTGTGGTGATGTCTCCGAACACCAGCTCCTCCGCAGCTCTTCCGCCGAGAGACACGACGATCCGCTCCAGCATGCGCTTCTTCGTGTCAAACATCTCGTCCTCGCCCGGGAGCGGCATGGTATAGCCCGCTGCGCCGATTCCGGTCGGAATGATCGAAACCGTGTGCACGGGACCCATGTCCGGCAGCAGGTGGAACAGGATCGCATGGCCGGACTCGTGGAAGGCCGTGATCTTCTTCTCCTTCTCCGAGATAATGCGGCTCTTCTTCTCCTCTCCGATTCCGACCTTCACAAAGGAGCGGTCGATGTCGTTCTGGGTGATGAACTTCCGTCCCTCCTTCGCCGCGAGGATGGCCGCCTCGTTTAAAAGGTTCTCGAGATCCGCACCCACAAAGCCAGCTGTGGTGCGCGCCACGCGCTTCAGGTCGACATCATCCCCCAGGGGCTTGTTCTTCGCATGAACCCTCAGAATTTCCTCCCGTCCGCGCACGTCCGGCCTTCCGACCGCAAGCTTCCGGTCAAAGCGGCCCGGGCGCAGGATCGCGGGATCGAGGATGTCCGGCCGGTTCGTCGCCGCGAGGACAATGATGCCCTCGTTCACGCCGAAGCCGTCCATCTCCACGAGCATCTGATTCAGCGTCTGCTCCCTCTCGTCGTGGCCGCCGCCGAGACCTGAGCCGCGGCGTCTCGCGACGGCATCGATCTCGTCGATGAAGACGATGCAGGGCGCGTTCTTTTTCGCATCCTCAAAGAGGTCCCGCACTCTCGACGCGCCGACGCCGACAAACATCTCGACAAAGTCGGAGCCGGAAATCGAGAAGAACGGAACGCCCGCCTCGCCCGCGACCGCCTTGGCGAGGAGGGTCTTTCCGGTGCCCGGAGGTCCCACCAGAATGATGCCCTTCGGGATTCTGGCACCGACATCCGTGTATTTCTTCGGGTTCTTCAGGAAGTCGACGATCTGCTGAAGGTCCTCCTTCTCCTCCTCAAGGCCCGCCACGGAATTGAAGTTCTCCTTGTTGTCCCGCGTCATCCGCGCACGGCTCTTGCCGAAGTTCATCATCTTCGCGTTCGTGCCGCCACCGCCGCGCATCTGCAGGAAATAGACCACCGCGACCACGCCGCACACCGTGATGAGCGACGGGACGAGATAATTCATCCACTCCGCGCTCGCCGGAATGTCCTCGAGGACGTAGTCGACATCCCTCTCTCCGAGCTCCTTCTGCAGCTCATTCACATCCGAGACGTAGTAGTGCTCCCGGCTCTGGCGGTCCGGCGTGTCCTTGTAAACAAACCGCGCCTCACCGGTCGGCGTCTCCCGGTTCTGCAGAATCACGACCTGCTGCACGGTTCCCCCGTCGAGAAGCGCCTCAAATTCCTGTTTTGAAAGTTCCTTCTGAAAAGCATCCGTCCCCAGGCTCATGACCGTCCAGACCAGGACGAGGATGATGAGGAAGAATGTCAGGCTCCGTAAGGAATTCTGCCGTCTGTTCACTCGGTTTTCTCCGTTTCTTCTCTTTTTGTTCCGCTGCCTTCTGCTCCGATGCCTTCCCCCGGGTCCGGACCGAACTCCACGACGCCGATGTAGGGAAGATTCCGGTACCTCTGATCATAGTCGAGGCCGTACCCCACGACGAACTTGTCCGGGATCTCAAAGCAGGTGTAGTCCACTTTGACCTGCTTCTTCACGCGCCGCTCCGGCTTGTTGAGGAGGGTGCAGATGCGGATGCTCTTCGGGTGCCTCCTCCCGAGGATTTCGACGAGATACGCGAGCGTGTGGCCCGTGTCGATGATGTCCTCGACAATCAGCACGTCCTTTCCCTCGAGCGGCTCGTCCAGGTCCTTCACGATCCGCACCACGCCGCTGGAGGTCGTTCCGCTCCCGTAGCTTGAGACGCTCATGAAATCGAAGGAGACCGGCATTGTCAGGTGCTTCGCAAGCTCGCACATGAACATCGCTCCGCCCTTCAGGACGCAGATCAGGTGAAGCGGGGCGTCCCCGTAGTCTGCGTCAATCTTTGCGGCAATTTCCTCGATTCTTTTGTTGACCTGTTCCTCCGGAATCAGCATCCTGACATGTTCCGCCATCTCACTCCCCCTGATAGCGCACTTCGAAGACGCGCCTTGTGTTTTCGTCGATCTGGTAATTCGCGCTCATGCGGGAACCGACCACCCACAGAACACTGGAGCCGATCGCGAGAAGCGGAATGCCGTCCCGCTCCGCCGCCGGAATCTTCTCATCCGCCATGAGGGACTTCACGGTTTTCCTCCCGCCGTCCTTCAGCGTGATGAAGTCCCCCGTGCGGCGCGGCCGGATCTCCATGACGTCGTCGATCTTGTCATAGTCAAACCACTTGACGCTCTCCCCCGTCGGAATCTCCATGCCGGGCTCATAGTCGAACACATTGAACCGGAAGTGCTTCCGGTAGAACTCGTTCTGCTCCGCGTCCGGAAGGCTGCTGAAACGCGCACTGCTTCTGTCCGCACCGGTGAAGCCGCGCTTTCCGATCCAGAGCATGTCGTAGGTCTTCACCGCCTCCAGTCCGTACGGCAGGTCGATCCGCTTTCCGGTCTCCGCGTCCGCGAGCCGGTCCAGGTCCTCGATGTGCTTCGCAGTGATGTCGCGCATGGTCCGGTTCACGATTCCGATCATGAGCCTGAGCATATATGTCCGGATGATCGGCTCCTGCCTGTCGAGCTCCGCCTGCGCGATTCCCGCGCTCTCCTCATCCCTGACGACCGCCTTCGCCAGAACCTGCTTCGCCTGCTTCGCGAGATACACATCCGCCTCGCCGATGAGCCTTCCCGCGCGGGTGATATTGTCCACAGCGCCCTGGTTGACATCCGAGACGAGCCGCGGCAGGATGTCGTGCCGGATCCGGTTCCTTGTGTAGTCGTCGTGAAGGTTCGTGGAGTCCGTGCACCAGGGAATCTCTTCCTTCACGAGATAGGCCTCGATCTCCGCGCGCGTGACCCGCAGGAGCGGGCGGATGATGCGGCCGCGCACCGGCTTCATGCCGGCGACCCCCTTCAGGCCGCTTCCCCGCGAGAGCTGCATGAGAATCGTCTCCGCGTTGTCCTCCTTGTTGTGCGCCACCGCGACCTTCACCGGCTTGTCGGTGTCCGCCTCGCGCTCCCAGCTCTGCGCCTCCTCCTCAAACACCGTGTAGCGGAGCACGCGCCCCGCCTCCTCCACGGAAATGCGGTGCTTCTTCGCGTACTGCTCCGCCCGGACCTCGACCACCCGGCACGGCAGATGGTAGCGGGCGCACATCTCCGTCACGAACCTTGCGTCCCTCTCCGCCTCCGCGCCGCGGATTCCGTGGTTGATGTGAACCACCCGGTACTGCGCCTTAAGGATTCCGTTCAGCTGCACAAGCACGTGGAGAAGTGCCGTGGAATCCGCGCCTCCGCTCACGCCGATGATCACGCGGTCGCCCCTCTGAATCATGCCGTACGCCGCGATGGTATTTCGAACCTCGTTCTGTACCTGAAGCATAAGCTCTCCGATCTCCTGAAAAGCAGGACCTCCGCCCGCGCAGCGGGCCGGAGGTCCTCATTCCGATGTTACTGCTCCGGCTTGAGAATAATTTCATCGGGATTCACAAGTCCAAGCTTCTCCTTTGCCGTTTTTTCAATATATTCCTTCGTCTGCACGTAGACACGGTACTCCTCAAGATCCTCCGAGCGCTTCTTCTCCGCAGCCACCTGCTCCGTCAGTTCCTGCTCCCTTGTGAGGTAAGCCGCTCTTTTTCCCTCCAGGGAATGCACCCTGACGCCGAGCGCCAGTGCCATGCACATCACGACCACGGTGACGGTCAGCATCGGCGCACGGTTGGAATTCGCGCCCGTGCTTCTGCGTTTTCTCTTCCGCACCGCCATGGCACTGCCTCCTTTCTCCGGTTCCGGGGACAGAATCCCCCGTTGAATAATCATTTCTATGATACGCTTCCGCAGGAGAATTTTCAATCCTACTTTCACGCACTGACAGCAGAGGTCCCGTGCCGTGCGGCACGGGACCTCTTTTCTACAGAGATCTTACAGATAACGGATCAGTTCCTTCGCATCTTCCTTTTTCGTGGTCTCTGCGAGACTTACAACCTCCGCCTTGACCGACTTCTGTCCGAAAAGGATTTCGATGACATCTCCCTCCCGGACGTCATAGGAGGCCTTCACGGGCTTCCCGTTCACCAGGATGCGGCCCGCGTCGCACGCCTCGTTCGCAACGGTCCGCCGCTTGATGAGACGTGACACCTTGAGAAATTTATCGATTCGCATGAAGCCTTCCTGAATTACGCGTTGACAGCGTCCTTCAGCGCCTTGCCGGCCTTGAACTTCGGGGCCTTCGCAGCCTCGATCTTCATGGTCTCACCGGTTCTCGGGTTTCTTCCCTCTCTTGCCGGTCTCTCGGAAACCTCGAAGGTTCCGAATCCGACGAGCTGGACCTTGCCGCCCTTGACGAGCTCTTCTGCAACAGTCTCGGTGAATGCCTTGAGTGCAGCCTCTGCATCCTTCTTGGAAAGCTCGGTGCGCTCAGCGATTGCTGCAATTAATTCGGTCTTGTTCATATTGCTCCTCCTGAATTCATTCAATCAGAAATACGATTGATCTCTGTAATCCAATCTTTTTATAACCTTAAGGCCCCTCATTGTCAAGTAAATCGGCCGCTTTTGCTTCTTCCCGCGCGGGATCGGGCTGCTTTCGGGATATCTCCCGCGCGCCGTCCGGAGCGGGCTCCGGGAGAAGCTCCTGCATCGCCGTGAGAAGCTTCAGCGTCTCCTTTAACATCGGCGTGCCGTCCAGGAAGGGCTTCGTCTCCGCGAGAAGAAACTGCACGGCGCTGCCCGGGCGCACGGAGAGCTTCCCCCTGAAGCTCCCCAGAAGCGCCGGAATCTTCTCCGGGTTCAGATCCGCGCCCGGCCGCATGAGGATTCTTGCCTCCTGCCTGCCGATCTTGAGATCCGTGGCGAAGACGCGGTGCGCGCTGCTCCGGATCCTCGCGATGAGAAGGAGGTTCTGCACCGGCCGCGGGATGTCCCCGAAGCGGTCCAGAAGCTCGTCCTGCATCGCGAGATCATCCTCCTCCGTCTCGACCGAGGCGATTCTCTTGTAAATATCCAGCCGCTGCTCCTCGCTCGGGATGTAGGTCTCCGGGATGTAGGCGTCCGCCTCCGCATCCACCGCGGTGACGAACTCCTCCTCCTTCTTCCCGCCGCGCCCGGTCAGCGCGCGGACCGCCTCGTTCAGGAGCTTGCAGTACAGATCGTACCCCACTGCCTGCATGTGGCCGTGCTGCTCGGCCCCGAGCACATTTCCCGCGCCCCGGATCTCCAGATCCCGCATGGCGATGCGGATCCCGCTGCCGAGCTCCGTGAATTCCCGGATCGCCTTGAGCCGCTTTTCCGCGTCCTCCGTGAGAATGCGCCCCTTCCGGTACAGAAGAAACGCGTAGGCGGTGCGCGAGGAGCGGCCCACGCGGCCGCGGAGCTGATAGAGCTGCGAGAGCCCGAATCGCTCCGCGTCCTGGATGATGATCGTATTCACATTCGGAATGTCAAGCCCGGTCTCGATGATCGTCGTGGAGACCAGGACATCGATCTCCCCGTTCATGAAGGCGAGCATGATCTGCTCCAGCTCCTCCTCGTTCATCTGCCCGTGCGCGCAGGCGACGACCGCATCCGGCACCAGCGCCTGGATTCTCGAGGTGACATCCCGGATGTTGTTCACGCGGTTGTAGACGTAGTAGACCTGCCCCCCGCGCGAGAGCTCCCGGTTCACCGCCTCGCGCACCGTCTCGTCGCTGTACTCCATGACGAAGGTCTGGATGGGCCGGCGGTCCCGCGGCGGCTCCTCCAGGACGCTCAACTCCCGGATCCCCGCAAGGCTCATGTGAAGCGTCCGCGGAATCGGCGTCGCGGTGAGCGTCAGGACGTTCACGTCCTTCTTCAGCTCCTTCAGCTTCTCCTTGTGCCGCACGCCGAAGCGCTGCTCCTCGTCGATGATGAGGAGGCCGAGCTTCTTCGGGCGGATGTCCTTTGAGAGGACCCGGTGTGTGCCGATGACGATATCGACCGCGCCCCTCTCAAAATCGCGGAGCGTCTTCTTCTGCTCTGCGGGTGACCGGAAGCGGCACAGAAGCTCCACCCGCACCGGAAAATCCTTCACGCGCTGGGTGAACGTGTTGTAATGCTGCTGCGCGAGGATCGTGGTCGGGACGAGGTAAATCACCTGATAGCTCTCCTGGACGGTCTTGAAAGCCGCCCGGAGCGCGATCTCCGTCTTTCCGTACCCCACATCGCCGCAGATCAGGCGGTCCATGACGCGGCCGCTCTCCATGTCGCCCTTCACGTCCTGGATCGCCTTCAGCTGATCCGACGTCTCCTCGTAGGGAAAAAGCTCCTCGAACTCGCGCTGCCACGCGGTGTCCGGGCCATAGACATGTCCCTGCTCCCTGAGCCGCGCCGCGTACAGGTTCACGAGCTCCCGCGCGATCTGCTGCACAGCGCCCTTCACGCGGGCCTTGGTCTTTCCCCACTCCGCGCCGCCCAGGCGGTTCAGCCGCGGGGCGGGGGCATCGCCCGCAGCATATTTCTGTATGACATCGAGCTTTGTCGCGGGCACATAGCAGCTGTCGCCGTCCCGGTAGCGGATCCGGATGAAATCCCGGGTCACGCCATCCGTCGTGATCTTCTCGATCCCGCAGTAAATCCCGATTCCGTAGTCCTCGTGCACCACGTAGTCACCCGCGGAGAGCTCCGAGAGGCTCGTGATGCCCGTGCCGCCCGTGTACTTCTTCGCCTTCCTCTTCCGGGCAGCACTCTTTCCGAAGAGATCCGGCTCCGAGAGAACCGCGAACCGGAGAATCGGATACTCAAATCCCCGGTGCAGCTTCCCCGGCATCACCATGATCGCCCCCGGCACCGTCTCCGGACCGTCCGTGTCGTCCTCCCCGGGTGCGTCCGGACAGAAGGCCGACAGTCCGTAGTCGCGGAAGCTCTGTGCGAGACGCCCGGCTCTTGTGCGGGACGGCGTAAAGAGAACGACGCGCCACTTCTCCCGCTCGTAGCGCCTTAAGTCGCTCATCAGAAGATCAAAGGACCCGGGGTAGGAGGCCGCGCTCTTTGCGCCGACGGACTCGCGGAAGCGGACCCCGAATTCCGGGAGCCGCGTGTCAAGGCCCGTGAGGCAGACCGTGATCCCGGTCTTCAGATCCTCCGTGAGCTCCTCCGCCGAGAAGAGCTCCGGCACGTCCTCCCTCTTTACCTCGCCGGATGCGATTCTCCCGGCCATGCCGTCGCGGAACTCCTTCTCCGTCTCCGCGGCCTTCTCCAGGATGCGGTGCGGCTCGTCGAGGAAGATCAGGGACTTCTCCGGCCTGAAATAGCGGAGAAATGACGCGCTTCCGCCGAGCTGCCTCTCCCGCGCGGGATAGACCGTGACGCCCGCAAGCTTCTCGATGGAGCGCTGATTTTCCGGATCAAAGGTGCGGATCGAGTCGATGTCCGTGTCCCAGAGCTCAATCCGCACCGGAAACTCCTCGGTCACGGGAAAGAAGTCGATGATCCCTCCCCGGACGGAAAACTGGCCGATGCCGTCCACCTGCGGTGTCCGCTCGTACCCCAGAGAGACCAGGCGCTCGGCGAGCTTCACCGGGTCAATCGTACTGTTTTCGTCGATCCGGAAGAACTCCTCCTGAAACTGCTCCGGTGTCTCGAGCCGGTCCATGAGGCCGTCCGCCGTCGTGACGATGATGCCGCCCTCTTCCTCCGCCATGTGCCGCCAGACATCAATCCTCGCGGCACTCGTCTCAAAGCCGCGGATGTCCGCGGTGAAAAACAGCAGGTCTTTTGCGGGATAGAGCCACACGCGGTCCGAAAAGCAGAGACAGTCCTCATAGAGCTCCCGCGCGTGAAGCTCATCGTAGGTCACGACGAGCTTCCAGGGGCGCTTTTCCCGCGCGAGCTCCGCGATGAGATGGGCCTTGGCGGCATCCGCCGCGCCGGTGATGAGCAGCGGTCCGTCCCCCTTCTGTGCGTGCGCCTCAAGCCTCTGCCAGCTCTCCATGTCCCGGAGCGGGTTCTGGAAAATACTCATACGCTCTGCGGTCTCTCCGCCTTCCGGTTAAACCGGTTCATCGCCGCCTCGCCGCCGTCCGTGAGGATCGCCGTCACCGCGTCCGCGGCGCTCTGGTACGCCTCCTCCATGACGTCTGCGTCATGGCCCTTGAGCTTCCCCAGCACCCAGTCCGCCAGGTCCCAGCCCTCCGGCTTCCCGCCGATTCCGACGCGGACCCTCCGGAACGAGTCGGAGCCGAGGTGGGCGATGACGGACTTCAGCCCGTTGTGGCCGCCGGCGCTTCCGTGCAGGCGCACGCGGAGCTGTCCCTGAGGAAGGTCGACATCGTCCGAGACGACAATGATGTTCTCCGGCGGCACGCGGTAGAAATCCGCAGCGTCCCGGAGACTCTCCCCGGAACTGTTCATGTAGGTCTGCGGCTTTAAAAGGAGCACCCTCTCTCCGCCGAGAACCGCCTTCCCGCAGAGCGCCTTGTGCTTCCTTTCCGTGACAGAGGCCCCGGTCCGCTCCGCCAGACAGTCAATGACGTGAAATCCCACGTTGTGGCGCGTGTTTTCGTATTCGGGCCCCGGATTTCCGAGCCCAGCTATGATGTACATGCTTCCTCCGGCTTTGTTTTCCCTTACAGAAATGAGAGGCTCCGCCGCTGCGGGGCCCCTCCTTGTTTTCATGCTGCTTTGTGCGTCTGATCCGTTCCCTGATTCCGCGATGCCGCGCCTTCCGGCGCGCGCGGAGCGCCCCGCGGGCTTCCGCGCTTTCCTCCGCGCCGCTCCTGCAAAAGCGTCTCACGGCGCGCAAAGCGCCGGGAATCGTCTCTCAGCTCTCGACCTCAAACTCATCCTTCCCGACGCCGCAGATCGGGCACTCGAAATCCGCAGGAAGATCCGCAAATTTCGTTCCGGGAGCAATTCCGTGCTCCTCGTCCCCGGCCACCTCGTCATAGACATATCCGCAGACCTTACATACGTACTTCATAGCTGTCTCCTTCCGCCGCTGTGCGGCTTTCATGTATTCCGCGCGCTGTGCGCAGCGGAGTCAAAAAAGTTGAAAAACATCCGATACAGAGCAACGCCAGTGTAACAGAAACTTTCCGCCCGCACAAGGTCCCGTGAGCTCAGAACATCACGCGATAGGTCTCTGCATTGAGGCACAGCGGCGTCAGGTCGCCGCGGTACACAGAGTATTTCCCGCTGCCGCTCTCCGTGTCGAACGAATAGATCCGGTACAGGCGGTAATGCTCCGGGTCCAGGGCGCTTTTCCGCCGCTCCGACTCATCGATCCGGAACGCCTCGCTCTCCGGCCCGCTCGTCACCTTCACCGAGATAAAGATCTCCTCCCCTCTCCGGTTGTACGAGAGCACATCATATCCCGCCCCGCGCGCCGCGCCCGCTGTCATGGCCTCCGGGTGTTTTCTCGGGGGAAGGCGGTATCCACGAACCTTAAGCCGCTCCTGGGTCAGGACGAAGCGGATCGCGCTGTCCCGGAGCTCCTCCTCGTAGCGGGCAATCTCCACCGGATCGTAGAACGGAAGCGGTTCGAGCGGAAGCGTCTTTTTCACCGGCTTCAGCCGGAACTTCTGCGCCCGCTCCTCCGTTCCCTCCTCCTCGAAAAGCTCAGGGCTCTGATAGTAGCTCGAGGCGCAGATCAGAAGGTCCTCCGTCAGAAGCCGGTACGCCGGGTCCGCCTCCGGATACTGTGCGTGCCGCTTCGCCTCCCGCCGGAGCAGCTCCTCATTTTCCAGCAGATGGGCGCGCACCTTCTCGCAGAAGCGGTAGTACTCGCTCAGATTTCTCGCGTCGCTCCGCTGCGGCACATACGGGTGGTCAAAAATCAGCGCGGTCTTCCGGAACACGCTGAACTTGTAAAGGTACCAGTTCTGCGGCTCCTGAAACGCGAGATACACCGAGACGGCATGTTCATCCTGGTCGTCGTCCGGAAGCTCCTCCGAGGTGAAGTATTTCCGTCTGAGCTCGCGCGCCTTCATCATGAAGACCGTCACGCGGTCAAAGATATCGTCCTCGCTCCGGAACAGATCCTCCATCATGAGCCGGACCGCTTCCGGGTCCTTCGAGAGCATCATGAGAAGCGCAGTCTTCGGGAAATAGTAGCCGGAGTCCAGGAGATTTCCCGCACCGGAAAGTCCCTGCTTCAGGGCGTCCGGAAAGGAAGCCGCGCGCATCGGGTCTGCCTCCTGGTAAGTGCGCACAGCCTCCCACTTGTAATTCTCGCGCACGCGGATCTCGTCATAATGGCGGAGATAAAACGCGGCCACGCGGTCAAGCTCAGTGTAGTTCATCCGGCCTCTCCATTCTGACACCATAATATCAGTAAAGATATCGTAAGATATTTTCATGCCTGAAATGCTATAATGAAAACAATTCCGCGCGGGACGTGCCTGTGCAGCCGTCTGTCCCGGCGAAGCGCAGCGCCCGGGCGGCCTGGCGGCGCAGAACTCCCGCCCTCATTATAACAGCATATCGGCTTGAAAATCAGGAGGTTTGAAATGAAAAAACACATTTTGACAGTGCTTCTCGCAGCAGCGCTCGCGTGCGTCATGGCGGTCCCCGCGATGGCGGGCATCTGGACCGTCACTGCCGGCGGGAGATGGCGGTATGACGTCTACGGCCGCGGCACGGAGGATGGCATGCTGAAGAACCAGTGGGCCTGGCTCGACGGCAACAGCGACGGCGTCTCCGAGTGCTACTACTTTGACGCGGACGGCTACATGGCGGCGGACACCGAGGTGGACGGCTACACCGTGAATGCCAGCGGCCAGTGGACCGTGGACGGCGTCGTGCAGACGAAGATCGAGGGCGTGAGCATTAATTCCGCAAACGCTGTGGATCTCACCGCGGAAGCGCCGTCTGAGCTTCACTACGCGGAGCAGTTTGAGACCGCGCAGACCGCAGGCGGCCTCACCTGGGAGAACGGAATCCGTCTCGAGGGCGCTCTGGACCACGCAGCATACGTGACCTACCATCTGGACAAGCAGTACAGCGCCATGACTATCACCTTCGCACCGGAAGCGGGACAGACCGGCGCACAGATCGGCCGGGTCACCGTCACCGGCCTCTCCAGCGGCAGGTCGCTCTACCGCTCCGACAAGATCAGCCCGACCGGGGATGCGATCAATGTCACCTTCAATGTCTCCGGTGAGTCCGACGTCCGGATCAACGCAGTCCGCGGCTGCAACTACCTGATCGACACTATCACGGTGCAGTGAGAAAAATTTCAGAAAATTTCAGCTGAATTTCAGGCGGTGGATTTACTGTAACGACTGTTAAAGAGAAATCTTTAACACTCATACCCACCCTTTGACGAGGTGCCCTGTTTCCCCAGGGCGCCTCAAAATTTTTATGCAGTCCGCGCGGAGCGGCCCTGGCAGAGACGTCCGGCCGCAGAGAAGGAAGCAAAAATGCCGCGCGGTTTGAACCTCCCCCGCACTCTGTGCTATCATAAGACAAGCTGCTTTTTTGCAGCGAAGCAGCCGCATCCCTTCAGGCAGGCTGCTTCTCCGCATCAAAGCAGCCGCATCCTTTTCCCGCGAAGTCAGACCACCTCTGCTCTCTTAATTCATGAGGTCCTGTCATGAGTGTTTATCAGCTTCTCTGGTATTTCTGCATCTACTCCTTCCTGGGCTGGGTCCTGGAGGTCGTGTTTTTTGCCCTGAAAAAGGGGAGAATCGTGAACCGCGGCTTCCTGAACGGGCCGGTGTGCCCGGTCTACGGCTTCGGCATGGTCTCCGTCCTGCTCGTATCGCACTTCGCCATGCCGAGAGACATCTCCCGGGCGAACCCGCTGCTCCTCTATCTCTTCGGCGTGATCTTCGCGACGCTTGTGGAACTCATCGCCGGGTGGCTCCTGGATCATCTCTTCCACGCGCGCTGGTGGGACTACTCCAGGGAGAAATTCAACTTTCACGGCTATATCTGCCTGAAATTCAGTCTCCTCTGGGGCCTCGCCGTCACGGGCGCCGCCAGGTTTCTGCACGCCGCGGCGAGCTCCGGTATCTCGCACATTCCCCCGGACATCGGATGGATCCTCCTGCTCGTGTTCTACGCCCTGTACGGCGCGGATCTCCTCATCACGGTTCTGGAGATCCACGGCCTGTCGGCGGACCTCAGGAGCATCGACGAGGTCAGGCGCAGGATGCGCGCCGTGAGCGACGGCATGAGCGAAGCGATCGGCGGCAATTCCCTCCTCGCACGGCAGCAGCTCGAGGAGCAGAAGCTCCAGACGGCGCTCGCCGGGGCAGAAATCCGCGACCGCGTGAGCAGCCTGAAAACGGCAGCCGAATCCGCGCGGCTTGACGCGGAGCTCGCCTATGCGGACCGGAAGGCGGAGCTGACAGCCTCTCTCGACCGCCGCTACGAGGCGCTCCGGATCCGGCTCCGAAAATCCCGCGCCTTCGGCGCCGGGCGTCTGGTGCGGGCATTCCCCGGTCTCCGCTCGCACCGCTATGAAGAGGTGCTGGAGGAAATAAAGCAGCGGATGCGGGAGAGCGAAACAGATGGCAGGAACTGACCGGGAGCGGAAATAAGGTTTGCCCTCGGACCTCGAGTTAGTAGGTTTCCCGAATCCGACTGTCTTCAGATTCCACTTCACGATGGACACTCCAGTCTTCGGTTGTATCCTTTCCACTACCGGGTGGACTCCGGACTTACAGCAATTGGATACGTGCACCGCTGTGCTACCATCAAGAAGTCCCGGTGGCATGATATTTATACCACAGGGACTTTGACGGTAAGCACGAAAATGCAGTGAATTTTAGCTGTCTGTGAAGCTGGTTATCAAGAAGCTGCAGCAAGCTTTTCTGCTGCTTTTTTCTTCA
>CACXCJ010000119.1 GCA_902766175.1 uncultured Lachnospiraceae bacterium
CGGGCGATGTTCTCGTACCACTTCGTCATGCAGTTGCAGATGTTGTTGCAGCAGAGAACGAAGTCGGGCATCGGCATCAGGTTCTGGCGGATGGGCTTCAGCGCCTCAAGCTTCTTCTCCTTCTCCGGTCCGTCCGGGAGCGCCCAGATGTCGTTGATGTTCACGAGCTCCTCGTACGGAATCTGTGTCTTCGGATCCTTCTTCGGCTTGCCGGTCGCCTCATCGATCACGACCTTGCCGTCCGCGTCCTTCAAGGGCTTTCCGGAATCCGGGTTGATGATGTACTCGCCGGTCTTCGGGTCATACTTTCTGCTCACGCGGTAGCCTGCGGAGTAAGCGAGGGAAATGCGCGCGTAGCCGCAGATATCGTTGTCGTATCCGAGATCCTCTGCCGCCTGGCACATCATCTCGCCGTCGCGGTTTGCGGCAATGCCTGCCGCCTGGTTCTCCGGGTACACGACGTGCAGCCCGAATGCCTCCGCAAGCTCGCACGGGAACTTGGAGGAGGACCATCCGACCGGCTCTCCCTTTGCCTTCGCCTCTCGTGCCTCCCGGTAGACGTCATCGACGACCTTGCGCAGTGCAAGTACGCCCGGGCTTGCCTTTTTCTTTGCCGGTTTCTTAACTTCTGCTGCCATAATGACTGCCTCCAAAATTGAACTGATGCCGTCTCGCGCCGGCCGCCTTCCAGAAGACGCGCGGCCGGTGCCTCCGGTCACTTTCTCGAGTGCTTCAGTGCGCCCTGGTACGCGAACAGTGCCGCCCCGAGCGCTCCGTTATACTGCGTGAGGGGCGAGGTCTCGATCGAGACGCCGAGCTGCTCCTCTATCGCCTCCACGACGCCGTGATTCTGCGCGACCCCGCCGGTCATGACGACCTCCGGAACCACGCCGACACGGTGCACCAGACCTGCGACTCTTCCCGCGATCGAGCGGTGGATTCCCGCGATGATGTCCCGCTTGTCAGAGCCCTGCGCGAGCTGGCTGATCACCTCGCTCTCTGCGAAGACCGTGCAGGTTGAGCTGATCGAAACCTTCTTCGTGGACTCCGCGCCGAGCTTCTCGAGATCCTCCACATGCACCTCGAGAACCCGCGCCATGACGTCGAGGAACCGCCCGGTCCCCGCCGCGCACTTGTCGTTCATCTGGAAATTGACCATAGCGCCGTTCTCGATGTGAAGGACCTTCACGTCCTGCCCGCCGATATCGATCACGGTGTGCACCTTCGGGAAGAGGAAATACGCGCCGCGCGCATGGCAGGACAGCTCACTCATCTGCTTGTCCGCGATTCCGTCGAGGGAATTGCGGCCGTAGCCTGTGGCGAGCGTGTAATCCATGTCCTCCCGCGTCATCTGTGCGTTCTCAAGGACCTCCGCGATTGCGCGCTGCGGGCCGCTGGTTCCCGTTCCGACACTGACCAGCGACTTCGCGACAATGTCCTTCCCGTCCTTCAGGATAATGCACTTTGATGCCGTGGAGCCGACATCAATTCCTAGTGTGTAAACTGCCATGCCAGATTTCCCCTCATGTTTTCCCGAGCCGGCCCCGGGACGCGCCCGGCTTTCCCCGCGCACCTCCCGGAACCTTCTCGCATTCTCATTCCTTCACTGCGTTCTTTGCGCTCTGTCCGTTGTCATCGTAATCCTTGATGATTCTCGGAAGGATCATCTGGTGAACCGGGCAGATGGACTTCGGGTTCTGGTACGCTGCATCCGTGAATGCCACGATGTAGTTCCGGACCTTCGGCATATCGACGATCTCATCCACCATGCCGGACTTCGCGCAGTACGCAGGCGTGGAGGTGTCGATGTAGTGCTGGATCAGCTTGTTCATCTTGTCGATGGTTCCCTGCAGATCCTTGCCGGAATCCTGGTCCTTCACGAGACGGCGGCTGTACATTGCGCCCGCAGCCGTCTTCGCGTACATGACATCAATCGAGGTCGCGGCGGTTCCGATCGAGAAGACGTTGTCATCGTTAGCCTGCGGTCCGCCGAGCACGTAGTGTGCGGCAGCGGTTCCCTTGCGGAGCGTGATCTCCAGCATCGGCAGCTTGCTCGACTGGATGGAGTAAATCAGGGACTGGCCCAGACCGAGGAGCTCCGCCTTCTCCGCCTCGTTGTCGACATCGATGCCGGTGGTGTCCTGAATCCAGATCATGGGCAGACGGTCGCGCGAGCAGAGCGTGACGAACTCGTTCATCTTGATCAGGCCCTGGCGGTACAGCTTGCCGCCCATTCCCATGGCGCCCTTGCCTCTGTACTCCGGATAGTTCGGATAGCCCTGCAGCGCGAGCACGCCCTGGCGGTTTGCGACGACGCCGACCAGAAGGCCGTTCACCTTCGCGAGACCGGTGATCATCTCCGGGCCGTAGTCCTTCTTGTACTCCATGAACTCGCCGCCGTCGAACAGGCACTTCATGACATTGTACATGTCGTAGGTCTTGCGGGTGTTCCGGATGACAATGTTATAGAGCTCCTCGCCGTCGATCGCCGGTGCCTTCGGGACATCCACGCGGAAGAACTCCGGATTGAAGGCCGGGACATAGTCCATGTACTTCTTGATAGCATCCAGGACGCCGAACTCCTCCGCATAGACCTCGCGGAAGAAACCGGTGATGTTGTAGTGGATGGAGACGGAGCCCGGCGGGTC
>CACXCJ010000120.1 GCA_902766175.1 uncultured Lachnospiraceae bacterium
GATTATTTTCCGCGACAACCTGATCCCGGAGGTCACGGGAAAGGAAGTCATGATCCTGATGGCCTCCGTCACGACCGGAAAGACGCTGAACAAGGTCCTGGAGTGCCTCCAGTACTACCGGGCGAAGCTGGCCGGGGTCTCTGCCGTTTTCAGCGCGCTGGACGAGTATGACGGACACAAGATTTCCTCCGTGTTCGGAAAGAAGGATCTCCCGGACTACAGCTCCTGGGATTACCATGAGTGCCCCATGTGCAGGGCGGGGCAGAAGATTGATGCGCTGGTGAATGCGTACGGTTATGCGAGCCTCGGCTGAGAAAACGAGGGAGAGCAGTCCGCACTGCAATCGGAGCCGGCAGACGAAGAGATTGCAGCATGACAAGTCCACTGCAGGAGGGCGCACAGGATGGCGAAGGTTCTGATTGCGGAGGCGATGAATCCGATCGCGGAGAAGATCCTTGAGGAGGCAGGGCATGAGGTGGTGAAGATGCCCGACCGGGAGGAGGAAACCTTCCGGACTTACATTCGGGACTGCGATGCGGTTCTGGTCCGGATTCTTCCGATGGGGCGGGAGCTCATGGAAAGTGCCCCGAAGCTGAAGGTCATCTGCAAGCACGGAGTGGGAATTGACAACTTTGATCTTCAGGCGGCGAAGGACCTCGGCATTGCGGTCACGACGACGCCGGACGCAAACGGGCAGTCTGTGGCGGAGCACACGGCCGCGCTCATGCTCGCGCTGTCGAAGAACCTCCTGAAAATTGCCACCGGCTATCGCACGGTGGGCTGGAGCATCAAGGGAAGCTGCGAGGGAATCGAGCTTTTCCACAAGACGATCGCGGTCATCGGCTACGGAAAGATCGGCAGCCGTGTGGCGCGGATGGCCCGCAATGGATTCGACATGCGGGTTCTGGTCTATGATCCCTACATAGACGAGGTGCCGGAGGGCTGCGAGCAGGTGGCGTCGCTGGATGCGGCGCTCGCCCCGGCGGACTTCGTCACGGTTCACTGCTATCTTGACGACAGGAGCCGCGGCCTCATCGGGCCGCATGAGTTCGGCGTGATGAAGAATTCGGCGATCTTCCTGAACTGCGCGCGCGGCCCGATTGTGGATGAGAGGGCCCTGGTGCGGGCGCTTCAGAGCGGTGAGATCGGAGGGGCGGGACTTGACGTCACAGACGAGGAACCGCTGCCGAAGGATCATCCGCTTCTTAACATGGAGAATGTGATCTGCACGCCGCACTATGCGCCGACGACGCACGAGGCGGCCGTAAACGTCGCGAGGATTGCCGCGGAGAATGCGGTGAGCTTTCTGCGGGACGGCACGGCAGTGGGACGCATCGTCTGAGCGAGAGCTATAAGTCCTGGTTATAACCAGCGACACAGGAATCTGATTGGATGAATTCCGCCTGCCTGTGATACAATAATGCCGATCGATGGCGCAGGGCGCTTCGGAAACGTTGCGCGCTGCGCCATACTTCTGAAAAAAGGGGAATAATTCCATGAAGATATCGGAGATTCTGAAACAGGACAAAATCACGTTATCCCTCGAGGTGTTTCCGCCGAAAACCTCCGACAAGCTGGAGTCCACGGCACACACAGCCCTCGAGGTGGCGGCGCTGCACCCGGATTTCATCAGTGTGACGTACGGCGCGGGCGGCGGGACGAGCGCCTTTACGGCGGAGATTGCGGCGAAGATCCAGGAGGAGGAGCACGTTCCGGTGCTCGCACACCTGACCTGCGTCTCCTCCTCGCGTGACTACGTGAAGCAGATCATCGGCGTGTACCGCGAGAAGGGGATTGAGAATATCCTCGCGCTCCGCGGCGACATTCCCCAGGACGGAAGGGTGTCGGAGGACTACAAGTATGCGATCGACCTGATCCGGGATATCCGGGAGCAGGGTAATGATTTCTGCATCGGCGGCGGCTGCTACCCGGAGGGACACATCGAGTGCGCGCACAAGGAGGACGATATCCGCTACCTTAAGGAGAAGGTGGACGCGGGCCTCGACTTTCTCACGACGCAGCTCTTCTTTAACAATGACGTGTTCTATAATTTCCTGTACCGCGCGCGGGAGGCCGGCATCACGGTGCCGATCATCGCGGGCATCATGCCGATCACGCGGGCAGTGCAGCTGAAGCGCTCCGTCGCAATGAGCGGGACGGACGTGCCGCAGCGCTTCCGCGCGATTGTGGACCGCTTCGGCGACAATGAGGCGGCGATGAAGCAGGCCGGGATCGTCTACGCGACCTCGCAGATCATAGACCTCATTGCAAACGGGATCCGTCACATTCATGTGTACACGATGAACAGGCCGGAGATCGCGGCGGCGATCATGGCGAATCTCTCGGAAATCCTGAAATGACGGACATCCCGGTGAAGGAATCCGAGGTGCTCCGATACCTCGGGCAGAGGGGGACGGAAGCGGACGATGCAGTACTCTCCGCCGTCCGCTCCTGCATCCGCATTCTGAAGGAGGAGTCAGAGCCGAAGCGCGTGTACCGCTTCTTCCCGCTCATCTGGGAGGGAGAAAACCGCTTTCGGATCGAGGGAATGGAGGTCGCCAGCCGTTCTCTCGGGAAGAATTTCCGCGGATGCGGAGAGGTGTGCCTCATGGCGGCGACGATCGGATTTGCCACGGACCGGCACGTCGAGCGGGAGACTGCGCTCGGAAGAGTGAGCCGCGCGGTGATCTTCCAGGCGGCGGGCGCGGCCCTGATTGAGAGCTGGTGCGATCTCGTGAATGAGGAGATCCGCAGGAAGGCGGAGAAGCGCGGCCTGTTTCTGCGGCCGCGCTTCTCGCCGGGATACGGGGATTTTTCCATCTCCCACCAGCCGGAGTTCATGCGGATTCTCTCGGTGCAGAAGGAGATCGGCGTGACCCTCACGGAGACCTGTCTCATGATGCCGTCCAAGTCCGTGACGGCGGTGATTGGTATGTCGAAGGAGAATGCGCACTGCCTGACCGCGGGATGTGAGGCCTGCGGAAAGACGGACTGTCTGTACCGCAGGGCGTAGGACGGGAAGAGAGCAGAGACATATGAGAAAAAATATCCTGGAGAGACTCGGAAGAGAACGGCTTTACTGCGACGGAGGGACTGGCTCCATTCTGCAGGAAAAGGGGCTTAAGGGCGGGGAGCTGCCGGAGCGCTGGAATCTCCTGCACCCGGAGATCGTGACCGGCGTCGCGCAGGCTTATTTTGAGGCCGGAAGCGATATCGTGAACTCCAACACCTTCGGGGCGAACCGCCTGCGCTACCCGGATGCAAAAGAGCTTGAGGCGGTTGTCGAGCAGGGCGTCCTGCTCGCAAAGGAGGGAAGAAGGAGAGCAGGCCGTGAGGAGGACGGGTACGTGGCGCTCGACATCGGCCCCACCGGCCGGCTCCTGAAGCCGATGGGGGACCTCGCGTTCGAGGACGCCGTGCGCCTTTTTGCCGAGGTGGTTAGGATCGGCGCGGCATCCGGTGCGGACCTCGTCCTCATCGAGACGATGAGCGACAGCCTGGAGGCGAAGGCGGCGGTCCTTGCGGCGAAGGAGAACTCGGACCTTCCGGTCTTTGTGACGACGGTGTTCGACGAAAAGGGAAAGCTGCTCACGGGCGGAACCGTGGAGAGCGTGACCGCGATGCTGGAGGGGCTCAGGGTAGATGCCGTCGGCCTGAACTGCGGGATGGGGCCGAGACAGATGCTCCCTCTCGTGAAGAAGCTGTCGGAGGTCTGCTCCCTGCCGATGATCGTGAACCCGAACGCCGGACTTCCGCGGTCTGAAAACGGGAGGACGGTCTATGACCTCACGGCGGAGGAGTTCTCGGACGAGATGCGCGCCATCGCTGCGCTGGGGGTCCACGTGCTCGGCGGCTGCTGCGGCACGACGCCGGAGTACATCCGCCGCGAAATTGAGAAGACGAGGGATCTTCCGTTTTTTCCGCCGGTGCCGAAGCACCGCTCCGTGCTCGCGTCCTTTTCCCGGGTGATTGAAATCGGAAAGAGGCCGGTCATCATCGGGGAGCGCATCAATCCCACAGGAAAGAAAAAGTTCAAGGAGGCGCTGAGGAACCGCGACATCGAGTACATTCTCCAGCAGGGCGTGGCGCAGGAGGATGCCGGCGCGGACATGCTGGACGTGAATGTCGGCCTCCCGGAGATCGATGAGCCCGAGATGATGGAGACCGTGGTCACGCGTCTGCAGGGGATCACCGCGCTTCCGCTCCAGATCGACACGACAAACGCGGCGGCGCTGGAGCGCGGCCTCAGGATTTACAACGGGAAGGCGCTCATCAACTCCGTGAACGGCCGGAAGGACAGCATGGAGACGGTCTTTCCGCTGGCCGCGAAGTACGGCGGCGTAATTGTGGGCCTCACGCTGGACGAAAACGGCATTCCGGCGGATGCAGAGGGACGCTTTGCGATCGCGCAGAAAATCTACCGGACAGCCGCGGAGTACGGGATTCCGCCGGAGGATATCGTGATCGACTCCCTGGCGATGACCATTTCGACGGACGCGGGCTCGGCGCTCGCGACGCTTGAGACGCTGCGGCGCGTGCACGATGAGCTGGACGGCCACACGATCCTCGGGGTGTCGAATATTTCGTTCGGCCTCCCGCAGAGGGAACTCATCAATGCATTCTTTTTCACGATGGCGCTTCAGAGCGGGCTGTCTCTCGCGATTGTGAACCCGAACAGCGACGCGATGATGGCCTCCTACCGCGCCTTTCTCGCGCTGAGCGGCCAGGACCCGCAGTGCGCGGGGTTTATCGGCGCATACGCGGGGCGGACCGGAAAGCTCATGATCGCGGACCCGAAAAAAATTGCGGCGGACGCGGCGGC
>CACXCJ010000121.1 GCA_902766175.1 uncultured Lachnospiraceae bacterium
CTCCCCGCGCTGCGGGAGGAACTTGAGCGGATTCGCTCTGAGCAGAGAGGCACATGAAATCATTCTCGTCGGTATTTCCGGAATTCAGGGCGGAGGGGGAAGACCAGAACGTCCTGAATCTTCTCACAGTGGAGCGCGTCACGCTCTCAGAGGACAACATGACGCTCTCCATCTACTTGAAGTGCGCCCGCGTGATTGAGAGCGCCGTCTTCCGACGCCTGGAGGGAGAGCTGAAGAAGCAGCTTTTTCCGAGAAAGCGGATTCTGATCCGGATCCGCGAGCGCTTTGAGCTCAGCGCAAGCTTCGCGCCGCAGACTGTTTTTGAGTTTTACCGCGAGAGCATCCTCACAGAATTGAAGCATCGGAATCTTCTCCAGTACAGGATATTAAACCGCGCTTCCGTAAGCTTTCCTTCGGAACAATGCATGGAATACACGGCAGAGGACATGGCGCTGAACCGGAATGTGATTTCCGGCCTCACCGGTTATCTGCGCGATGAAATCTTCGGGCGGCGCTTCGGCCTCCAGATGGAGGTCCGGACGAATTTCATCCCCTACGTGCGGAAGGAATGCCCGGAGCCGGAGGCGGAGGCACTCGAGCAGACGGAGGGGGAAGAGGAGGCAAAAGAAAAGTTCCTGGTGGATCCGGGAAGACTGCGCACCTCCCGCGCGGAGCGCGTGCCGGCCAGGACTTCGGTCCCGGAGGAGGGAAGCCGGGAGCGTCGCTTTGGAGCCGGAGAGAACCGCCAGGGCCAGGAGGGCAGAAGGTCCTGGGTCACGCATCACTCGGAGAATCCCGATGTCTTCTACGGGCGCGATTTCGGGGACGAATTCGTGGAATTAAAGGACGTGAGCGGCGTCATGGGAGATATCGCGGTCCGCGGCCAGATCTTTGAGATGGAGGAAAAGTTCTTCGAGAAATCAAGCAGCACCATGTTTTTCTTTTCCGTGACGGACTTCACGGATTCCATTTCCGTGAAGCTTTTCTTCCGCGGGGACGATGCGGAGAAGGAAAAGCTCCGCGGCTTCCTGCAGAACGGAAAGTTCCTGAGGCTCTACGGGGCGACGACGATCGACAGCTTCACGGGGGAGCTCATCATCGGCCATGTGAAGGGGATGAAGAAATGCGAGCCGTTCTACGAGGACATGAGGGAGGACACCGCACCGGTAAAGAGAGTCGAGCTCCACTGCCACACGAAGATGAGTACCATGGACGCCGTGACGAGCGCGACGGATCTCATTCTCCGCGCGAAGAAGTGGGGGTGGGACGCGATCGCGATCACGGACCACGGCACGCTGCAGGCATTCCCGGAGGCCTGGAAGCTGATTGAGGGAAACGAGAAGAGTTTTCCGAAGATCATCTACGGCGTCGAGGGATACCTGGTCGATGACCTGGAGGCGCTGGTCACGAATCCGCGGGACCTGACGCTCGACTCCGACTTTGTGGTCTTTGACCTCGAGACGACCGGCTTTTCCGCCGTGAAGAACCAGATCATCGAGATCGGCGCCGTGAAGGTACAGAAGGGCGTGATCACGGACCGCTTCTCGACCTTCGTGAACCCGCGCCGCCCGATTCCCTACCGGATCGAGGAACTGACACATATCAACGACGCCATGGTCGCGGATGCGCCCGGCATTGAGGAGGTTCTGCCGGAGTTTCTCCGGTTCTGCGGGGGGTGCGGTGTCGTCGCGCACAACGCTTCCTTCGACACGGGCTTCATCCGCGAGAATGCGCGCAGGCTCGGGGAGAAATGGAATCCCACCATCCTTGACACGGTGAGCCTCGCGCACCTTCTGCTTCCGCGCCTAAACCGCTTTAAGCTCGACACCGTGGCAAAGGAGCTCGGCGTCTCTCTGGAAAATCATCACCGCGCGGTGGATGACGCCGCCTGCACGGCGGAAATCTTCGTGAAGTTCATCGGGATGCTGAAGGAGCGCGGCGCCAGGACGCTGGAGGAGGTCTGTGCGCTCGGCAGCACGAATCCGGATCTCGTGAAGAAGCGGAATACGTATCATGTCATCATCCTCGTGAAGAATGAGCTGGGGCGCGTCAATCTGTACCGGCTTGTCTCGGACTCGAACCTCCTGTACTTTAACCGCAGGCCGAGGATCCCGAAGAGCGAGCTGGAGAAGTACCGTGAGGGACTCATCATCGGCAGCGCGTGCGAGGCAGGGGAGCTGTTTCAGGCGATGCTGCGCGGCGCGCCGGAGGAGGAGGTGAACCGGATCGCCTCCTTCTACGACTATCTTGAGATTCAGCCGGTCGCGAACAATGCGTTCATGATCGCGGATGAGCACTACGAGGTGGAGTCGGAGGAGGATATCCGCGCCATCAACAGACGGATCGTGAAGCTGGGAGAGGATCTCGGGAAGCCGGTCGCAGCGACCTGCGACGTGCACTTCATGAACCCGGAGGATGAGGTCTACCGGCGGATGATTCTCTTCGGCAACAAGTTCGACGACGCGGACAGGCAGCCGCCGCTCTACCTCCGGACCACGGAGGAGATGCTGAAGGAGTTTTCCTACCTCGGGCCGGAGAAGTGCGAGGAGGTCGTGATCACGAACCCCAGGCGGATCGCCAGAATGGTCGAGCGGATCTCACCGGTGCGGCCGGACAAGTGCCCGCCCGTGATCCCGGATTCCGACCGGATGCTGAAGGAGTCCTGCTACAAGAGGGCGCGGGAGCAGTACGGGGAAAAGCTCCCGAAGATCGTCGAGGAGAGGCTCGAGCGGGAGCTGAACTCCATTATCAAGAACGGCTTCGCTGTCCTGTACATCATCGCGCAGGAGCTTGTGAGGCACTCGAATGAGGAGGGCTATCTCGTGGGCTCCCGCGGCTCCGTCGGGTCCTCCTTCGTCGCCTATACCGCCGGAATCACCGAGGTGAATCCGCTGCCGCCGCACTACTGGTGCCCGGAGTGCCACTACTCGGATTTTGACTCGGAGATTCCGAAGAAATATGCGGGCTCCGCGGGCTGCGACATGCCGGACAAAATCTGCCCGGTGTGCGGGAAGAAGCTCCGAAAGGACGGATTCGATATCCCGTTCGAGACCTTCCTCGGCTTCAAGGGGGACAAGGAGCCGGATATCGATCTGAATTTCTCCGGCGAGAACCAGTCCTCCGCACACGCCTACACCGAGGTGATCTTCGGCAAGGGACAGACCTTCCGCGCGGGGACAGTCGGAACGCTCGCGGACAAGACCGCGTTCGGCTACGTGAAGAATTACTTCGAGGAGCACGGGAGCAGAAAGCGCAGGTGTGAGATTGACCGTCTGGTGCAGGGCTGCGTCGGCGTGCGCCGGACGACCGGGCAGCACCCGGGCGGAATCGTCGTCCTGCCGAAGGGGGAATCCATCTACTCGTTTACCCCGATTCAGCACCCGGCGGATGACACCTCGACGAACATCATCACGACGCACTTCGAGTATCACGCGATCGACCACAACCTCCTGAAGCTCGACATCCTGGGCCATCAGGATCCGACCATGATCCGCATGCTGCAGGATCTCACGGGGATAGACCCGGTAAAGGACATCCCGCTCGACTCAAAGGAGGTCATGAGCCTGTTTCAGGACACCTCCGCGCTCGGCATCACCCCGGAGGAGATCATGGGCTGCAGGCTCGGGACGCTCGGCATTCCGGAGTTCGGAACGGATTTCGCCATGAACATGGTGCTCGAGGCGAAGCCGAAGGGACTCACGGACCTGGTCCGGATCGCGGGACTCGCGCACGGGACGGACGTGTGGCAGGGAAATGCGGAGGTGCTGATCAAGTCGCACACCGCGACGCTTGAGACGGCGATCTGCTGCCGCGACGACATCATGATGTACCTGATTCAGAAGGGAGTGGACCCGAGCGAGAGCTTCACGATCATGGAGCGCGTGCGGAAGGGCAAGGTCGCGGCGGGCAAGGTGAAGGAGTGGCCGAAGTGGGTCGAGGACATGAAGGCGCACGGCGTGCCGGACTGGTACATCGGCTCGTGCGAGAAGATCAAGTACATGTTCCCGAAGGCGCACGCCGCGGCGTACGTCATGATGGCGTGGCGCATCGGCTACTGCAAGATCTTTTACCCGCTCGAGTACTACGCGGCCTTCTTCTCGATCCGCGCGACCGGCTTTTCCTACGAGGTCATGTGCCGGGGAGAGGAGCCGCTGGTGCGCTTTCTCGAGGAGCTCATGCGCCGCTCGCAGTCCAAGGAGCGGAAGGAAGCGCTCCTGCCGAAGGAAAAGGATATGCTCCGCGACGGAAGAATTGTGCAGGAGATGTACGCGCGCGGATTTGAGTTCATGCCGATCGATCTGTACCGCGCGCAGGCGGCGAGATTTTCCATTATCGACGGGAAGATTATGCCGAGCCTCACTTCCATCGAGGGACTTGGCGAGAGCGTGGCAGCCCAGATCGTCGAGGCGGCGAAGAAGGGCCCCTTCCTCTCGAAGGACGATTTCCGACAGAGAAGCGGCGCAGGCCAGACGATCTGTGATCTGCTGGATAAACTCGGGATTCTCGGAGACCTGCCGGAGACGAACCAGCTCTCGATCTTCGACTTCGGTGCGGTGGATGACGCCTCTTAAACCAGCGCCGGCATCGGCAGCTGCCGGGTCCGGCGGCGCGGGGCGCTTCCAGGTTTCCGGCGTGCCGGCATCGGCTGCATTGACAAAAGAAGAGGAACTCCGTAAGATAGTCCGTGAATATGCCGGCGCAGGCATAAAGCGATGAAAGGCGAGAGAGATGGAATACGATTTCAAAAAAATTGAGCCGAAGTGGCAGGCACGCTGGGAGAACGCGAAGCTGTTCCAGGCCGAGGATTTTTCAAAGAAGCCGAAATTCTACGGTCTTGTGGAATTCCCTTATCCGAGCGGTGCCGGAATGCACGTCGGACATATCAAGGCTTACTCCAGCATGGAGGTTCTTTCCCGCAAGCGGAGAATGCAGGGCTACAATGTGCTGTTCCCGATCGGGTTTGATGCGTTCGGCCTTCCGGCGGAGAACTACGCGATCAAGACCAACACGCATCCGCGCGTGATCACGGACATCAATATCGAGAAGTTCTCGAACCAGCTGAAGCGGGTCGGCTTCTCGTTCGACTGGAGCCGCGTGATCGACACCTCAAGGCCCGAGTACTACAAGTGGACGCAGTGGATTTTCCGGAAGCTCTTTGACAACGGCCTCGTGTACCGCAGCAAGACGCTCGTGAACTACTGCCCCTCCTGCAAGGTCGTTCTCTCCAACGAGGACAGCCAGGGCGGAAAGTGCGACATCTGCCACAGCGACGTGATCCAGCTCCCGAAGGACGTCTGGTATCTGCGCATCACGGAGTACGCGGACAAGCTTCTGCAGGGGCTTGACACGGTGGATTTTCCCGGGAACATCCGCCAGCAGGAGGTGAACTGGATCGGCAAGTCCACCGGCGCCTTCGTCGATTTCGCAGTCGAGGGAATCGAGGAGAAGCTCGAGATCTACACGACCCGCTGCGACACGCTCTTCGGCGTGACCTACATGGTCCTCGCGCCGGAGCATCCGCTGATCGACAAGTACAGAGACTTGATTCAGAACATGGACGCGGTGGAGGCGTACCGCGCGGAGTGCGCGAAGAAGACCGAGTTCGAGCGCACGCAGCTCGTGAAGGAGAAGACCGGTGTGAAGCTCGAGGGCTTCACCGCAGTCAATCCTGTGAACGGAAAGAGGATCCCGGTCTACATTTCCGACTACGTCATGATGGGATACGGCACGGGTGCGATCATGGCAGTCCCGGCGCACGACCAGAGAGACTATGACTTCGCAAGGAAGTTCGGAATCGACATCATCCCGGTCATCGAGGGCGGGGATATCTCGAAGGAGGCCTACACCGGAGACGGAACCATGGTGAATTCCGGCTTCCTCAACGGCCTCACGAACAAGAAGGACTCGATCGCGAGAATGCTTGCGTTCCTGACCGAGAAGAAGATCGGCCGCGCGGGCATTCAGTTCAAGATGAAGGACTGGGCGTTCAACCGCCAGCGCTACTGGGGCGAGCCGATTCCGCTGATCCACTGCCCGAAGTGCGGTGTGGTCGGGGTTCCGTATGACGAGCTCCCGCTGGAGCTTCCGCCGGTGGAGCACTTCCAGCCGGGAGAGGACGGACAGTCGCCGCTCGCAAAGGTGCCCTCCTTCGTGAACTGCACCTGCCCGAAGTGCGGCGGCCCCGCGAAGCGGGAGACTGACACCATGCCGCAGTGGGCAGGCTCCTCCTGGTATTTCATCCGCTACTGTGACCCGCACAACGACAAGGCGCTCGCAGACCGGAGGAAGATTGACTACTGGATGCCGGTGGACTGGTATAACGGCGGCATGGAGCATGTGACCCGCCACATGATCTACTCGCGCTTCTGGCATCACTTCCTGTACGATATCGGTGTCGTGAACACGCCGGAGCCTTACGCGAAGAGAACTGCGCAGGGCATGATTCTGGGCGCGGACGGAGAGAAGATGTCGAAGTCCCGCGGAAATGTGATCGACCCGCTAGATATCGTCAGGCAGTACGGCGCGGATACTCTGCGCGTGTATGTCCTCTTCATGGGAGATTACGGCAGCGCAGCGCCGTGGAACGACAAGTCCGTGCGCGGTGTGCGCCGCTTCCTGGAGCGCGTGTTTGCCCTTCAGGACAATGTGGTGGATGCGGATGTCCCCGAGCTTGACTCCGGTCTCCACAGAACGATCAAGAAGGTCTCCTCCGATATTGAGGAGATGAAGTTCAACACCGCGATTGCGGCGATGATGACCTTCCTGAATGACGTGAACCGCGTCGGGAAGATCGGAAGGGAGCAGTTCATCACCTTCTTAAAGCTGCTCTCCCCCTTCGCGCCGCATATCTGCGAGGAAATCTACGAGGCGCTCGGCGGGAAGGGATTCCTCACGGTTTCTTCCTGGCCGGAGCACGATGAGGCAAAGACTATCGACGAGACGGTTGAGATCGGCGTGCAGGTGAACGGAAAGGTCCGCTCGACAGTGAAGATCCCCGCGGGATGCGGGAAGGACGCAGCGCTCTCGGCGGCCCGCTCTGACGCGAAGATCGCCGCGATGCTCGAGGGAAAGACGCTCGTGAAGGAGATCTACGTTCCGAATAAAATCATCAACTTCGTGGTCCGCTGAAGGAGCGCCCAGCGCAGGAGACGGGACCGGGAGAGGGCGGTGCACGCCGCGCTCCCGGTCTCTGCCTCTCTGCGGCAGGTTCTCCGGAAACGCGTCTGAAATTTTTTCACGAGCTTCCGGGCTACTTTCGGTTGACATTTTCCATACCGGAGCGTATACTATCCGTCGTGCCCAGGTTCAGACACGAGAGTACGGAGACATCGAGGCGTGGCTCAGTTTGGTAGAGCGCAGCGTTCGGGACGCTGAGGCCGCAAGTTCGAATCTTGTCGCCTCGATTTACAGCTTGCAATTCCTGTATATTTATGATAAGATCCGTATGTATGGCCGATTGGTCAAGAGGCTAAGACGGCGCCCTCTCACGGCGCAAACCCGAGTTCGATTCTCGGATCGGTCACGGACCTGTAAGGCGCAAGCCCTACAGGTTTTATTTCCGGAGTAAATCGGAAAAGCATTCAGTTTCATTTCATCGAGGCGTGGCTCAGTTTGGTAGAGCGCAGCGTTCGGGACGCTGAGGCCGCAAGTTCGAATCTTGTCGCCTCGATTTGCGCCATCGCGGAAGCGGGACGCAGTTTCATGTTTTCTCAGCTTCAGAACAGCTGGGACATGGTAAGGCCGATTGGTCAAGAGGCTAAGACGGCGCCCTCTCACGGCGCAAACCCGAGTTCGATTCTCGGATCGGTCATTTTGCTTCTGTAGCGCAGTTGGTAGCGCAACGCATTCGTAATGCGTGGGTCGCCGGTTCGAGTCCGGCCAGAAGCTGGAAGAAGCCGGCAGTTGGAAACAACTGCCGGCTTCTTTTTTGAC
>CACXCJ010000122.1 GCA_902766175.1 uncultured Lachnospiraceae bacterium
GCCGATGCCCGACTTCGTTCTCTGCTGCAACAACATCTGCAACTGCATGACGAAGTGGTACGAGAACATCGCCCGCATGCACAACATCCCGCTGATCATGATCGATATCCCGTACAACAACGATGTCGATGTCGATGACAGCAAGGTCCGCTACGTGCGCGCGCAGTTTGACGAGGCAATCAAGCAGCTCGAGAAGATCTCCGGCAAGAAGTTCGACGAGGAGAAATTCAAGGAGGCATGTCAGGCCGCGAACAGAAGCGCGAAGGCATGGCTCAAGGTCTGCAACTTCCTGCAGTACAAGCCGTCGCCGATGTCCGGCTTCGATCTCTTCAACCATATGGCGGATATCGTGACCGCGAGAGGCAGAAAGGACACCGCGGAGGCGTTCGAGCTTCTGGCGAAGGACCTCGAGGAAAACGTGAAGAACGGCACCTCCACGCTTCCGTTCAAGGAAGAGAAGCGGATCATGTTCGAGGGAATTCCGTGCTGGCCGAAGCTGCCGGCGCTCTTCAAGCCGTTAAAGCAGAACGGCATCAATGTCACCGCAGTCGTGTACGCGCCGGCATTCGGATTCGTCTACAACGACCTGGACGGCATGGCCCGCGCGTACTACAAGGCGCCGAACTCTGTCAGCATCGAGCAGGGCGTCGCATGGCGTGAGGGGATCTGCCGCGAGAACAAGGTCGACGGCGTTCTGGTACACTACAACCGCTCCTGCAAGCCGTGGTCCGGATACATGGCGGAGATGCAGAGACGCTTCACGAAGGATCTCGGCGTGCCGTGCGCAGGATTCGACGGAGACCAGGCGGATCCGAGAAACTTCAACGTCGCGCAGTATGAGACGAGGGTCCAGGGCCTCATGGAAGCGATGGAAGCAAACGAAAAGAAGGAGGCATAAGTCATGAGCGTGGAATCTTTACTGAAAGAGTTTGCTGCTGTCTCCTCCTCTCCGAAGGCACAGCTCGCAAAATACAAGGCACAGGGAAAGAAAGTCATCGGCGTCCTTCCGTACTACGCGCCGGAGGAGCTGGTGTATGCAGCCGGCATGGTTCCGATGGGAATCTGGGGCACGAACGACAAGACCATAAGCCGCGCGAAGGAGTACTGCGCGACTTTCTACTGCACGATCGCACAGCTCGCGCTTGAGATGCTGCTCGACGGAACCATGAACGGTCTGGACGGCGTCATCACCCCGACGATCTGTGACACGCTGCGGCCGATGTCGCAGAACATCCGCGTCGCGGTCGGAGACAAGATCCCGGTGATCTTCCTCGGCGCACCGCAGAACCGCTTCGCGGACTTCGGCCTCAAGTTCACGAGAGACCAGTACGAGAACATCAAGAAGGAGCTCGAGAAGATCGCCTCCAAGGCGATCACGCCGGAAGCGCTGCAGGACGCGATCAAGGTCTACAATAAGAGCCGCGCGGCGCGCCGCGAGTTCGTGAAGCTCGCCTCCGAGCACTGCGACGTCATCACCCCGGTGAAGCGCATGCAGGTCCTGAAGTCCTCCTACTTCATGCTGAAGGACGAGTACACAAAGAAGCTCACTGAGCTCAACGAGGAGCTGAAGAAGCTCCCGGCGGCTGACTGGAAGGGCACGAAGATCGTGACCAGCGGAATCATCTGCGACAACCCGAAGCTTCTCGAGATCTTCGAGAAGAACCACATCGCGATTGCGGCGGATGATGTCGCGCACGAGAGCCGTTCCTTCCGCACGGATGCGCCGGAGACCGACGACCCGATGCAGGATCTCGCGGTTCAGTTCGCAAACCAGGATTACGATGTCCTGCTCTACGATCCGCAGTCTTCCAAGAACCGCCGCGGCGAGTACGTCGCAAATCTCGTGAAGGAGAGCGGCGCGCAGGGCCTGGTGCTCTTCATGCAGCAGTTCTGCGACCCGGAGGAGATGGAGTATCCGTACCTGAAGAAGGCTCTGGACAGCGCCGGAATTCCGCACATCAAGCTCGGCATTGACCAGCAGATGCGCGATTTCGGACAGGCGGAAACCGCAATCCAGGCGTTTGCGGACGTGCTCTCGCTGTAAGGACGCGGAGAGGATCTTTCGGGGCGCGCAGCGTATCAGGTGCCCTGAAAGAGTGATGAAGGTGCAAAAAGCCGGGCAGGAAGCTGTCCGGCTTTTTTCGTGCGCCCGGCGGCCGGGCCGGGAAGCCCTGCTGAGAAAAGCGCCTCGGATGCGCCCTTCCGGCCGGATTGCACCTTGACATTATCGGGCGGCGATGGTTGTATGGAACTGAATTTCTCAAGCCGGAGGCGTGAGAAAGGCAGGGAATTCATGCGCAGTGAGAGGAGAGCAGCAGAAATGTATTCATTCGCCTGTGATTATCTGGAGGGGTGCCACGCGGAGGTCCTGCGGGCATTGTGTGAGACAAACATGGAGCAGGCACCCGGGTATGGAGAGGACCGCTTCACGAATACAGCCAGGGAGGAGATCCGGGAGGCCTGTGCAGATCCGGAAGCGTCCGTCTGGTTTGTCAATGGCGGAACGCAGACAAATCAGCTTATCATTGACACCGGGTTGCAGCCGTATGAGGGCGTGCTGGCTGCAGAGACCGGCCACATCAATGTCCACGAAGCCGGCGCCATTGAGTTCAGCGGCCACAAGGTTCTGACCCTGCCGTCCCACGACGGCAAGGTGGCCGCCGCAGATGTGGAGGCGTATGCGAGACACTTTTACGGAGACGCCAATCATGAGCACATGGTATTTCCGGGCATGGTCTATATTTCCCACCCGACCGAGTACGGAACGCTGTATTCGGCAAGGGAACTGGAGGAGCTCTCCGGGGTATGCCATGAAAACCATCTGAAGCTGTTCCTCGACGGAGCGCGCCTCGGGTACGGACTCATGGCCCGCGGAGCGGATGTGACGCTTCCTCTGGTCGATCAGCTCTGTGATGTCTTCTATATCGGCGGCACAAAGGTCGGTGCGCTCTCCGGGGAGGCCGTCGTCTTTCCGAAGGGAAAGGAACCGGCGCATTTCCTGACGCGGATCAAGCAGCACGGAGCGCTGTCTGCCAAGGGCAGGCTTGTCGGTGTGCAGTTTGCGGCGCTGTTCAGGGACGATCTCTATTTCCGCATCAGCCGGCATGCCATTGAGAAGGCCATGGAAATCCGGAGGATCTTCGAGGACGCAGGCTGCCGTCTTTACATCGACTCCCCGACGAACCAGCAGTTCGTGGTCCTGAAGAAGAGCGTCCTGCAGGAGCTCGGGAAATACGTCGGATACGAATTCTGGGAGGAGACGGACGAGGACCATGCGGTCGTGCGCTTTGCCTCCAGCTGGGCGACCACAGAGGATGGCATTGACCAGCTGCGCCATGCGGTGGCTGTGTGCATCAAAAGCAGCGGGTAATGTGGAAATGCTTCCAATCGTCAGGGTATTTCACTCAGGAGGGACATGCGATGTTCAGTTATGCCTGGCCAATTGCACTGGTCGTACTATCCAATGTCGTTTACCACATCTGCGCAAAATCCGTGCCGGAGGAGATGAATCCCCTTGCCTCTCTGTCCGTGACCTATGCGGTCGGTGCCGTCACAAGCCTGCTGCTCTATCTGGTCCTGAACCGCGATGCCAGCCTTCTCAGAGAGTACAGCAGGCTGAACTGGGCCCCGTTCCTGCTGGGCGTCGTAGTTGTGGGCCTGGAGTCGGGATACATCTACGCCTACAAGGCGGGCTGGCAGGTCAGCACCGCGGCGATCGTGCAGAGCAGCTTTCTTGCGGCTGCCCTGATTCTGGTCGGGTATACATTTTTCCATGAGCCCCTGACCTGGAACAAGCTGCTGGGCGTGGCGATCTGCCTCGTGGGACTCGTCTTCATCAACCTCAGGTGACGGGGAAAGAGTCGAAGAACAGGGAGGCCAGCCGAATTCGCAGCCCTTCTTTTTCATTACGTTGTTCTGACAACAGACCGCGGTCCTCTGAGATTGTAGAATGAGGGAGAGCAGACAGGGAGGAAGACAAAGAGGGACGCCCTGCCGGACAATTCAGGAGGATTATGATGGAAAACAAGATGTTCTGTTACCAGTGTCAGGAGACGGCCGGATGCAGGGGCTGCACGATTTCTGGTGTCTGTGGGAAGAAGCCGGAAGTTGCTGCGATGCAGGATCTTCTCATCTATGTGACAAAGGGACTGTCCTCAGTTACGACGAGACTGCGCGGGGAGGGAAAGCCCGTAGACCGCAAGGTGAATCACCTCGTGACAGTAAATCTTTTCATGACGATCACAAACGCAAACTTTGACCGCGAGGCAATCATGAAGGCGGTGGAGGAGACGCTCTCTGTCAAGGCAGAGCTGCTCGGAAGGCTTCAGGACAGCAGCCGTCTCCCGGAGGCGGCGCTCTGGAACGGCGCGCGGGAGGAATTTGACGCCAAGGCGGTCACTGTGGGCGTCCTCTCCACAAAGAATGAGGACATCCGTTCGCTCCGGGAGCTGATTACCTACGGCTTGAAGGGACTTGCGGCATATTCCAAGCACGCGAATGCGCTCCTTCAGGACAATGAGGACATTGATGCCTTTATCCAGAAGGCACTGGCAGAGACGCTGGACGATTCCCTCACGGCAGACGACCTCGTGGCCCTGACGCTTGAGACCGGCAGGTACGGCGTGGATGGCATGGCGCTTCTCGACAAGGCAAATACCGAGGCGTACGGGAATCCGGAGGTGACGCAGGTAGAGATCGGCGTCCGGAAGAACCCCGGCATTCTGATCTCCGGACATGACCTCCGGGATCTTGAGATGCTGCTGGAGCAGACAAAGGGAACAGGGGTTGATGTCTACACGCACTCGGAGATGCTTCCGGCGCACTACTATCCGGCGTTCAAGAAGTATCCGAACTTCGCCGGAAACTACGGAAACGCGTGGTGGAAGCAGCGGGAGGAGTTTGAAAAGTTCAACGGACCGATCCTGATGACAACCAACTGCGTCGTTCCTCCGGCCGAGAGCTACAAGGACCGCCTCTGGACGACCGGCGCGGCCGGCTTCCCGGGATGCAGGCACATCGACGGGGAGTACGGAGAGACGAAGGATTTTTCTGCCATCATCGAGCAGGCAAAGAAATGCCCGGCGCCGACGGAGATCGAGACCGGAACGATTGTCGGCGGCTTTGCGCATGCGCAGGTCTTTGCCCTGGCGGACCAGGTGGTGGATGCGGTGAAGAGCGGCGCAATCCGGAAATTCGTTGTGATGGCAGGCTGCGACGGC
>CACXCJ010000123.1 GCA_902766175.1 uncultured Lachnospiraceae bacterium
GATTTTTGAGTATGGGAAAAAAACGGGAGCATCGTCCTTTAAAATCTGCGGAAATCCGAGAAGTTTACATACAATTCTGCTCATAGATCCCTCTTTCTCGTGCAGTATAGATAAATATTATACCACGAGCAGAAAGCCGGCCGCAATGCAGGTGTGCCGGCGTCAGAACAGGCAGGGATGGAAGAGCAGCCGTGGTGCCCTCAGCACAGGCAGGGGCGCCTGGACGGGAACGTCCATCGGCATCATATGCAGATCCGCATTTCTATATCAAAAAGGTATAGGGAGGGGAGCAGTCATCGGCCGGACGCGCTGTATAAAAGCTGCTGCCTGAAGTAAAATAGGAACTGATTCAATGAGCGGAGGAAGGGCCGCCCCTGATCCGGCAGTCAGAGGGAGAGCAGTTATCAAAATGGCAGTCGGAGGAAAGGCGGTGATCAGATTGACAGGCGAAAGGAGATCTCAGATGTCAGATATTCTCGAGGTTCTGAAGACAAGGCGTTCCGTCAGGAAATATAAGAAGGACATGGTTCCGGAGGAGCTTCTGGACAGGATTCTGGAGGCGGGCCTCTATGCGCCGACCGGCATGGACTGCCAGAAAACGATCCTTCTCAAGATTACAGACCAGGAGACCGTGCGCACGCTGGGACTGGTGAACGGGCGCATCATGGGACGCGAGGGGATGGACGCCTTTTACGGCGCGCCGGTCGTCATCTCGGTCCTCTCGAAGAATACAGACCCGATCGCGGTCTACAACGGAAGCGCCGCGATCATGAACATGCTTGACGAGGCGGCCTCCCTCGGCCTCGGCTCCTGCTGGATTCACAGGGGAAAGGAGCAGTTCGAGACCGAGGAGGGGCGGGAAATTCTCCGGAGGGCGGGCATTGACCCGGATGCGTACACAGGGATCGACAATGTCATCGTCGGCTATGCGGACGGGGAGCTGCCGAAGGCATCGCCCAGAAAAGCGGGGAGAATTGTGGAGCTCTGAGTGGTGAGAGCGGGAATGCAGGACCGCTTCCGGGCCGGCGCTGAATTGCTGCGTAAGCCTCTGCGGCGTGCAGAAATTTTCGTATACTATGGCAAATTAAAGCGAGAAAGTATAAAATAATATGCGTTGACTTTCAATGGAGGTGAGTGTCTATGATGCACTATGTGCTTTTGAAGTTCAGGAAGGGGGCCGATGTCGATGCGGCGGAGAAGCTGGTCCGCAGCACCTATGAGAAGCTTGCGGAGGTACTGCCGTATCTCAGCAGCCCGGTTACATACCGGTGCTGTGTGGAGCGCGATTCCAACGCGGACATCATGGCCGTCATGCGCCTTGACAGCGCCGACAAGCTGCAGGAGTATCTGCATCACCCGCTTCACGTGGGCATGGGGAAGCAGCTGAATCCGTCGATCGAAACCCGGATCTCGTTTGACCGTCCGGACTGAGACAAAAAACTACCAGGGGGGGAGCTTCAGATATGGAAAAGCAAAAGAAAAGAAACATGTTCACAGCGTCCTACGTCGGCGTCGCCGCGGTGTGGCTCGGCAGCCACTTCGGACCCGGCTTCGCGACGGGGTCCTTCAGCACGACGTACTACGTGCGCTACGGCTGGATCGGCATTCTGACACCGCTTCTCGCAATGCTCGTCACCGGGGGCGTCATGTACTTCATGGCGGAGTACGCGCGGGCGCACCAGACATTCAACTACCGCCCGTTCGCCCTGTCCTGCTTCGGCCCGAAGGCGGGGCCGGTGATGAGCGTGCTCTATGACGTCGCGTTCATCATGACGCTGCTCTGCGCCGGCGGGCTTGCCTTCTCCGGCGAGGCGAATATTTTAAAGCAGGCATTCGGGTGCCCGTACTGGCTCGGTGCCGGCGCCATGATTCTTCTCTCCGGGCTTCTCTGCATGTACGGCTCGCGTCTCATGGCGCGCACGTCCGCGTACATGATGTATGCGATCATCTTTGTCGTGCTGCTGATCGTCGTACTCTCCTTTATTTTCGGAAAGTACGATCTGGCGGGCGCCTTCGCGAACTCCGCGGCGAACGCGAAGAACCCTGACATGCTTCAGGCTATCCGCAGCGCGCTTCTCTACGGCTGCTTCCAGTCGACGATCGTCTTTAACGTGATGTCCGTGTCGGATGTCCTTGAGAGCCGGAAGGAGACCAGGAAGGCGATCGGGTTCGGCTATGTCGCGACGGTGATCCTGATGATCGGCATGGTCCTCATGCTGTTCAGCTACACGAACGTCATGGACATCGTCGGCGACATCAACCACGGAAAACAGAATCTTCTGCCGGTTATGACGGTGCTTCAGGGGTTGGGCTTCCAGTGGCTCACCTATCTCTACATCATCCTCATGACGCTCGCGGTCCTCACCAGCGCGGCGGGTCTCGCGCAGGCATCCGTGCGCCGCTTCGACGGCCTCTTCAAGGGGATTGAAAACCTGCAGGCGAGACGCTTTGTCATCACCTGCATCGCACTCGGCATCGCGGCACTCGGCGCGTCCTTCGGAATGGGAAATATCCTCCGGAAGGGCACGGCGTGGGTCGGCTATTTCGGCATTCCGGTCGTCGTGATCCCGGCCTTCACCTGGGTCGCATACCGGGTGCACAAGGATGGAAAGAGTGAGGAAAAGAGCGCATAACAAATGACGGGGCGCAGACAGGGAAGCTTCTGTCCGTCACCTTAAATCAGGAGTTTGAGCCATGGGAGAGATAAAAGAGGGAAGGGACAGTGCGCCGCACAGGATCAGGATCCGGTTTTCTCTCATTCTGATCGCGATCGGCATTGTCTACGGAGACATCGGGACTTCCCCGCTCTATGTCATGAAGGCCATTGTCGCCGGAAACGGCGGCATAGGCCAGGTGAATCCGGAGTTCATCATCGGATCACTCTCGCTCGTGATCTGGACCATGACGCTTCTTACGACGGTGCAGCACGTCCTCATCGCGATGCGGGCGGACAACCACGGGGAGGGCGGCATCTTCGCGCTCTATTCTCTCGTGAAGCACTGCGGGAAGTGGCTGGTGTTCCCGACGATGCTCGGCGGCGCGGCGGTCCTCGCGGACGGTGTGCTCACGCCGGCAGTCACCGTGACGAACGCCGTGGAGGGCCTCCGGAGCATCGAGACGGTGAACCGCTTTCTGGGCCCCGGGCAGGGACACATTGTCCAGATCACGCTCTGCATTATCCTCGTGCTTTTTTTAATGCAGCGCTCCGGAACCAGTAAAATCGGAAAGATTTTCGGCCCGGTCATGCTGGTGTGGTTCGGCTTTCTCGCCGTGACCGGCGTGACGATTTCAATGGGCTACCCCGCGGTCTTCCGGGCGGTCAACCCGGTCTATGCGGTCCGCGTCCTGTTCAGCGACTACAATAAGTCCGGCATCATGATTCTCGGAGGCGTCTTCCTCTCCACGACCGGCGCGGAAGCGCTCTACTCGGACATGGGCCACGTCGGGAAGGAAAATATCTACATCAGCTGGCCGTTCGTGAAGATTGCCCTGATTTTGAACTATTTCGGGCAGGGCGCCTGGATTCTGCAGAACACCGGGAACACGGCGCTCTACGGTCTTGATGTGAACCCGTTCTACATGATGCTCCCGGAGGACATGCGGCCCTTTGCCATCGTCATCAGCGCCCTGGCGGCGATCATCGCCTCCCAGGCACTCATCACAGGGTCCTTCACGCTGGTCTCCGAGGCGATTCTTCTGGATCTCATGCCGCACATGGAGATCCGGTATCCGTCGGACACCGTGGGGCAGCTGTACATCCCGAAGGTGAATTTCCTGCTCTGGATTCTCTGCACGGGCGTGATCCTCTATTTCCGCTCCGGCTCCCGCATGGAGGCGGCCTACGGCTTCGCGATCACCGTCTCCATGCTGATGACGACGCTGCTTCTGACGGTGTATCTGGTCCGCGTGCGGCACCACGCGGTCTTCGGGATTCTGCATTTCATCGTCTTCGGACTGATTGACCTTGTGTTCTTTGTCGCCTGCCTCGATAAGTTCACGCGCGGGGGCTACCTCACGGTGATCCTGACGCTCCTCATCATGGCGGTGATGCTGGTCTGGTACCGGGGCACACAGCTTGAGAAGAAGTACCGGACGCGCCTCAGAATGCGGGATTACGTTGACAAGCTGAAGGCGCTCCACGACGATGAGAGCGTCCCGCTCTTAACCAGCAACCTGGTCTACATCGACAACGAGAGCGATCCGGAGTTCATAGACCGCGACATTCTCTACTCGATTCTCGACAAGACGCCGAAAAGGGCGCAGGCGTACTGGTTTCTGAATATTCAGGTGCAGGAGAGGCCGTATGTCCGGACCTATAAGGTCGAGACCTACGGAACGGACTTCATTTTCCGTGTGCATCTGTACCTCGGCTTTAAGTGCGGGCAGCAGATCAACGTGTACCTGAGAAATATTGTCGAGGACCTGCAGAAAAGCAGGGAGCTCCCGATCCAGAACAAGCACCACTCCATCTACCGGAATCCGACGGTCGGCTCCTTCCGCTTCTGCGTCATCTACAAGTCGGTGCCGACGCGCTACTCGGAGCTCACCAGGCAGGATGAGACGGTGCTCATCACAAAGTACGCGATCCGCTCCATGATCGGCTCGCGCATCCGGTGGATGGGACTTGACACATCTTCCATCATCACGGAGTACGTGCCGGTCGTGCTGATGTCCAGGGGCAATGTCCCGAGAATCCGGCGGGTGTATCAGGAGGAGAACAGCGGCCTGTTCTGACGGAGGAGGCTGCTTTCCGGCGGACTGCCCGGAGCCGTCCGCCGCAGCATGAGAAAGAGAAAACGGAAAGGCAGGGAGTGCAATGTCTGTTGCGATGAAGGCGCCGGGGCGCTATGTGCAGGGCTTCGGGGAGAGAAAGAATCTCGGAAAGAGCATCCGGAAGCTCGGGGAAAAGTTTTATTTCATTGCCTCGCCCGGCGGGTACCGCAGGAACGGCGAGGAGATGATGCAGATCATCCGGGACGCCGGAAAGGAAGTCGTCTTCGGGGAGTTTCACGGGGAGACCACGAAGGAAGAAGTCTTTCTGCACATGGAGGAGCTGAAGAAAGCGGGGTGCGACGCCGTGATCGGAATGGGCGGCGGCAAGGTGCTCGACACGGCGAAGGCGGTCGCGGAGAATCTCGGCGGAATTCCGTGCGTCACCATGCCGACGGTCGCATCGAATGACTCCCCGTGTTCCGGGGTCGCTGTCCTGTACAACGAGCAGGGCGTCGTGATCAAGGCGCTCATGATGCGCCGGAATCCGGATCTGGTCGTGGTGGACACCGAGATTATCTCCAGGTCGCCGGCGCGCCAGCTCTCCGCCGGAATCGGGGACGCGCTCGCGACGTGGTACGAGCAGCGCGCCTGCGAGAGAAATCATGTGAAGACCATGGCGCGCGGCACCGTGACGGAGACGGTGTCGGCGATGTGCAGGCTCTGCAATGACCTGCTTCTGAGGTACGGGAAGGAAGCGCTGGACGGCGTGAAGAGGGGGCAGTACACGGAGGCACTCGAGAAAGTCTGCGAGGCCGCCATTCTCCTCTCCGGAATCGGCTTTGAGAGCGGAGGACTTGCGGCGGCGCACGCGGTCAATGACGGCCTCGCGCAGGAGCCGCAGGCGCACGGAGCCTATCACGGAGAGAAAGTCGCGTTCGGCCTCGTGACGCAGTGCGTCCTGGAGCATATGGAGGAAAAGGAGCTCCATGCGCTTCTCTCCTTCATGCGGGACGTCGATCTGCCGATGACGCTGGAGCAGCTCGGCGTGAGGGAGATCCACGAGGAGACGCTCCGGAGGGCCGCGGAGATGGCGGTCGTTCCGACACAGTCCACAAGGAATCTCCGGGAGGGAATCACGGCGGAGGAGGTCTATGAGGCAATGCTCCGGGCGGACCAGATCGGCCGCACGTTCCTGGGAAAGGAATCCTGAGACACACGCACGGAGAGAAGGCGGAAGATGACGGCCAGAGAAAATGACGCGAAAAAGCAGTATAACCGGATGACGAAGGAGCCGGTCAGCAGGCTGATCCGGCAGCTCTCCGTCCCGACCGTCATCTCCATGCTCGTGACGACGCTCTACAACATGGGGGATACCTATTTCGTGAGCGGCCTCGGCACGAGCGCGAGCGGAGCGACCGGCGTCATCTTCGGGCTCATGGCGATCTTCCAGGCGATCGGCTTCATGTTCGGGCACGGCGCGGGGACGAATATCTCCCGCCATCTGGGAGAGCGGAACCTGCACGGGGCGAAGAAGTACAGCGCGCACAGCTTCTTTCTCTGCGCCTTTGTGAGCGCTTTTCTCTCGGCGGCGGGCATCCTCCTTCTGGATCCGGTCTGCCGCCTGTTCGGGAGCACGGAGACCATCCTCCCGTACGCACGGATCTATGCGCTCTACATTCTGATCGCAGGGCCGGCGCTCTCGCTCTCCTGCGTCATGAACAACATTCTCCGCTACGAGGGGCGCGCCTTCTTCGCCATGGTGGGCCTTGCGAGCGGCGGCATCCTGAACCTGTTCGGGGACGCGCTTCTGATCCGCGGTTTTCACATGGGGATCGCGGGGGCCGGGATTTCCACCGCGGTGACGCAGTATCTCTCCTGTGTGCTTCTGCTCCTGCCGTTCCTTCTCGGCAAGACGCAGAGCACGTTTGAGTGGAAGAACTGCACGTTCGAGAGGCATTACATCCGACAGATCATCATGAACGGTTTTCCGTCCCTCACGCGGCAGAGCCTGAACGCGATTTCCACCATGGTCCTGAACCAGATGGCGGGCCGGTACGGGGACGCCGCGGTCGCGGCCATTTCCATCGTGAACCGCGTCATGTTCTTCCTGAACTGCACGACGATCGGCATAGGCCAGGGGTTTCAGCCGGTCGCCGCGTTTAACTACGGAGCCGGCATCTACAGCCGCGTGCGGGAGGCGTATCGCTTCGTGCTGAGGCGCTCCGAGCAGATCATGACGGTGCTCGCGGCGCTCTCCTTTCTCGCCGCGGTGCAGATTGTGTCGCTCTTCATCGGGGATCCGGAGGTGATCGCCATCGGAAGCCGGATGATGCGGGTGCAGTGCGTCAGCATGCTGTTCATGCCGCTCGCCGTGTTCGGCGACATGCTGTTCCAGTCCATCGGGATGCCGGGGAAGGCGACGCTTCTCGCGGGGATGCGGCGGGGCGGCCTCGTCATACCGTACGCGCTGCTTCTCACCGCCTTCTTCGGCCTCACCGGGATCGAGTGGGCGCAGGGACTCGCGGATATCACGACTGCGCTCGTCGCGATGCCGATGTGCCGGTCATTCTTCAGGAGACTGCCGGCGGATGCGCTGAGGAACGGCGGAGGCCCGCAGAACAGCTGATGTCCGCGGGACAGGCGGGCCGGAGAGGAAAAGCATGACAGCAGAGGAACTCTGGGAAAAGCTCCATGAGAATCCGGAGCTCTCCAATGAGGAGCACAGGACAAAGGAAATTCTGAGACAGTTTCTTTCTGAGGAGACGGATGCGGCCGTCCGGGACGGCAGCGCGTACGTAA
>CACXCJ010000124.1 GCA_902766175.1 uncultured Lachnospiraceae bacterium
CCCGGTCCCCTCGATTTCAAGGGTGAGCTGGTTCGGAGAAATCACCTGGTCCACGTCACAGAACAGCTCCTCATCGATCACCCGGCGGTACGATTCCGACCGCGTGTGGTACTCAAAAAAGCTGTGGAGAGATATGGGGTTTTCACAGATATCTGCCTCTCCCTTCGGCATGATGATCGGTGCGCGGTACTTCTCCCTGAGCCTCCTGCTGTTTCCGTGGTGGTCAATGTGCATGTGACTGCAGACAAGCGCCACAGGCGTCAGTTTCTCCCGCTCCAGAAGGGCCAGAAGCTCCGGTCCCTCGTCCGGCCAGCCATTGTCGATCAGGACGCAGCTGTGCGCGGACAGCCTGTAGAGGATCGTTGTGAGGCGTCCTCTAATGAGGTATGTATTTCCGATGTAAGGAATGAGTTCCATGATGTAAGTGCACCAGGTGAGCTGCTGGCTTTTTTATGCGCGCAGAAGTTTTATCTGTAGATGATTTCTTCTCTTCCCGGTCCGTTGGAGACCATCTTAATCGGAACGCCGATCTCCTTCTCGATGAATTCGACGTATCTTCTGCAGTTCTCGGGAAGCTCCTCATAGTTCCGGATGCCGCGGATGTCGCACTTCCAGCCCGGAAGCGTCTTGAAAACCGGCTTGCACCTGGAGAGCTTCGGAGTCGTCGGGAACGTCTGGATTTCCTTCCCGTCCAGCTCGTAGCCGACGCACACCGGGATCTCGTCGAGGTATCCGAGCGCATCGAGCACCGTGAGCGCCGCCTCAGTCGCGCCCTGGACGCGCATGCCGTAGCGGGTCGCGACACAGTCAAACCACCCGACTCTTCTCGGCCGTCCTGTCGTCGCGCCGTACTCTCCCTTGTCGCCGCCGCGCTTTCTTAATTCCTCCGCCTTCTCCGGGTCCAGAATCTCGCTCACGAAGACGCCGCCGCCGACGGAGCTCGAGTACGCCTTCGTCACAGCGGTGATATCCTTGATCTCATACGGCGGGAATCCCGCGCCGACCGCTGCGTACGCGGCGATGGTATTGGAGCTCGTGACCATCGGATAGATGCCATGATCCGGGTCCTTTAAGGAACCGAGCTGTCCCTCGACCAGGACGGTCTTACCGGCCCTGAGTGCGTCCGTGAGAAACGCGCCCGTGTCCGCGAGATACGGGGCAATGAGCTCCCGGTACTCATGCAGGGTGTTTAAAAGCTCCTCCGGATCAAGCACCGGCTGGTGGTAGAGATACTGAAACAGCACATTCTTGATCGAGCAGATGTTCCGGACCTTCTCCTTCAGATCCTCCTCGTCAAACAGCTCGCAGGCCTGGATTCCGATCTTCGCGAACTTGTCGGAGTAGAACGGAGCGATGCCGGACTTCGTGGAGCCGTACGCCTTTCCGGCGAGACGCGCTTCCTCGTAGGTGTCCTGCAGGATGTGGTACGGCATGAGGAGCTGCACACGGTCGGAGACAAGGATCCTCGGGGCCGGGACGCCCTCCTCCTCGATCGCTTTCAGTTCCCTCGTGAAGGCCGGGACATTGAACGCCACCCCGTTTCCGATGACGTTTGTGATGTTCTTCGAAAAGACGCCGGACGGCAGCAGATGAAGCGCAAATCTTCCGTACTGGTTGATGATGGTGTGGCCGGCATTGGAACCGCCCTGAAAGCGCACCACGACATCCGCCTTCTGCGCGAGGAGATCGGTGATCTTCCCCTTTCCCTCATCGCCCCAGTTGGCGCCGACTATAGCTCTGACTGACATACTCTGTTCCTCCGTTCGAGATTGTATTAAACGCTGATCACGGCTTTTTCACCGAGAAGATCCTGATACTTCTGTAGAACCGGCGCGACGTCGTCCCGGAGGAATTCCGTCACCTGTCCGGGCGCGCGGCCCACGTAGCGGGACGGCTGCATTGTCCGCTTCCTTAAATCCTCCAGGTTCAGGCGGAACGCCGGGTCCGCCGCGATCAGCTCCAGGAGGTCGTTCTCCCTTCCCTCCTCCTTCACATGCTTCGCCGCGATCATGGAGAGCTCACGGATCCGCTCGTGGAGCTCCTGCCGGTCGCCTCCCGCCTTCACGGCGTCCATCATGATGTTCTCCGTCGCCATGAACGGAAGCTCTGCCATGAGGTGCTTCTCGATCACCTTCGGGTAGACGACGAGTCCGTCCACGACGTTCATATAGAGCTCCAGGATTCCGTCCACCGCGAGAAAGCCCTCCGGAACGGAGAGACGCTTGTTCGCGGAGTCATCCAGCGTCCGCTCGAACCACTGCGTGCTCTCGACCATCATCGGGTTCATGACGTCCGCCATCACGTAGTTCGAGAGGGACGCCATCCGCTCGCAGCGCATCGGGTTCCGCTTGTACGCCATCGCGGAGGAACCGATCTGCGTCTTCTCGAACGGCTCCTCGATCTCCTTCATGTGCTGGAGGAGGCGAATGTCGTTCGAGAACTTGTGCGCGCTCTGCGCGATGCCGGCGAGCACGTTCAGGACGCGGGTGTCAATTTTTCTTGAATAGGTCTGGCCGGTCACGGGGACGCACGCCTTATAGCCCATCTTCTCCGCGACCATGGCATCGAGGCGCTTCACCTTCTCCTCGTCGCCGTCGAAGAGCTCCATGAAGCTTGCCTGGGTCCCGGTGGTTCCCTTGCAGCCGCGGAGCTTCATCCCGCCGAGTACGTAGTTCAGGTCCTCCAGGTCCATGAGGAGGTCATTGAGCCACAGAGTGGCGCGCTTTCCGACGGTCGTCGGCTGTGCCGGCTGGTAGTGCGTGTACGCGAGCGTCGGAAGATCCTTATAGCGGTCCGCGAAGCCGGAGAGCTCCGCGATCACGTTCACAAGACGCTTCCGGATGAGCTTAAGCGCCTCCGTCATGAGGATGATGTCGGTGTTGTCCCCGACGTAGCAGCTCGTCGCGCCGAGGTGGATGATGCCCTTCGCCTTCGGGCACTGGAGCCCGTAGGCGTAGACGTGGCTCATCACGTCGTGGCGGACCACCTTCTCCCGCGCCTCCGCGTCCGCGTAGTTCACATCCTCCGCGTGGCTCTTTAACTCCGCGATCTGCTCGTCCGTGATGTTAAGCCCCAGCTCCTTCTCTGACTCCGCCAGGGCAATCCAGAGCCTTCTCCAGGTCCTGAACTTCTTCTCCTGTGAGAAAATGTGCTGCATCTCCTGCGAGGCATACCGCTCGGAGAGCGGGCTCTGATATCTCGTGTAATCCTTTTCCATGTCTGTACCTCTCTTCCGGAAATCCGGTCAGAAACGTGCGCTGCCAGGCACACGACAGCAAGAAAGGAAGCCTCGGCTTCCTTTCACTGCATGCAGACGCTTCCACCGATTCCGAGTCTCCTGTAGACCTCGAGGTAAGCGTCCCTCACGTTTCCGAGATTCTTCCGGAAACGGTCCCTGTCCAGTTTTTCATGCGTGACGCTGTCCCAGAGCCGCATGGAATCCGGGGACAGATCGCCTGTGAGCACCAGTTCCTCCTTGATCCTGCCAAAGCGGATTTCTATGTCAATGAGATCCATCTTCAGGTCGCGGAAGTATGCGCTCAGCACCTCGTTCACTCGGAACGCGGTCTTGACGATCGTCTCCACCGCGCTCTCGCTGACAAGCTTCATCGCGAGCGCGTCGTACCCGTTGATCATCGGATTCCCGAGCGCTCTGTTCAGGTAGTGGAAATCCATCGACGGCGAGGCGAGAGCGGTTCCCTCCGGAAGCCCTGTGCGGGCCGGATAGGAACCCGCGCTGTAATTGTGAACGGTCACGAGAATCGGAATCAGCTCTGCCTTTCTGAACAGACTCTCCGTGTCGGTCACTTCCTCGCGGAACGCCGTGTGAAGACCGCGGGACTCCAGAATCCGGAACAGGTGCGCGCTCATGCGGTTGCAGACCTCCGCCTTGTCTGCGACCTCCTCCGTTCTTCCGTCCGCAGGGTCCTCGATTGTATTTTTCCGCACCACAATCTCAAGCCCCGCATCGTCCGACGCATAGATCGCGCAGGATGCTGTGTCCATGAGGAGCTGCCGTTTTTCCATCGGTTTACGGTTCCTTTCCAGTTCCTGCGGCGCTCACTTCAGCGCATCGCCGAGAACATCGTCCATCGTGTAATACCCGGCCGGCTTTCCGGCGAGGAACTTCGCGGCCGTGAGTGCGCCGCGCGCCCAGATCTTCCGGGAGTAGGCGCTGTGGGAGATCGTGATCACCTCGTCATCCCCCGCGTAGATCACATCGTGCCGGCCCGGGATCGTGCCTCCGCGGATCGAGGAGATGCCGATCTCATTCGCATCCCGGGACTCGCGGCGGTCCGTCCGCTGATAGACATAGTGGTATCTGTCGCCGCACTCGGCGTTGATCGAATCTGCGATTGCGACCGCCGTTCCGCTCGGGGCATCCACCTTCCGGCGGTGATGGGCCTCCACGATCTCGATGTCGTACCCGTTCTTCGCAAGAACCTTCGCGGCCTGTGCCGCGAGCTTCATGACGAGATTCACGCCGAGCGCCATGTTCGCACTCCGGAGAATCGGCGCGGTCTTTGCCGCGTCCTCCAGTGCCTGCTGCTGTTCGAGCGTGATACCGGTCGTGCAGACAACCGACGGGATCTTCGTCCTCAGGGCGAAGCTTATCACCTCATCCACTGCCTTTGCGGTGGAAAAATCGATCAGAACGTCCGCCTTCAGGTCCGTCAGTTCCTCGAGGGAGCCATAGACCGGGTAGCCGAAGGTCTTCTCCGCGTTCTGGTCAACCCCTGCCGCAATCTCGACATCGGGGTCCTCCGCCGCCGTCTCGCTCACCATTCTTCCCATGTGGCCGTTGCAGCCGTGCAGAATAATCTTAATCACAGGATTCCGTACTCCTTCATCGCTTTTTTGAGGCTCTTCAGATGCTCCTCGTCCATCTCGCAGAGCGGAGAACGAAGCGGGCCGACCTCCTTGCCCATGAGGTTCATCGCGTGCTTCACCGGAATCGGGTTCACCTCGATGAACAGCTGGTGGATCAGCTCCGCCGCCTCGATCTGCATGGAAGCTGCCTTCTTCACGTCGCCGTCCAGCATCGCCCGGCACATGTCGTGTGTCTGCCTCGGCGCGACATTCGCGAGAACGGAGATGACGCCCTTTCCGCCGAGCGACATGATCGGGATGATCTGGTCGTCGTTTCCGGAGTAGAGATCAATCGGCGCGCCGTCCAGGAGCTCAAGCGTGCGCAGGATATTCGTGAAGTTGCCGCTCGCCTCCTTTACGCCGACGATGTTGTCGACGTTCTTAATGAGGTAGGCGATCGTCTCCGGGTTGATCGTGACGCCGGTGCGGCTCGGAATGTTATACAGGATCACCGGGATCGTGATCGCCTTCGCGACCTCGGAGAAGTGGTGAATCAGGCCCTTCTGCGTCGCCTTGTTGTAGTAGGGCGAGACCTGAAGCACCGCGTCCGCGCCGGATCTCTGGGCCTCCACGGAGAGGTAGATCGCCGTGTCCGTCGCGTTGCTGCCGGTTCCCGCGATGACCGGGATCCTCCCGTGTACAATCTCGCAGGTTCTCTTGATTGTCTCGAGGTGCTCCTCATGGGAGAGCGTGGATGCCTCCCCGCTGGTCCCGCAGATGATGATTGCATCCGTTCCGCCCGCGATCTGGAATTCCAGAATCTCCTCGAGCTTCTCATAGTTCACGCTGCCGTTCTCATGCATAGGTGTAATCAGGGCTACACCAGACCCCTCGAATACTGACAATGCTTTACCTCCGTTCCTTCAGCAGGCCTCAGACGCTCTCTATATAGGAAACGCTGTCTGCCAGCGGCCTCAGTTCCTCCGGAAAAACCTTTCCGGTGATGACAAGTTCCATGTCCTCCGGCTTCTTCCGGACCATCTCGCAGAGCTCTCCGGCACTCAGGATCCCGAGATCCACAAGCCCGAGAATCTCATCAAGAATCAGCATGTCGCAGCTGTCCGTCGAGAGAACCTTCCTGGCAAAGTTGATCCCGTTCCGGATATTTTCGAGTTCTTCCTTCTTCTCTTCCTCTCCGAGATCCAGAAATTTGCCCTCATACTGCTCAAAGCTGAATGCCTTCATCTCCGGTTCCAGCTTTTTCAGGACCCGCATCAGTCCCTTGCTCGCTCTTCCCTTCAGGAACTGAATGACCGTGACCGTCCTGCCCTCTGCCAGTGCGCGCACGCCTCTGCCGATCGCGGCATTTGTCTTTCCCTTGCCGCTTCCGCAGATCACGATGACCTTTCCCGCCTTTTCGCTCATAAGAACAAGCCTCCCTTTAATCCATTCATGGTAGCACAGGTGGGGCATATTTTCAAGAAATCGGCGTTTTCAGGCAGACTTTGGCACACTTTGTCCAGTATTCAGGGAGAATCCGCGTCATCCGGGCGGAGAACTGCACCGCTCCGGATGCTTTTCCGGATTCCATGTTCCGGACGCGGCCACCGACTCACTCCGCTCTTCTTTTTACGATCTCTCCCTCTCTCTTGTAGATGCAGTCCGCGGGAATGGCCCCCCGCACGCTGCTCAGGGGATAGATGCTCGTCCTTCTGCCGACGACGGCCCCGGGATTTAAGACGGTACCGCAGCCGACCTCGACGCCGTCGCCCAGGATCGCGCCGATTTTTCTGAGCCCCGTTACGATATCCTCCCCGCCGGTGTGAATCAGAATGTTCTTCCGGTCGGACTTTATGTTGCTCGTGATGGAGCCCGCCCCCATGTGGCTTCTGTAGCCCAGGACGGAATCCCCCACGTAGTTGTAGTGCGGCGTCTCGACGTGATCAAAGAGAATGCTGTTCTTGAACTCGCAGGAATTGCCCGCGACGGAATTTCTTCCGATCAGGACATTGCCACGGAAAAAGGCGGCCTGGCGCACCTCCGCGCCCTCGCAGATGATGAGCGGCCCCTTCAGGCTCACAGTCGGCGGAAGTTCCACGCTCCTGTGAATCCAGATCATGTCCCCCTCCGTCCGGTACTCGTCCGGGGAGAGCTCCGGTCCGATCTGCACGAGAAAATCGTGGATCTCCGGGAGCACCTCCCAGGGATAGGTAAAGCGCTGAAAGAGCGGCGCTGCGATCGTTCTTGTGAGGTCAAGAAGCGCCTCTGTTGTGATTTCCTCCCGTTTCATATCTCTTTCCTCCCCGGCCGTGTCCCGGCCGTCAGCTGTTTCCGCCCGTCCTGTTTCCCCGAAGGTTTTTCCCGGCGCCCCTGCCGGCGGTCCTGCGGGCGCCTCTGACGCCTGCCGCGCCTTTTTCCCTGGTGCCTCCGGTTCCCGCAGCGCCTGCTTTCCGAGTGCCCCCGGCTTCCGCCGCACCTTTTTTCCTGGTTCCGCCGGAAACCGGCTCCCGGTAAAATCCGTGGATTTTTTCGTAGGCGTCCCGCAGGATAAAGCCCGCGCTTCCGGCCTTCACCTCATTCGTCCGCCGCGCGACGAAGGCGCGGAGCTTCCCGCTGTATTCCTCCGGGGTGATGCTTCCCTCCGCGACGTAGGAGAGCCCCTTCTCCCAGCTCGCCGTGAGCTCCGGATTCAGGAGCTGACGCATGAAGCAGTTCACTGCCTCATAGATCATCTCCCCGAGAAGCGTCGGCGTGATGACCTGCGTCTTCGGGCTCAGGGCGAGGTACTGGTTTTTCACAAGCTTTTTCAGGATCTCTGCGCGGGTCGCGCTGGTGCCGATGCCGGTGCTTCGGATCTGGCTTCTGAGCTCCTCATCCTCGATGAGCTGCCCCGCATTTTCCATCGCGAGAATCATGGAGCCGGAGGTATAGCGCTTCGGCGGGCTTGTCTCGCCCTCCCGCACAGAAAATCCGGCGGCCTTCAGGCGGCTCCCCTTCCGGAGGGAGGAGATGAGCTCTCTCAATGCCGGGTCCGCGCTTCCGGTGCTGTCACTGTCTCCGGTCACCGCGAGCCACCCCTTCTCCGTGAGAATCCGGAGGTTTAAAAAGAAGTGCTCTCTCCCGAGTCCGATTTCCAGTGCGTGTTTCTCGTAAACCGCAGGCGGATAGAAAATGGCGAGAAATCTCCGGCAGATCATCTCATAGACCGAGGACTGGAGACTTCCGATCGTCCGGAGCGCACCGAGTCCCTGTCCCGTCGGGATAATCGCGTAGTGATCGGTGATCTGGGCGTCATCCGTGTAGCGGCTCTTTCCGATCTTTTTCCAGGCATCCCCGGAGAGCACCTCTTCCGCGAAGTCTTTCAAGCCCGGAAGATTTTTCAGGCCGGAGAGATTCCTGCCGATCTCCTTTGCCACCGCGCTGGAGAGAACCCGCGCATCTGTCCTGGGATAGGTCACGAGCTTCTTCTCATAGAGCTCCTGAATGATCTCCAGGGTCCGGTCCGGGCTGATCCGGAAGCGCTTTGAGCAGTCGTTCTGGATCTCCGCGAGGTTATAGAGAAGCGGCGCCCTCCGGATCTCCCTTTTTTTCTCATGCTGCAGGACGGCCGCGCTCTCCGGGTCAAGGGTCTCTAAGTGCCGGATCAGCTCCTCCGCGTCCTCTTTTTTCCGGAAGCCGTTCTCCTTATAGAGCTTCGGGGACTCGAAGTACTCCGATCCGGAAACTGCGCGCCACTCGGCCTCCAGAGAGGCCTTGTCCCGCAGGAAGCCTCCGGTCACGCGGTAGAACGGCGTCTTCTGAAAGCTCCGAATCTCCCGCTCCCGCCGCACGACCATTCCGAGCACGCACGTCATCACGCGGCCCACGCTCACCACCGTGTGCTTCCGCCTGAGAAGGCCCGAGAGCGTTCCGCCGCAGCGGAGGGTCAGCGCGCGGGAAAAATTGATTCCCATGAGGTAGTCCTCCTGCGCGCGGAGAAACGCAGCGCTGCTTAAATCATCGTATGCGCTCCAGTCCTTCGCCTCCCGGACGCCCCTCCGAATCTCCTCCTCCGTATGGGAATCGATCCAGACGCGCTTCCGGACCTTTCCCTTCACACCGGCCATCTGATCCACCAGGCGGTAGATGTACTCCCCCTCCCGCCCGGAGTCGGTGCAGATATAGATGGTCCCGACATCCTCCCGGTTCAGGAGCTTCTTCACGGTCTCAAACTGAGATTTGACATCCTCTATCACCTCATAGAGGTAATGATCCGGAAGAAACGGAAGCGTATCCAGGTTCCACTGCTTGTATTTCGGGTCATATTTCTCCGGGTAGCTCATCGTGATGAGGTGGCCCAGGCACCAGGTCACGACCGCCGTTTCACTCTCGAGATACCCGTTCTGTCTTCTGCCGCCGACCCCCAGCACGCGCGCAAACTCCTGCGCCACGCTCGGCTTCTCGGCAATAAAGAGTTCCTTCAGGCCTGCTCCCCCTCACTTTTCTTTTCGTCGAGGCGCACCGCAAACTTGTAGATCGTGAAGTGGTGGTACTCCTGTCCCGCGTCAAAGACCGGCTGCGGCCAGTCCGGGTGATGCACGGCGTCCGGGTAGAACTGCGTCTCGAAGCAGAGACCAGTCCGCGGGCCGTATTTCGTGCCGCCCTTGCCTGCAGCCTGCGTCTCACTCAGGCTGTTTCCGGTGTAAAACTGGACCCCCGGCAGGTCTGTGTAGACCTTGAGAATCCGTCCGGAATCCGGATCCGATGCGCGCGCAGCGAGATTAATCTTCCCGTCGAAGCGGTTCAGGACGAAGTTATGGTCATAGCCCTTCCCCGCGGCGAGCTGCGGATCACGGGCGCCGATCTCCTGTCCGACGGGCTTTGCAATCGTGAAGTCAAACGGCGTCCCGGCGACAGGCGCGATCTCCCCGGTCGGGATCTGCTCCTCGGTGGTCGGCGTGTAGTAATCCGCATTGATCCAGACGATGTGTCCGAGGATATCCCCGGAGCCCTGTCCGCCGAGATTAAAGTACGCGTGGTTCGTCGGGTTGATGACAGTCTTCCTGTCTGATACCGCGCGGTACTCGATCATGACCTCGCTGTCCTCCGTCAGCGTGTAGGACACGCTGAAGTCGAGATTCCCCGGAAAGCCCTGGCTGCCGTCCGCAAAGCGCTTCGTGAATGTCACCCGGCTTCCGAGCTTTGACTGCTCCCCGGCCGAATCAAAGAGCACGCTGCACCACTTGTCCGGCCCCGAGTGAAGGTTGTTCTTTCCGAGGGAATTCTTCCCCAGATGGTACGTGACGCCGTCCAGCGTGAAGGAGGCGTCTGCCGTGCGGTTCGCAGAGCGGCCCACGCACTCCCCCGTGCTGGTCGGGTTCCTGAGATAGGTCTCCGGGCTGTCATATCCCAGAAGAACATCTCCCGGCGTCCCGTTCCTGTCCGGCACCACCATGCTGACCCAGGCAGCGCCGAGATCCGTAAAGGAGGCGGTGACCCCGTCCCCGTTCGAAAGCGTATAAAGCTTTGTGCTTCTCCCGTCCGAAAGTGTCCCGAACTCGTGAACTTCCACGCTCATAGAAATCCTCCAGTCGAGCAGAGGAGAGCTGCCGGCTCTGCCAGTGTAAACCGCATCCGGCGGCAGCCGGAAAAGCTCCCCGCTCTGCCCTGTATAATCGAAAACGGAGCAGGGCCAAGCCCTGCTCCGTCTATCATACCATGATACGGCCCGGATTTCAGTCCTTCAGCTCAATATAATTCAGCGCGCACAGGCACTCCGCGCACTCCACCGCGCCGCCGGCTGCGCCCCGGAGCGTGTTGTGGGAGAGACCGACAAACTTCCAGTCGAAGATCGTGTCCTCGCGCAGACGGCCGATCGAGATGCCCATGCCGCCCTCGTAGTTCACGTCGAGCTTCACCTGCGGGCGGTCATCCTCCGTCATGTAGCGGATGAACTGCTCCGGCGCGCTCGGAAGCTTCAGCTGCTGCGGCAGTCCGGAGAAGTCGGTCAGCTTCTGAATCAGCTCCTCCTTCGACGGGTGCTTCCGCATCCGGAGGAAGACGGTCGCCGTGTGTCCGTTCAGGACGGAAACGCGGATGCACTGGCTCGAGATTCTCGGCTCGGTCGCCGGGACAATGACGCCGTCCTTTATCTCGCCGAAGATCTTCAGCGGCTCCTTCTCGCTCTTCTCCTCCTCGCCCTTGATGAACGGGATCACATTGTTCGTCATCTCCGGCCAGCTCTCGAAGTTCTTCCCGGCGCCGGAGATCGCCTGATACGTGCTCACGATGACCTCGTAGGGCTCGTACTCCCTCCAGGCCGCGAGAACCGGTGTGTAGCTCTGAATCGAGCAGTTCGGCTTCACCGCGACAAATCCCCTCGTGGTGCCGAGACGCTTTCTCTGATCGCGGATAATCTCAAAGTGCTGCGGGTTGATCTCAGGAATCACCATGGGGACATCCGGCGTCCAGCGGTGCGCGCTGTTGTTGGAGACAACCGGCGTCTCGTGCTTCGCGTACGCCTCCTCGATCGCGCGGATCTCCTCCTTCGACATGTCCACCGCGGAGAAGCAGAAATCGACCTGATCCGCGATCTTGTCGACCTCGTTAATGTTCATGAGGACCATGTCCTTGTACTTTTCCGGCATCGGAATGTCGAGCTTCCAGCGGCCGCCGACCGCCTCCTCGTAGGTCTTTCCGGCGCTCCGGGGACTTGCCGCGAGAACGGCTGCATCAAACCACGGATGATTTTCGAGAATTGTGAGGAACCGCTGTCCCACCATTCCCGTTGCGCCAAGCACGGCGACCTTGAATTTTCTCTTACGTTCCATTTCTGTCTCTCTCCTTCCGCTGCCGCATCGTTTCACGGCCTCTGTCATTTTCTTTTGCGTCTCATCTTACTCTGCTTCGGTTCTTTGTGCAAGCATTTTTTCGCCTTGCACGAACATTTGTCCGTCATGAGCGGACTATCCGGAAGGACGGCGCGGCACCAGGCCGCGGCCTGCGGCCTCGCCGGGACAGAATACTGCCCGGTGCCGCGCGTCTGCCGCACGGCACCGGACCTTCTCCCCTTTCTCTGTCTCTCAGATGATGCTCTCGAGCCACTCCTTCGGCGGCTCATAGCCGAGAATCTTCACGACGCTCGCCGCGACGTTCGCGAGGCCGAAGTCCCCCTCCTTCACGCGCGTCCCCTCGGGGCCGTTAAACACCACGAACGGAACCCGTGCGAGCGAGTGGGAGGTCTTTGCCTTCCGCGTTCCGTCAGGATTTGTCCCCTTGTCGTACATTTCATCGGCGTTTCCGTGGTCTGCCATCACGAGAAGCGCACAGTCGTGCTTCAGGCAGGCATCCATGAGGCGCCTTAAGTTCAGATCCACGCACTCCACGCCGATCATGGCCGCCTCGTAATTTCCCGTGTGGCCGACCATGTCCCCGTTCGGGTAGTTGCAGCGCAGAAACTGATACTTCCCGGAGGCGATCGCCGCCTCCATCTTCTCGGTGATCTCTGTGGACTTCATCCACGGCTTCTGGTCGAACGGGATGATGTCGGACGGGACCTCCTCCCAGTCCTCCAGCTCCTCCGAGAATTTTTCCGAGCGGTTGCCGTTCCAGAAATAGGTCATGTGCCCGAATTTCTGGGTCTCGGAGCAGGCGTAGCTTCTGACACCCTTCTTCACGAGAAACTCGGAGAGCGTGTGCTCGATGTGCGGCGGCTCGACGAGGAAATTTCTGGGAAGCTTCAGATCGCCGTCGTACTGGAGCATGCCCGCGTAGTAGACCTTCGGCCTCTTCACGAGATCAAACGCGTCAAAGTGGTCCATGTAGTCGAAGCACTTCGAGAGCTCCACCGCGCGGTCCCCTCGGAAATTGAAGAGAATCACGGAGTCGCCGTCATCCACCGTGCCGGCCGGCGTTCCGCTCTGATCCGCGATCACGAAGCCAGGCAGGTACTGGTCGGTGTAGCCTCCCTCCTTCCGGTAGGTCTCGATTGCCTCCGAAGCGGAGGCAAACTTCCGCCCGTCCCCCATGACATGCACGTGCCAGCCGCGCTCCACCATGGACCAGTCCGCCTCGTAGCGGTCCATCGTGATTGTCATGCGGCCGCCTCCCGAGGCGATGCAGCCGTGAAAGGTCCCGTCGTTCAGCTCCCGGAACACATCCTCCAGCTCATCGACATACGTCAGGGCGCTCGTCTCCGGGACGTCTCTTCCGTCGAGGAGGATGTGCGCGCGCACCTCCTTCACGCCCTCCTTCTTCGCCTCCCGGATCATTGCGATCAGGTGGGAGATATTCGAGTGCACGTTTCCGTCGGAGAGAAGACCGATGAAATGGAGCTTTCCGGAGTGCTCCTTCAGGAAGGAGACCGCACCCTTCCACGCGCCGCTCTCAAAGATCTTTCCGGACACGATCGACTCGTTCACGAGCTTCGCGCCCTGGGAGTAAATCTGCCCGCACCCGAGCGCGTTGTGCCCGACCTCGGAATTGCCCATGTCGGAGTCGCTCGGGAGACCGACCGCGGTTCCTGACGCGCGGATCGTGGTGTGCGGCCACTTTGTCATAAGCTCGTCGAGCTGCGGCTTGTATGCGTGCATCACCGCGTTTCCGTTGTCCTTGTCGGTCCAGCCGACCCCATCCATTACCACAAGTACTACAGGCTTCATGCTCTTCCTTTCCTGCCGGGATATTCCTGCGGCCGGGTTCTCTCCGGCCGCGCACACTGCCCCGGCTCTCTGCTGTTGTTCCGGCTCTCTGCCGAAATTCCGGCCCTGCTATGCCTTCCGGCTCTCTGCCGAAATCCCGGCCTTCCTATGCCTTCCGGCTCTCTGCCGCTGTTCCGGCGGCTGTGCCCCAGGATCCCTATTACTTTACCGGATTGCAGGAAAAAAATCCATAGCGGGATTGGTGGAGCGCTCAGAAGCCCGTATCCCGTCCCCTTCCTCCGCAGCATCCCGCCAGACACGCGAAGCTGCACCCGGAATTTGCGGCGGCGCCGTTTTGTGGTAGAATGCTGATTGCGGGGTCAGCTGCCCGCGTTTCGAGTCGCGAATCCGCACCTGCCTTACAGGAAGGCTCCCGGCCGCGGATCCCTGACGCACTCCTGCTTTCTCGCGGCAGGAACCCTCTGCGGCCTCTGCCGCAGAGCATTCACCAGAAAGGCAAGGCATTTCATGGAACAGATCAGGGCGGAATATCTCATCAGCACTGCGGATTTCCGGCGGGCCTACTTCTTTGTCACGTGGCTCCGCTGCCGGAAATCCATCGGATTCATGGGCATGCTTCTCGCGGCGGATCTCTGCTACACCCTGTTTGTCATCGCCGGAACGGCGGTCTACTCACCGGTGATCTTCTTCATCGCCCTCGTGTGCGTTCTCTACTTTGCGTTTCTCCTCGTCAGCACCGAGCGCGCCATCTGGAGCGGGCGGAAAAGCTCCGGGAATCTCATAGATCAGCGCTTTCTCGTGACGATCGACGAAACCAGCGTCCGGGTGCAGGTGCCCTCCAGAAACGTGGATCTCTGCACGCCGCTGAAAAAGCTCTTCTGTGTCTTCGAGACGAAAACCCAGTTTCTCATCTATACGAGCGGCCAGGAGCTGCATCTCCTCCCGCACCGCGCCTACGGAAGGGAGGAGCGGCGGCAGCTCCGCGCCTGGTTCCGGAAAGCGATCCCGGACCGCTTCTCCTCCCGTCAGCGGTGACTGAGATGCGAAAATTCCGGGAGAACCCCCGCCCTGCGGGGCATTCTCCCGGAATTTCTTCAGCGCACAAGCCTCTCGCGGAGATTTGAGAGAGACCGAAGGGCGAGGGAGCGGAATGTCTCCTTCTCCTCGTCGGTGAATCTGTCCGTGACCGCCTCGTCCACGTCCCGCATCGCCTCCTTCAGGGAGACGAGCACCGGCTCCGCCGCAGGGGTGAGCCGCGCCGCCGCAGCCGCGGCGTCCAGCATATCGTGAAGCTCCGGCCGGATCGCCTTCATGTTCAGGTATCCCTTGAGAACCAGCTGTGAGAGGCAGGTGATCGCCGCGACCTGCGTGCACCCGAGGTAGTCGGCCAGTTCCTTCAGACTTTCAATCCTTCCGAACACGCGGAGAAACAGGATGGCCTTCACCTCCTGCTCGTCCAGATTCTGCCGCTCCGCCACAATGCGGAGATTCCGCTGGAGCATCCTGTCGAGGTAGTAGCTGTACACCCATGCGTTCTTCATGCGCGGCTCATGGGCAGCGGCCGTCCGTTCCTGCCCGAGCCTCTTCGTGCCCGGGAGAAGCGGGATCGCAGCGTCGTCGTGCGAGTAGTCAATCAGGAAGCTGTAGAGCTTCAGGCGCTTCTCGTCGTAGTCCGCCGGGCTGTAGATGTGCTTGTAGAAGTTTGTGTAGTACTCGATCATGCTGAGCTTCATGCGGACGATGCTGCCGATCTTCATTCCCTGCTGAACAAGGGAGCCCTCCGTCTTCACGTAGTAGTAGAGCGGCACGCGCAGCACGTAGACATCCTTCACGTAGAGAAGGTACTCCAGGTTAAAGATAAAGTCCTCGCACCAGCGCATGTTCCGGTCCATCCTGAGGTGATGCGCCTCCACGATGTCCCGGCGGAAAAACTTGTTCCAGAGCACGCCGTAGTAGTAGTCCGCCGGGCTGTTCGCCATCCATTCGGCGAACTCGTCCCGCGTGATGAGACCGTCGAAGTCTATGGATCCCTTTCTGCTGGTCCGCTGCTTCACGACGCGGTAGAAGTCCGAGATCACCATCCCCGCGCCGCTTTTCTCTGCCGCATCCAGAAAGAGGCGGGACGCCTCCGGGGCAATCCAGTCGTCCGCGTCCAGAAACTGCAGGTACTCGCCCTCCGCGAGGTCTATCGCGCGGTTCCGCGTGTCCGCAGCGCCGCTGTTCTCCTTGTGAACGACGCGGACCCGCGGATCCTTTTCTGCGTAAGCGTCAAGCAGGGCGCCTGTCCCGTCCGTGCTCCCGTCATCCATGAGAAACAGCTCAAAATCGCGGAACTCCTGCGCGAGAACACTATCCACACAGCGGCTTATCAGCTTTTCTGCGTTGTAGCACGGCACAATGATGGAAATTTTCGGCATGCCTTTCTCCTCTCCGGCAGTTTTCCCGAAGGCCGCATGATTTTCCGGCGGCTTCCTTTCTCCTGTATGAGCTCTCCGCTGCGCAGATGGTCACAGTCTCCCCGCGTGCGGCGGCATCCACCGGTTCTCAAGGCATTTCCTGAGATCCCAGGCTTCCTTCCAGCGCTCCTTTCCGCGGTACCTCCCGTCAGGCAGGAGCTTCCAGCTCCAGTAGCACCACCCGGCAGCCTCCCGGAATGTCTTCAGCTCCGCGCGTGCGGTCCTCCGGTAGCGCCTCGTGAGGACGGATTTCGGAGTGTTCTCCGGAAGCTCCGTGCACCAGTGCGTGCAGATGGTCCACTCCCCGACAAGAACGGGAATCTCCTTCTGGAGAGAGCGGATCCGGAGACGGAACAGCCTGAGGTACAGATCATGCATCCACGGCTTGTGGAACGGAATAAACAGCTCCATGGCCCAGAGATACGGGTGTGTGTCCAGGTAGACGTTCTGCATCCGGTGCTTCCTGAAAAACCGCTTCCAGGGCTTGAAGCGGAAGCCGTCGTGAAACACAATCGCCTGCTCCGGCTTGAGAATCCTGCGGAGTCTCTCATAGGCGGAGACGTAGAAGTCCTTCAGAAACCCCGTGGGCACGAAGCGGGAGCCCTGTGCCTCGACCCGGCTCTCCGCCTTTCCCGTGGTCGGCGACGTGAGATAGACCGGGAAACTCACGGGTTCGTTCACGACCTCGATTCCGAAGAACGCTCTCTTGCCGCGGCAGTGCTCCGCCAGCCGCTCAAGGACGTGAAGGACGTACTCCACCTCCTCCTCGTTCCGGTGCCAGCGGCAGACGCCGACAATACTTCCGTTGTCGTAGCCGTTCTGTCCGCCCGGCGTCGTGTGGAGATCCACGAGCACGCGGATCCCGTATTTTTCCGCCCACGAGAACGCGCGGTCCAGATACTCGATGCAGCCGATATACGGCTTCCGGTCTCCGAAAATAAAATAGGGGACCGGGATCCTCACGAAATTCAGTCCGGCCGCGCGGATCTCCCGGAAATCCTCCTCCGTGATATAAGTCTCGCGGTGCCGCCGCATCCTCTCCGCCAGGCTCTCCCGGTCCATACGCCGGTTGAGCCACGTCTCATCCTCCGCGTCCACGCCGCGGAACACGGCCGGGTCCATCCACTTTTCAAGAACCAGCCAGTTTCCGAGATTTGTGCCCCTGATCTTTTCTGTTTCCGACATTTCCTCCGGCCCCTGCGGGGCCGCTTTCTCCTTTCGGATAAAATTACGAGCTGCTCTTCTTCAGGTCGTAGACGCTGTAGCGCTCCTCATCATCAATCGCGAAAAAGCCGCCTGCGACACTCCAGTTCAGGTAGTAGCTGCTCCCGCCATTCGTGTAGACATATTCGCCGCTCTTTGTTTTCGTGAATTCCTGCTCATACATGAACGAAGTCCCGTCGGAGTAATCCACAGTGTGATAGAGCGTGATGGAGTTTTTCCCGATGTCCGCGATGGAAACGCTTGACGTCGTGCTGCTGTCGGTTTTTCCGACGTACTGACCGTAATTATACACCAGATAGGCGAGCTCGTATGTGCCCTCCGGCATCGAGGCAATCGCATTGTCCTGCTCCGTGATGGCAGACATGTCCACCTTCTGGACCTCTCCGTTCTCCACCCACTGGCCGTCCGCGTTGACCTCGTAGCCGTCGTCTGTCGTCTCGCTCACATCAAGCCATCCGGCCGCGTCAAAGTGGTAGTACTCCCCCATACCGTCGCCGTCAGAGTCGATCGCCTGCCATCCAGTGAGATAGCTTCCGTTGTCCGTGAGGTACTTCCAGTCATTCGAGCGGGCAGATCCCGTCTGCCAGCCTGCTGCCATCGCGTTCCCGGAGAGGCAGACCGCCATTGTGAGAGACAGTGCCAGTACGGATTTCCATTTTCTCATGTCGATTCCTCCTTCTTGCGGCAGCCTTTTCCGCCGCCTGTCAGGGCGGCCTCCAGTGCTGCTTTCAGACAGCGGCCGTTTTCTTACGGCGGAGAATCCGCGGCCGCAGTCTTCTTCTATGTTACCTGAATTCATCCTGTTTCGATACAGGTAAAATAGGAAAAATGCCTTAAAATTCCCTGAAAAGGCGGAGAATGGCAAAGATGCGCTCTGCGCGCAGCACATGCTGCGAGCAGAGCGCCGTGCGGCAGGGAAGCAGCTTTCACCGACCGCACACGGTCTCCGCGCACTGCAGTCAAAGTTTGAATAATTTGTAAAATTTTGGGAAATGTATGGAGCGGCAGTGCAAATTGAACTATACTGCTGCATGGAGAAAAAGAGACGGAGGAATAAATGGATCGGATTTACATTGATTTCATCGAGGAGCACTCTCCCGCATCGGAGAGGATCCTCGAGAGCAGCTATTACAAAAAACTCATGGACTACCCGCGGCACGGAACCACGAACACGTTTGACCACTGCGTCCGCGTCGCAGTCTGCATGATCTGGCTCTCCTCAAAGCTGAACCTGAACGTGGACAGCGCCGTGAAGACCGGGCTGCTCCATGATCTCTGCTTCGTGGACTACCTCGGCAAGCACGACCACCCCGGAATCTACTGCTTCTATCATCCGGAGGAGGCTGCAGACAACGCGATCCGGGAATTCGGCCTCACAAGGACGGAGGAGCGCGCCATCCGCTCCCACATGTTCCCGCTCTCCGTCCACGTCCCGTCAAGCCGCCTTGCGCTCACGCTCACGCTCGCGGACAAGATGACAGCGCTGTACGAGGTGCTGTTCGTGAGCAAGGCAGTGCATCAGGCGCTCGGCCGCATGGCTGCGAAGCGCACGGTATTCGCGATGTGAGCACCAGAATGGAAAAAGACCGTAAGACAGGAAAACAGAAACCCTGCTCCTGTTTTTACGGCCTTTTTTGTCTTTCTGCTTTTCTGCTTTCCCACGGTCTTCCTGGTCGACCGCTTTTCACTGCACCTTTCTCAGTTCCCGGATTCCGTCATCAATTCCCCTCGCACTGAACGGATACATGGGGAAGATCCGCCGCACCGCCGAGATCGTGGATCCCCAGTTCAGCCGGTCCCACTGTCCGAAATCGAGCGGATTCAGCCAGATGGACTGTGGAAACTGCTTCCGCAGCAGCCTGAGCCACTCCTCGCCCGTGTGCGTCGAGCGGGCATCATAGGGCTCGTAGAATTCTGTCGGGTCCATGAAGGCATCCCCGACCAGAATGAGCTTGTAGTCGCTCTTTAACTTCCGGAGAATCTTTCCGAGAAAGATCTCATCTTCCCTTCTGCACTCCGGCGCGCGGTACACATAGTCGTAAACGCAGTTGTGGAAATAGTAGATTTCCAGATCCTTGAAGTGCGTCATGTCGTGGACCGCGTGAAAGAGCCGGGAGCAGAGGTCCGCGTAGGCGCTCATCGAGCCGCCGCTGTCCATGAGAAGAAGAAGCTTTGTCTGGTTCTTCCGCGGCCGCTCCAGGATGATTTTCAGCATTCCGGCATTTTCCGCGGTCTCATCGATCGTCCTCTCGACAGAGAACTCGGTCCTGGGCCCGTCGTCCCGGTTGGAGAGGCGCCGCAGCTTCTTCAGCGCGACCTGAAAGTCCCGGACCTGAACCGCGTTGTCATCGCGGAAGTCTCGGAATTCCCTCTGCCCGGCGACGCGCATTGCGCGGCTCAGGTGTCCCTCTCCCATCACGCGGATGCCGCGCGGCGCGTATCCGCTGTGACCGTAGGCGGTCTGTCCGCCGGTGCCGACCCATTTCTTTCCGCCGTCGTGCTCTTCCACCTGTTCCTTTATGCGCTGCTGCATCATTTCCCGGATTTCCCGGAGGCTCTTCTCTCCCCAGGCGGCGTCCACGCTGTCCTTGTCGTATTTCGTCGCCTTGTGCGCCTTTCTGAGCCAGCGCCTGAAGTACGAAGGAATCTCGTTTCCCTCCGGCCCGGGAGTATTCTCCCCGGATTCATCGGAATCCATCGTCCTGAAATACGCGAGAAAAGCCTGGTCAAAGCGGTCGTAGTCCTCTACCCGCTTCACCAGGATGCAGCGCGCCATGTGATAGAATTCCGTGAAGCTGCAGTGATTCAGATTGAGATCCAGCGCCTCCAGGAGCATATTCCACTCGTTGAGGCTTGTCTTCATGCCATAGGCGCGGAGCAGATAGAGAAAATCGGTAAACATCCGCCGCCTCCTTCTGCCGGTTGTTTTCGGGCCGCTCTCAGAAGCTGCGGCCCTTCGACGCGAGCTCCAGATCCTCCGGCTTCTTCAGGAGAACCCCGAGATAGGGAAGGCTCCTGTCCAGATCCTCCTCTGTGATGCCGCCGATCTCCAGCGCGCGGATCCAGTCGAGAAGCTCGCTCGTCGCAGGCTTCTTCTGTATCCCTGACAGATTCCGCAGCCCGTAGAACGCCCGGATCGCGGCCTCCGCGAGATGCTCCCTGATGTCCGGGTAGTGGGCCTCCACGATCCGCTCCATCATCTTCGGCTCCGGGAACGCGATGTAGTGGAAGATGCACCTCCTGAGGAACGCGTCCGGAAGCTCCTTCTCCGCGTTCGAGGTGATGATCACGATCGGCCTGTGCTTCGCCCTCACGGTGCGGCCGGTCTCCGGAATGTAGAATTCCATCTGGTCAAGCTCCCAGAGGAGATCGTTCGGGAACTCGATGTCGGCCTTGTCGATCTCATCGATCAGGAGAACCACCTGCTTATCCGCCTCAAACGCCTCTCCGAGCTTTCCGAGGCGGATGTACTGCTCGATGTTGTCAACGCCCTTCTCTCCGAACTGGCTGTCGTAGAGACGCTGAACCGTGTCGTACACGTACAGTCCGTCCTGCGCCTTTGTCGTCGACTTGATGTTCCAGATGATGAGGTCCATCCCCAGGGAATCGGCGATGCTTTCCGCGAGCATCGTCTTTCCGGTTCCCGGTTCCCCCTTCACAAGAAGCGGCTTTTCAAGCGCCGCCGCGATGTTCACTGAGCGGATCAGCTCCTCTGATGCGATATAGTCTCTGCTTCCGGCAAACTGCCTCATGAAAACCTCCTGAAACGGCCGGGGAGCCGGGGCAGCTGATTCTGCCACGGCCCCGGACCTTATGTATGTAAGATACAGAAAGAATACCTCAGATTCCGCCCCGGCGCACCTGAAAATTTTCCGCGGAGACGTCCGGAGCAGACACCGCTCCTTCCGATGCTGCGGCGCGCGCCCGAAGCGCAGCTTGTCAGAGGCGCGCACACTAAAAGCTTCGTCTCGTCAGAAGCCCGCGCGCCCGAAGCTTCTCTCCTCAGAAGAACGCCTTCTCCGCGTACGCCTCCAGTTCCGGCCGGAAATCCGGGTGTGCCACGGAAATCATCGCCTTCGCGCGCTCCTTCAAGGAGAGCCCGGAGAGCTTCACGACGCCGTACTCGGTCGCGACATACTGCACCATAGTGCGCGGCGCCGAGACAGTGCTGCCTCCCTCGATGCAGGGAAGGATATTCGATTTCATGCTTCCGTCCTTCGTCTTGTGTGTAGATGCCATGCAGATGAAGCCCTTGCCGCCCTTTGAGCGGAATGCGCCCTCGAGGAAGTCGAGCTGTCCGCCGATGCCGGAGAGCTGCCGCGTACCGGCAGACTCCGCATTTTCCTCTCCCATGAGGTCCAGGTTCACGCCGCCGTTGATGCTGATGAAGCTGCTGATCTGTCCCATGCGCTCCGGAGAGTGGATGTAGTCGAGGTCAGCGGGGTGCATCCGCTCCGCGGTCTCATCCAGCCAGTCGTAAAGCTCCTGCGAGCCCATCGCAAGATTCCAGGAGATCAGGCCCTTGTCGATCTCCTTGTTCACGCCGGTGAGTTTTCCGGCCTTGTACATCATCATGTACGGATCGCTGATGGTTCCGGTGTGGCACCCGAGGTCCTTTAAATCCGATTCTGCGATCATCTCTGCCACGGTGAACGGTACGCCTCCGACACCGAGCGCAAGGCACGCGCCGTCCGGAATTTCCTTCATGACGAGCTCGGCGATCTTCTTGTCCGTCTCCGTCGGCTCCTTGTAGGTGCGAACCGGCAGCGGCTCATGCTTTCCCTCGACGATGTAATCCGCCTCGGAGAGATGGACGCGGTGGGAGCCGTTCAGTCCCTGGAGCATCGGGTAGTTCTCATTGATTTCAAAGATCACGGTGCGGGCAGATTCAAAGATGGTTCTCCACGCGAAATTGGAGATTCCCAGTCCGCAGTAGCCGTCCTTGTCAGGCCTTGAGACCGGCACACACGCAACATCACAGCGCACGTGGCCGTTTCTGAAGAGGTACGGAAGCTGGCGGAGCAGAACCGGCACAAACCTGACAAGTCCCCTCTTCTGAAGCTTTCTCTCGTAGTCGCCGATGTGCCAGCTGTAGTACGTGAAGCTCTCCTGCTCCGGATCAGCCTCCACAACCTCGATTCTCGGGCGGATCACCAGACCGCCGCGGATCTTGACATCCTTCAGCTCGCCCTTCCTCGCGGCGAGCGCCCGGTCCATGAGCTCCGGGAAGCCGGCGCCGAAGCCGTAGTCCACCCAGTCGCCGGACTGAACTGCCTTTGCGGCTTCCTCCGGGGTCACAAATTTCGACATATACTCTGCTGCCATTTCAAAATCCCCTTTCATTCCGCGAAAGGGGGACGGATTCAAGCGAATCCGCCCCCGAATTCAGAAGGTAAGACCAAGGGCTCAGCTTGCCCAGATCTCCTCGTCCGAAGGAATGTACATATCCGGAACCCTGTAGGAAATCCGGCTGACATTCATCAGGTGATAGTACGTAAGGTTCTCGGAAATGCTGTTGTTGCCCCATGTGCCGCATCCGAGCGTCGTGGTCGGATTCAGGCCGTTGTCCATCGCGCCGCCGAGTGCAAAGCCGCCGATCTGGTTTACGGCAAATCTGGAGACGCTGATGACATCCGCCGCTTCCATGATGTGCGGCTCGGTGTTGGAGTGAATCACGCAGCTGTGGCCGAGACCCTCCATTTCGAGGTTCGTCTTTGCGATCTTGATGGCATCCTCCCACTTGTCGTAGGTGAAGAGTGCGATGACCGGGAACAGCTTCTCCTTCGCGAGGACCTCATCATGTCCATATCCCTCGGTGCGGCAGACAATGACCTTTGTATCGTCCGGGACATCCGGCAGCTGGGCGAGCTCTGCCATCTTCTTGATGCTTGCGCCGGGCCAGTCTTTGTTCAGCTTGCCGTTCGGGAATGCGCTGTCGCGCAGTCTCTGTGCGACAACCGGATCGTCGATGACATAAGCGCCCTCGCTCTTGAATGCCTCGATCATCTCGGCTCTCTTCTCCTGCGGAACAATGACGTTCTGCTCGCAGGTGCAGAGAACACCGTTATCGAACGTTCTGCCCTGAATCACCATGTTCGCGACCTGCTTCAGGTCAACGTCGCGGTCCACGAGAACCTGGACATTGCCCTGGCCGACGCCGATTGCCGGCTTGCCGGAGGAATACGCTGCCTTCACGAGGCCCGTGCCGCCGGTGCAGAGGCAGAGGTCAACGGCACTCATCAGTCCGGCCGAGAGGGCCATGGTCGGCTCCGGAATGATCTGAATCAGGTTCTCCGGCATTCCGAGCTTCTTCAGCTCACCGTTCATGAGCTCGACCGTCTTGACACCGACGTGCTTTGCGCGCGGATGCGGGCTGATGATGAAGGAGTTTCCGCACTTCAGAGCGCACATCGCGTTGTGCATCGGGTTGATGACAGGGTTCGTGGTCGGGGTGATCGCGCCGACAACACCGATCGGCTTTGCGAGCTTGATGATGCCGTTCTCCTTGTCGACCTCGAGAACACCGCGGCTCTTCTTGTCGCGCATTCTCCACCAGGTGCTCTTCGCCTTGTTTCTGCACTTGCCGATCTTGGAGTCGACGCGGCCCATTCTGGTCTCCTCGACAGCCATCTTGGCGAGCATCTCCGCGTTGTCATAGACGACCTTGCCGATCGCCTTGACGGCCTTGTCGACCGTCGCCTGATCGTAGGTCTCGAAAATCTTCTGCGCAGCGCGGGACTTGTCTACCAGTTCCTTTAAGTACTCTTCGTCAGTCATTTCTTTCTGCTCCTTTTACGAAACCGGCGGCTGGTCCGGGATCCCTCTCCGGCAGGTGAGAGTCGTCCTTTCCCCCGGCCCGCATCCGCGGGCGCACTGCCGATTTCCAATGTCTGCGTGTCAAGTGAATGAGTTACGAGATACCTGTTGCCTGTTCAAATGCGTGTGTGTGTTTAAAGCCTTTGCCTCCGTGTTTCCTTGCTATTTCTTCAAATCCCCTTCAGAAGGATTTAAAAGATCAACCCAGTGCCTTGCGGTAGAGCGCCTCAACGTCCTTGATCGTGGTCTGGCGCGGGTTCACAAGGATGTTGCCGCTCTTCATGGCATCGACGGACATCTCCGGGATCTTGTCCTCGGTGACACCGGCCTCGGAGAGGTTCGCGGGAATTCCGAGCTCGGCGTTGAGCTTCCGGAGCGCATCCGCGAGCATATCCGGTGTGAAGGAATCGTCCGCCTTCTTGCCATTCGTGATGTAGTTGTAGATCTTCTTGTAGCGGCCGTTGTCCGCGAGCGCGTTGTACTCGACGATCGTCGGCAGCAGAATCGCGTTTGCGACACCGTGCGCCACGTTGAAGAAGCCGCTGACCGGATGGCTCATCGCGTGCACGTTTCCGAGCTTCGCCCATGCGAAGGAAATTCCGGCGAGTGTCGAGCCGAGCATCATGTTGCAGGCAGCCTCCTCGTCATCGCGGGAGGCGACGAAGCGGCGGATGTTTGCGCCGATGAGTTCCATCGCCTTCTCTGCCATCGCATCCGTGAACGGATTCGCCGCCTTCGAGACATAGGCCTCCTCGGCGTGAACGAACGCGTCGATTCCGCAGGCAGCCGCAACCTTTGCGGGCAGCGTCATGATCATCTCCGGGTCCAGCAGTGCGTACTTCGGGATAAGGTTGTAGTCGATGACCGCCATCTTGAAGTGCGTCTTCTCGTCGACGATGACGGAGGAAGCCGTGACCTCGGAGCCGGTGCCGGCGGTAGTCGGGATCGCAATCAGCGGGACGATCGGCCCCGGGACCTTGCCGAATCCGGCATAATCCAGGTCGTTGCCACCGTATGTTGCGAGAAGCCCGACCGACTTCGCGACATCCATCGGACCGCCGCCGCCGAGGGCAATGATGC
>CACXCJ010000125.1 GCA_902766175.1 uncultured Lachnospiraceae bacterium
CCGGAAGCACCCCACGTCAACCGCTCCGTGTTCTGCGTTATAAACGTGGGTACGCCTCAGAACTTCTGAATCGGTGCAGGTATTTTCAGGTGGAGCGCCTGCTCATTAACACAGAGCGTCTCCGCACCATGTATCACTTCCGCTCGGGACATAATTCTTTTGAAGTCCTGCTCTGCTTCGAGGGCTGCGGTGTTTATTCCTTCGGAGAGGATCGGGTTCCCTTCTTCAAGGGGGATACGCTGTTTGTGCCGGCAGACAGTGAAGAGATCCGAATTCACGGAAAAGCAGCCTTCTTAAAAATTAACTGCTGATGAGGAAAGATCAATGAACGATGTCAACGCGCTTTATACCCTGTGGAAAACAAATGCAACGGAAGACCCGGATCTTCTTCGCGAGCTTGAGGAGATGGAGAGGGATCCCTCCCGCATCGAGGATGCTTTTTACCGAGATCTCGCTTTCGGGACTGGAGGGCTCCGCGGCGTGATCGGCGCCGGGACGAACCGTATGAACATTTATACAGTTGCCAAGGCCTCCCAGGGACTGGCAAATTATGTGAACAGCAGCTCTGCTTCTGCTAGCGGAAAGATGCCTTCCATCGCCATTTCCTATGATTCCAGAATCAAAAGCGGCCTGTTTTCGCAGACGGCTGCCAGGGTATTTGCGGCGAACGGGATTCATGTCTATCTCTATTCCCAACTGATGCCGACCCCCTGTCTTTCCTTTGCGGTTCGTGCGCTTCACTGCGCAGCGGGCGTTATGGTGACGGCTTCTCATAACCCGTCGAAATATAATGGTTACAAGGTCTATGGCCCGGACGGCTGTCAGATCACAACGGAAGCGGCGGATGCCATTCTGAAAGAAATCGAGCAGGTGGACACTTTCCGGGATGTCCGAAGAGAAAGTTTTGATGCTGCACTGAAGGACGGAAAAATCGAATATATTCCGGATCAGGTGACAACCGATTTTATAGAGCATGTGAAGGCACAGTCCATGTTTCTGCCAGGAGAAGAGGTAGACCGGAATGTCGCGATCGTCTATTCCCCTTTGAACGGAACCGGATTAAAGCCGGTCACCCGGGTCCTGGAGGAATCCGGCTTCAGCAATATCACAGTCGTAAAGGAACAGGAAAAACCGGACGGGACATTTCCGACCTGCCCATATCCAAACCCGGAAATCCACGAAGCTATGGAGCTCGGAATGCAATATGCCGCGCAGCAAAATGCCGACCTGCTTCTTGCGACGGACCCTGACTGCGACCGCTGCGGCATCGCAGTGCGTAGTAAGGAGGGCGGCTACACTCTCTTGACGGGAAATGAAACAGGTCTGCTTCTGTTGGATTACATCTGCTCCCGCCGCAAGGCAAATGGCCGAATGCCTGAGCACCCGGTGTTCATCAAGACCATCGTCACGATGGATCTGGCAGAGAAAATCGCGGCGCATTACGGCGTCACGACCATCAATGTCCTGACGGGATTCATATTTATCGGCGAGCAGATCGGACGGCTTGATCAGGAAGGCCGGGAAAAGGACTATATCTGCGGATTTGAGGAATCCTACGGCTACCTCACCGGCGGCTACGTCCGCGACAAGGACGCCGTTGACGCCGCGTTTATGATCTGTGAGATGTTTGCATACTATAAGACGCATGGAATTTCTCTTCTTGAGAAGCTCCAGGAGATTTATCAGACGTACGGCTACTGCATGAACACGCTTCACTCCTATACCTTCGAGGGAAGTGCCGGTTTTGCTGAAATGCAGAACATCATGCGCGCCTTCCGCGGACCGGTGGACTCCATGGGAGAGCGGAAAGTTCTCAAGGTGCTCGATTATCAGAATGGACTGGATGGCCTCCCGAAGAGCGATGTCCTGAAGTTTTTCCTGGACGGGGACTGCTCGGTAGTCGTGCGCCCGAGCGGTACGGAACCAAAGCTTAAGGCATATATCTCCGTGAATGCGAAGAACAGGGAAGAGGCAGCGGCAGTGGAAAAGAAAATCGCTGACGACCTTTCGTGTTATATGAAGTAAATCGAAGTATGTAAACAAGCCACGGGAACAAAGGCGTGTAAGCGCGCAGCAGACCGTGAATCCGATCGAAATGCATTCGGTGGGCACATTGAACCTTTATGGCTGAGGGCCGGACGATGATCAAGATCCTGATGGATGCCAGAGCGCTGGGAACAAAACCGAGCGGCATCGGCATGTACATCTACACGCTGGTAAATGAGCTCCGAAAATATCCTGACCTGCACATCGAACTCATCACGGATGTCGCAAAAAGTGAGGAGATGCGGAAACTCATCCGCTCCGGTATGCTGGTATTCGAGTATGGGAAAACGGAGAGCAAAAGTGCTAGCCTGCTCTGGTACTATCGCTTTGTGCAGCAATGCATTGAGCGGGAAAAGCCGGATATCTTCTGGGAGGGAAATAACCTTTGCCCGATCCTGATTCAAAATCCATATGGCCTTCTTTACACGACGATTCATGACATGTTTCCGTTGTCCGATCCGAAACATTTTGCCCTCGGATACCCGCAGTATTTTCACCACGGAATGAAGAAGACGATTCACACCTTTGACCGTCTGATCTATAATTCAGAGGACTGCCGGAAACATACGGAAGAATATTTTCCGGAGGCGCGGAATAAAAAGTACACGGTCGGGTATATTATTGTCCCTGAAATGCCGAAGCTGCCAATTACAGATAATGGCGCTTACCTCTACATCGGGAATCTGGAAACGAGAAAGGGCACGGACCTCCTTCTCCGTGCCTATGAACAGTATATCAAACACGGAGGCACTAGACCCCTCCGTTTTGCTGGAAAGATCCGCGACCGGGAAATTCAGGTCATGCTGGATAAGCTGGAGAAAACGCTTCCCTCCATGCAGTATCTCGGCTACGTGAGTGAGCAGCAAAAGGCGGAAGAATACGCTTCCTGCCATGCCTTCCTGTTCCCGTCCCGCGCGGAAGGCTTCGGGATCCCGGTTGTCGAGGCGC
>CACXCJ010000126.1 GCA_902766175.1 uncultured Lachnospiraceae bacterium
ACAGCGGCATCAGCGGCCCCGTCAGAGACAGCTTCGGCGGCAGAGACTGCGGCGCCGCCGGCGGAGACCACGGCGGCGCAGGAAACCAGCGGGTCCGAAGCCTCCAGACTCTCCTCGAGCGCGGTGAAGCCGGATTCCGACAGCCTTCAGGATTCCGGGGTGTCCGATGACGAGCTGCGGATTCTGGATTCCCAGACCGGACCGGGCGTGTCCCTGGTTCACGCCGGAGATCATGGCGTGAATGAGCCGACCGTCTCCAATCCGGACACGAGCATGACGACGGACTGGAGCAGTGTGAGCGCCCTCCGGAAGGAGATTGTCGCGTACGCGGAGAATCTTGCCGGCTCGAAATACGTTTTCGGCGGCGACAGCCCGGAGAGCGGGTTTGACTGCTCAGGTTTTGTCATGTACGTCATGAAGAACGCGGCGAATGTCAACCTGTATCATCAGTCCGCGGTTCAGGCCGCAGAGGGAGTCAGCGTGACGGCCTCTGAGATGCGGCCGGGCGACCTCATCGCCTATGACGGCGTCCCGAAGGACGGCCAGGTGAACCACATCGCGATCTATGTCGGGGACGGCAAGGCGATTCACGCGGTTGGCACCGGAAAGGGCGTCCGCGTGACAAAATGGAATTACGCAAATCCGCTCACAATCCGGAACGTTCTCGGAGACTGAGCATTCCGCCGTGCGGACAGACCGCACAGCAGGCAGCGCAGCAGACAGCTCATCAGGCAGCGCATCCGCAGGAGAAAGCTCCTTGCGGATGCATTTTTTTTCAGGTATGATTGGCCATATGAATAAGACGTATGAATTTACCGCGCCCTGCCATTTCGGCCTGGAGGCAGTGCTGAAGCGGGAGATCACGGATCTGGGCTATGATGTGGCATCGACGGACAACGGCCGCGTGAGCTTCTCGGGAGATGCCGAGGCGCTTGTCCGCGCGAATGTCTGGCTCCGCACGGCGGAGCGCGTGCTGCTGAATGTCGGAGAGTTCCAGGCGGTGACATTCGACGAGCTGTTTGAAGAGACAGCGGCGCTTCCCTGGGAGGAATTTCTGCCGCGCGACGCGCGCTTCTGGGTGACGAAGGCGACCTCCGTGAACAGTAAGCTCTTCTCGACCTCCGACATTCAGTCCATCATGAAGAAAGCCATGGTACGCCGCCTCGGCGCGCACTACGGGCAGGAGCACTTTGAGGAGACCGGGGCCGCGTATCCTGTGCGGGTTTTCGTGCACAACGACACGGTTTCGGTCGGGATCGACACGAGCGGTGCATCGCTTCATAAGAGGGGATACCGCACGGAGACCGTAAAGGCGCCGATCACCGAGACGCTTGCCGCTGCGCTGATTCTCCTCACACCGTGGCATAAGGACCGGATTCTGGTGGACCCGTTCTGCGGGAGCGGGACCTTTCCGATCGAGGCGGCGATGATGGCGGCGCACATGGCGCCGGGCATGAACCGGGAGTTCACCTCCCAGCTCTGGGACAATCTGGTTCCGAGGAAATGCTGGTACGAGGTGCTGGATGAGGCGCGGGATCTCCTTGACCTTCAGGTCGAGACCGATATCCAGGGGTACGATGCGGACCCCGCTGTGATCCGGATGGCCATGAAGAACGCGGAGCAGGCCGGCGTCGCGGGTCTGATTCATTTCCAGCAGCGCCCCGTCTCAGAGCTCTCTCACGCGAAGAAGTACGGCTTTCTCATCACGAATCCGCCGTACGGGGAGCGCCTGATGAGCGGAGAGACGGAGGAGGTCGAGGCGCTCTACCGGACGCTCGGCGAGCGCTTCCGGGCGCTGGACGACTGGTCCCTCTACCTCATCACGGGATTTCCCGGCGCGGAGCGCGCAATCGGCCGGAAGGCCGACAAAAAGCGGAAGGTCTACAATGGGATGATGCGGACCTGGTTCTATACCTTCGCGGGACAGAAGCCGCCGAAGCGCCACAGAGTGCTGCCGGAGGAGGAAGCGGGGAACCCGGCGGCCCGGAACGGCAAAGCGGGAGACCCGGCGCCCCGGAGCGTCGGAGCGGGGAACCAGGCGCCGCGGAACGGCAAAGCGGGAGACCCGGCGCCCCGGGACAGCAGAGCGGGACGCAGGGCAGTTCCCGGCGGGAAGGCAGGAGGACGGAAATGACGAAGAAGCGCCGCATCGTATTTGCGACGGGAAATCAGGACAAGATGCGCGAGATACGAGAGATCTTCGCAGACTATGACGGGGAGATCCTCTCGATGAAGGAGGCGGGCGCCGCAGCGGAACCGGACGAGAACGGCAGCACCTTCGCGGAGAATGCGATGATCAAGGCGGAGGCGGTGCATCAGCTGCTCCCGGAGGATATTGTCATGGCGGACGATTCCGGTCTCTCCGTGGACGCACTCGGCGGGGAGCCGGGCATTTACTCCGCGCGCTGGCTCGGGCGTGAGACGCCGTACAAGGAGAAAAACGCGGAGATCATCCGCAGGCTCACGGGACTCACCGGAAAGGCGCGGAGCGCGAGGTTCCACGCCGCGATTGCCTGCATTCTCCCGGACGGAAGACACTTTGTCACGGAGGCCGTGATGGAGGGGGAGATCGCGGAAAAGCCGGCCGGGAAGAACGGATTCGGGTACGATCCGATTCTCTATCTCCCGGAGTACGGAAGGTGCTCCGCGGAGCTCCCGGAGGAGGAGAAGAACGCGATCAGCCACCGGGGAAAGGCACTGCGGCTGATGCGGAAAAAGCTCCTTGCAGCGCTGCAGGAAGGGTGAGCCGCAGAAAAAGAACAGACCGCACCGGACGGGGATGCGGCCGGGAGGCCCGCGGCGGAACGAAATCCTGTCTGCGCGCGGATACGCCCCGCGGGGCAGGAGTCATCGCATGAAGAAAATTTTGATTGTCAGCGACACGCACCGGAGGGACCAGAACCTGGAGCGCGTGCTCGCGGAGGAGTCCCCGATCGACATGATGATTCATCTCGGGGACGCGGAGGGAAGTGAAGAGCGCTACCGCAGGTGGCTGCCCGGGAAAACGGAACTCATCGTGGTGAGAGGCAACAATGATTACTTCTCCGCTCTTGAGAGCGAGCGGGAGGTCCGCATCGGAAGGTACCGGTGTCTCCTGGTTCACGGCCACTACTACGATGTGAGCCTGGATCTCTCCCTTCTCAGAAAGGAGGCCATTGCGCGCGGCTTTGACATCGCGATGTTCGGCCACACGCACCGGCCGGTCGTCGAGATCGGGAAAGAGGTGACGCTCTTGAATCCCGGAAGCCTCTCGTTTCCGCGTCAGGAGGGGCACAGGCCGAGCTACCTGATCATGACGCTCGATGAAAGCGGGAATGCGCACTACGAGCTCAGATTCCTCTGAGAATCGAAGTTGCCAATCCGGGCAAAAAGGGGTAGACTGTTTCTATTACGGGGTGTAGCCCAGTCCGGCTAGGGCGCCTGCTTTGGGAGCAGGATGTCGCAGGTTCGAATCCTGTCACCCCGACTTGAAGTGGAAGGATGCACGCAGATACACGGGAAACCGCGCAGATGCGTGCTTTTTTTGACATCCGTGACTGGAAACGCTCCATGCCGCTTGACGGAACGGAGATTCGGCTGCATAGTTTTCTTGTAGCAGAGTGTATGAGCCCGTATTGAATCAGCTGATCGGAGTGCCGCTGTGACAGCTGCAGGGCAGACTGGGAAAATGGGAGGAGCAGCCATGAAGGAAGAGAAGAAAAGAAGTCTGGAAGGATGTTCTGAGGCGCGTGAGATGCCGGAAAAGGAGAATGCGCCGGCCTTTCCTGCGCACACCTGTGTCGACTGCAGGGTGATGGCGTGCTGCGGAGGCACGGGAAAATCCTACCCGCCGTTCTGTCTCACGGAGAAAATGGACCCCGCGCTCATCGAAAAGGCCATGGCGGAGTACAAAAAGCCCGACATCAACCGCATCGCAGTCTCTGCTGCGGAGGTGGAGGCGGATTACTACTGCCGGCTCACGCGGGTGGAGGAGACCATGAAGTTCGCGGAAAAAATCGGCGCGAGGCGGATCGGAATCGCGACCTGCGTAGGCCTTCTCCGGGAGGCGGGGACGGCCGCGCAGATTTTCCGGGCGCACGGGTTTGAGGTCTTCGGCGCCGCGTGCAAGTGCGGTGCGCAGAAAAAGGTGGATATCGGGATTCCGAAGCGCTGCGAGTGGGTGGACCCGAACATGTGCAACCCGGTTCTGCAGGCGATGACCTTGAACCGGGAGAAGACGGATCTTGACGTGATGATCGGTCTCTGTGTGGGGCATGACAGCCTGTTCTTAAAGTACGCCGAGGCGCCGGTCACGGTGCTGGTCGTGAAGGACCGTGTCCTCGGAAATAACCCCGCAGCCGCGCTCTATACGGCAGACAGCTACTACGGCAGGCTCCTGCACCCGGAAAAGGAGCCCGGAAAAACGGCCGGCGGCGGAAGGGCGGAGGAGCTGCCGGAGAATGAAAGCGCAGGGAGCGAGCCGGAGGGCGGAAAATAAAGCGCCGCACCGGCGGCGGGCATCCTACGCGTCAAAGTAGTCGCGCAACAGGAGCGCATTGGAGAGGGAGAGGCGGCAGAAATAGTCCTCGAGGTGTATGCCGGTCAGCTCCCGGATGGTCTGCAGGCGGTTGATGAGGGTGTGCCGGTGGATGAACAGACGCTCTGCGGCGCGGGAGGCGTTGCAGTTTTCCGCGAGATAGATCCGCAGTGTCTTTAACAGCGCAGTCCGGCTGCCGCGGTCCCGCTCCGCGAGCAGGCGGATTGCGCGGTTCGGGACAGCGAGATTCCTGGCGGAACCGAGGAGCAGGCCGAGGCTCTCCAGCGCTTCACAGTCCTCATACGGGGCGATGCCGCGCCTTGCCTCGATTTTCTTTAACAGCGCGAGGCACTGCGCCGTGTGGCGGAAGGCGTCCGGAAGCGCCGCCGGGGAGGCCACGAGATCCGTCCCCGCATAGAGGTTCAGGGCGCTCTCCTCCGAGATCTCCGTGATCTGGATCAGGAGCCCGTAGGCCGCGGCACAAAAGTCCGCATCTTTCGGAAAGACTGCGAGAAAGCATCCCTGGCCGCCGGGGCGGAGCACGGAAATGCAGTCCGAGGGCTTGGGATTCAGGGAGTGGCAGAGGCGCCTCACGCCCTCCTGGGCACTGGCCGCGCTGACGGCGTTCGCGTTTGACGCGCAGACGCAGATCAGGCGGCACTGGGTGCCCGGTGCGAAGTATACGTCCTCCTTTCCCGCGAGCGCCTCCGAGACGGTGCGGCGGAAAAAGCCGGAGTCAAAGCCGGACGGGTTCAGAAGCTCCGGATCCGTGCCGAGTTCCCCGATGATCACGTGGAGAATGTCGGAGAACGAGTAGTCGGACGGCAGGTTCAGAACGGGAATTCCGCAGCGGTCCGCCGATGAGAGGATAAAATCCGGAATCCGGTCTATGTAGTAGCCCGTCTGGACCGCGACACCGGAGATTTTCTGCTCCCTGAGGCGGTCCATCAGCGTGCCGTACTTGTCGCGGTCCGCGAGCCCGTACCCGGTGGTGACGAGCAGCTCTCCGGGCTGGACTGTCTGCGGAGTGTCCAGAATTTCCATGATGTTTACCCAGCTCACGACGTGGTCCAGGCCGCTCTGGCCCGCCGCCACTGTCAGGCCGGGGAACAGATTCCGCGCGATGATATCCCGAATGGTAAGTGCCATCTCAAGTCCTTTCTGCCAGATTTTTCTGTCAGAGAGATTCTACTCCTGATATGGCCAGAATGTCCATACAAAACCGAAAAATTATACGTATTGATACAAAATAGCGATTGATTCTCAGATAAATCGTGGTATGGTAGGTACAACCGCTGTTTTGAAAATCGACATGGACCGGGAGCGTTCAGCGGCCCGGGAAACGGGGAGGAAAATTCAGATGAGAAAATACAGAGGACTGGCAGTTCTTCTCACAGCCGCGGTTTGTCTTGCCGCCTGCGGCGGCTCTTCTTCAGGCTCCGGGTCAGGTGCGGCGGAGACGAGCGCAGCGGAGAGCGGCGCAGCGGAAACCAGCGCGTCGGAGAGCAGTGCAGAGTCCATGACCGACAAGAAGAACATCGCCGCGAAGGACAGTGAGATCCACATCGGAACCGTGAACCCGATGTCCGGCGACAACGCCCTGTACGGACTGGACCAGCAGCGCGGCCTCCAGCTCGCGTTCGACGAGATCAACGCGGCCGGCGGCGTGAATGGCGCAGATCTCGTTCTGGAGGAGTACGATGACCAGGGGGATCCGCAGAACGCGGCGAAGGGCGCCCAGAAGTTCGCGGACGATGACGATATCGTCGCGATCACCGGATCGAGCCTCACGTCCTGCACGCTCGCCATGGTGCCGATCATCGATGACGCGGGGCTGGTTGACACGGTCGTCTCCTCCAGTTCCCCGTCTCTCGCGAACTGCAGCGACTACTTTTTCCGCATGGCCGTGCAGGATGCGCAGGTCGGGCCGCAGATGGCAAAGGCGGCGCTGAAGAAGGGCCACAAGAAGTTCGATGTCCTCTACACGAACAATGATTTCGGCAAGAACCTCTCCGACAACCTGATCGCTTACGCGAAGGAGAACGGCGGAGAGATCGTGAACACGATCGAGTACAACCCGACGGACCAGGATTTCACCGCGATTCTCACGACCGTGAAGCAGGATGCGCCGGAGGCGGTCGCGCTGTGCGGCACCGTCACCGACTGCTCGCTCATCATCAAGCAGATGAAGAGCCTCGGAATCGACACCTTCATCATCTGCCACACCTCCCTCTACAGCGCGAAGGCGCTTGAGATCGCGGGAGATGCGATGGAGGGCGTGGACTGCGTGAGCGTCTACATCTCCACGAACCCGGATCCGAAGGTCCAGGAGTTCGTGAAGAAGTACGAGGACAAGTACGGAGAGACGCCGGACAGCTTCGCGGCGATGGCGTACGACCAGGCCTACGTTCTCGCGGCAGCGGCGGATTACGCAATGCAGCAGAAAGACGGCGAGGTGGACCGGGAGGGCATGCATGACGGCATGAAGGCGACGAACTACGACGGGGTGACCGGAACCGTGACATTTGACGAGAACAATGAGTGGGTGAGAGATTACCTGACGCTCACGGTAAAGAACGGGGAATTCACGCTCGACGAGTAATTGGATCTGGGAGCTCATCAACCGGGGAGATGCTGTGCACCTCCCCGGCCGCATCTTGTATTCCGGCACCGGCAGGCGGAGGCGTGCCGGAAAATCTCTTCCGGCGGGGCACACCGGAAAAATGCGCCAGAGAGGTAGCTTTATGGCAGTACTGCTGCAGCAGATCATCAACGGACTTGCGTCGGGCGGAATCTACGCGCTGATTGCAATCGGATGGACCACGGTGTTCGGCATCGTCGGGATCATCAACTGGACACACGGCGAGGTCTACATGATCGGCGCCTACACCGGGTTCTTCCTCACGACCTGCGCGCACATGCCGCTTCTGCCGGCGCTGCTCCTCTCCATGGCAGCGGGCGCCGTGGCGGCGATGCTTCTGGATCAGTTCGGATACGTGCCGCTCAGAAAAAAGGGGGCGCTCGTGAAGTCGGGCTTCATCACGGCTCTGGGCCTCTCCATCCTGGTCCGCTACTCGGCAAACGCGGCGTTCACCGCAAATCCGCGGGTCTACCCGCAGCTCCTGGACAATCATCTGGTGACTCTCCTTACGATCGGGGGAACGCCGATCACGATCAGCTCCATTCACCTCATGATTCTCGTCGGTTCTCTCATCATCATGGCACTCCTGCAGCTCTTCTTCACGCGGACGCTGGTCGGAAAAGCGATGATGGCCGGCTCCCAGGACATGAAGACGCTCTCTCTCATGGGAGCGGACTCCGAGAGGCTGATCAAGGTGACCTTTGCGGTGAGCGGCGCGCTCGGCGCGGCAGCGGGATTTTTCATGGGAACGCTCTACACGATTTTCCCGACCATGGGCGCACTTGCCGGCCTGAAGGGATGGGCGTGCGCGATTCTCGGAGGCATGGGCAGCATCTCCGGCTCTCTGATCGGAGGAATCCTGATCGGTGTCGCGGAGAATCTCACCTCCGGCCTGATTTCCCCGGGCTACAAGGATGCGGTCAGCT
>CACXCJ010000127.1 GCA_902766175.1 uncultured Lachnospiraceae bacterium
GGTTTGCCCGTGGTTAGTCTGTTCCCACATCCGGCTTCCTTCGGATTCCACTTCGCGGCGGACACCCTTGCCTTCGGCTATACCCTTCCCACTACCGGGCGGATTTGGGACTTTTACCCTTAAGAAACGTGCGCCGCCAGGCGCACAAGAGAAATGCTGTATGCTCTGACAAAAGCAGAGCATACAGCATTTTGAAAATGCATTGGCGAATACAGTCTCGTCGAAAAGCAGAGAGCTGCGGAGGGGCAGGATTCCGGTGAAGGAAGGAGCTCCGCCCGAGGAAGCCGCTTATCCCGCCGCGCGGATTGCATTGAGCTTATCCGCGGCGGCGCCGTAACCGGAATAAAAGCTGCAGAGCACCGGTGTGCGGACATCCTTCAGATCCGGAAGAAGGGCGCGCATGGATACCTGGGACATCACGATTGCGTCAAATCCCCGGCTGTCCAGCTCCCGGATATTCTTCAGGAGGATCCGGTTGTGCTCCTCCGGATGGCCGGAAGTCAGAGCGTCCCATGCTTCTCTCTGAACAAAGAGCTGGCAGTGCGCTGTCTTCCCCTGCTCGCGCGCGATCCGGGCAATGAGCCTTGCCACAGGACCCATAGAAGTCTCGACCGTTCCGATAATGGCGAAGTTTGTCCCCAGCGCTGCGGCTTCTCTGCACATCGGCTCATCGATTCTCAAAACCGGAATCGACACATCGCGGCGATAGAGGTCCGCCACCTCCCCCACGGTGGAACAGGAATTGATGATGAGATCCGCACCGGAAATCTGTGCGGCCTTTGCATATAAGCGCATGCGGTCTATCACGGCCTGTGACGGACCCCCGTTTGCGCGCACATCCTTGAGTATTGTGCTGTCCGTAATGAATTCGACCTGAACCCCCGGAACCTTCTCCTTGAGAAAGGCAATCGTATCATCCCGTTTAGCAAAACTGGTCTGAAGAATTGTGACATGTGGATTTTTCATTCTGCGCTCTTTCCTTAATTCATTCTTTTCTTGCGTTCAACCAATTCCACAGCTCTGCGGACGATGGAATCCGTATCCATCCCGTGTTCCCGGTACAAGAGCTCCGGATCGCCGGACTCTCCGAAGCAGTCCGGAATCCCGATGCGCTGCATCGGAACCGGTATCGTCTCAACGATCACTTCCGCGCAGGCTGCTCCGAGTCCGTTGAAAATGCTGTGGTCCTCAATCGTGAGAATCGCGCCGGTTTCGCGCGCAGCCCGGATGACTGCCTCTCTGTCCAGCGGCTTGATTGTCTCCATGTCCAGCAGCCGGGCGCCGATTTCCCTGGATCTCAGAATTCTCGCAGCTTCTGCTGCCTTGGAAAGCAGAATTCCGGAGGAGATGATGGTAAGGTCCGTCCCATAATCCGCGACTGTGACCGCCTTGCCGAATTCAAAATGGTATGTCAGCGGATCATAGAAATCCGGGACGGCATTCCGGTGAAGCCGGACATAAAGAGGGCCTGAGAAATCGACCGCAGCATCTGCCATTGCCTTTGCAGAGACGCCGTCCGCCGGCTGTATGATCGTCATATTCGGGAAGGTACTGAGGATCCCGACGTCCTCGACTGCCGCGTGAGTTGCCCCGTCCCCTCCGACCTGAAGACCTGTGTGCGTTCCGAGAATTGTCACGTTGAGCTTCGGATGACAGATAAAGGTCCGCACCTGTTCGCAGGCGCGCATGGTCGCGAAGACAGCAAAGGTTGAGATAAACACCTTGTTGCCGCAGGCCGCCAGTCCTGCCGCGATGTCAGTCATGTCCTGCTCGGCGATCCCGATTGAGAAGGCGCGCTCCGGAAAGAGATCCGCGAAGTGTTCCAGGTTGCATGCCTTTGTGTCTGCATTGCAGACGACAAAATCCGGATGCGTCTTTCCGAGTTCACAAAGTTCATTGCCAAAGATATGCCTGTCAGCAAGTAGTTCTTTCATTAAACGACACCTTCCTTGCAGATTTCGCGCAGCGCTCTTGTCATCTGTTCCTCATCCGGCGCCTTTCCGTGCCATGCGGAATTGTCTTCCATAAAGGAAACCCCGCGTCCCTTGACGGTCCGCATCAGAATGACAGTGGGATGACGCATGGTCCTTGCGGTATGAAGAACCGTGAGCAGATCCTTCATGTTGTGACCGTTGACCTCGAGAACGCGCCAGCCGAAGGCGCGCCACTTGTCTCCGATCGGCTCAACATTCATGATTTCATTCACCCAGCCGTTGATCTGCACCCCGTTGCAGTCCACGATTGCAATCAGGTTTTTCAGATCATGGTGGGCTCCTGCCATAGCCGCCTCCCAGACGAGGCCCTCCTGCAGTTCTCCGTCACCGAGCATGACATAGGTCATGTATTCCTGCCTGTGCAGCCTCGCAGAGAGCGCCATCCCGACACCTACTGCAAGACCATTTCCAAGAGAGCCGGTGCTGATATCAATCCCGGGGGTCCGCCGCATATCCGGATGCCCCTGAAGCATGGAACCATATTCCCGAAGATGGGAGAGCTCACTGACGTCAAAATAGCCGCGTCGGGCCAGCGCTGCATACAGAGCCGGGCAGGCGTGACCCTTGGAGAGAATGAACCTGTCCCGATCCGGCCAGTCAGGACGCGCAGGATCAATGTTCAGGACATGAAAATACAGCGCGGTGATCATGTCGGCAGCCGAGAGCGAGCCCCCGGGGTGGCCGGCTCCGGCTTTGCCGATCATCTGTACGATATCGCTGCGGATCTGCTTCGCCGTATGCTCCAGGCTTACCACATCTGCTTCCGTAAAATACTTGTGATTCATAGCTTATGCCTCCATCCGGGTGCATTTCAGGATTGTTCTCGGACACGCCTGTTCCTTGCATCCGAATATTTTGTGTAAAATATCCCGGAAACGACCGAAAATCCCATTGCGAAAAGGACGCCGAAATTTTCAGAGACCGGTGTGATAAGAAGCAGCCCGACAGCGATCCCGAGGCATCCGATCAAAAATCCGATGAGCGCGCGGAAAGATTCCGGGTGTTTTTTAAGCCGGGCAAAATGATCAGGGAATTTCACTGGTACACCTCCATTTTTCACTGCGTGAAAGCTCCGATTATTTCATCATCTGCGGTATCGCAGTGATGAGCTGCGGAAACAAAACGAGAATAGCGATGTCCAGCAGAGTAATGAGAACAAATGGAATGATTTCCCGTATGATATTCTCGACCTTCGCCTGTGCAGAGTTCGCTGCAACATAGAGGCAGACGCCGACAGGCGGGGTTAAATTTCCGACTGAAATATTGCAGATGACTGTGACGCCGAAAGCAACAAGATCAATGTTGGCTGCCTGAACGATCGGGAGCAGAACCGGAATGAACATGATCTGCATGGCGGTTCCCTCAAGGAAGAAACCCCCGATGAAGAAAACAAGGTTCACGACCAGCATGACCCAAAGCTTATTGTTCACCGAATCTCCGAATATCCCGAGGATAACCTGCTGGAAATTATTGCTTTGGAGAATCCATGCAAAGAGGCTCGAGGTCCCGATGATGAACATGACATTTGAGGCACCGATGGCAGATTCCACGAACATTTCCGGAAGGTCGCGCGGCTTGATTGTCCGGTACACGACCATGGCAAGAAACAGTGTGTAGGCCACTGCCGTGATGGCAGATTCTGTCGCCGTCACAATTCCGGTCAAAATACCACCTACGATAATCAGCGGAGCGATGATCGGGAGAATGGCATGCCTCAAGGTCCTCAGAACCTGTTTCGGCGAAAAGTGTGTGGCATGATCCTTGTCATAGCCTCGGACAATGCAGGTGACAGCACATACCAGCATGAAGGAAACGCCGATCATGATCCCGGGAATGATGCCGCCGAGGAACAGCTTTCCGACGGATATTCCGGTAATGCTTGCAAGGACGATCATCGGCATGCTCGGCGGAATGATGATTCCGAGAGTGCCGGAGCTCGCCATGAGGGCTCCTGAAAAGGCCTTCGGATAACCGCTTCGTTCCATGCTCGGGACCATGATGGAACTCAGAGCGGCAGTATCTGCGGGAGCCGAGCCTGAGATCCCGCCCATCAGGATGCCTGTGAGAACGCCGACATAGCAGAGACCGCCCCGGAGCCATCCCACAAGGGAGTTCGCAAAATCAATCAGTTTCTGCGTGATTCCGCTCCGTTCCATGATCGAGCCGACCAGCATGAAAAAAGGAATGCCCATCAGCGTCACGCTGTTGATACCATTGTAAATCCGCTGCGGCGCAATCATAAGAGGAGTGCTGCCCTGCATGATCAGCTCAAAAATCGCCGCGAGTCCGAGCGCAACAGCAATCGGGGTTCCCGTTAAGACAACGAGGAGAAGAAAAACGACAATCATCAGGATGAGTAAAGATGAAGAACTCACGTTTTATCCTCCTTCCCGAAATGGCAGATTGTTGAAATCAGGTCAACAATACAGTAAAAGATGCTCAGGATTCCGCTGATCGGGATACATAAATAGACAAGCCCATACGCAATCCCCATAATCGGAGACCGCATGGTCATCGTGCTTTTTGCGTAGATAAAGCCGTAAACAGTCAGCGTCAGGAACAAAACCAGCGTCAGAAGACAGCTTACGATTTCAAAGAAGTGCTTCATTCCGGGTGAATAGCGCGAAACAAGGAATTCCACGCCGAGATGCTTTTTCTTGAATATGCCAACGGCAATTCCGAAAAACATCATCCAGGTGAAGACAAACCGGCTTCCCTCCTCTATGGAAGCGATGCTGCTTCCCAGAAGATTGCGCGCGATAACATTGATAAAAAGAATGATCAGAAGAAAAGCAAAGGTAACTGTGATGAAAACATAGAAAATGCGGTACAGAAAATCCGATAACTTCTGCAGCGTCCTGTCTAAAGCCATGGCCTCCCTCCTTGCAGCGTGGAATTCCGGAACCTGCGGAGTCCGTTCTGGAAAGCAGACTCCGCAGGAAAAGCAACGGAATTCTGTTCGGATCAGTACTGGAAGTTCTTGATCTGATCGATCAGATCCTCACCGTAGGTGTCCTTGAATTTGTCGTAGACGCTGGCAGTTGCGTCTCTCCACGCCTGCTTGTCCGGATTTTCATTGATGACCATCCCCTTGCTCTTAAGAAATTCGATCTGTTCCGCCTGACTGTCACGAATTCCCTGCTTCTCAACAAGGCCGGCGTCAACGGCAGCCTGCTGAACAATCTCCTGATCCTCAGGCTTGAGCTTCTCCCAGACGTTTCCGTTCATCATGAGCCCCATTCCGGTGTAAACATGCCCGTCGAGAACCATATACTTCTGGACGTCGTAGAAATTGTCATCGACGAAAGCAAAGATCGGTCCTTCCTGACCGTCGACAGTTCCGTTGGAGCATGCGAGATAAACTTCCTTGTAGCCCAGTGTGGATGTGGAAGCTCCGAGCGCCTCCGCGATGGCGGCCTGAATCGGATTGTCAGGAATACGGATCAGAAGTCCCTTCATATCCTCCGGGCTGTTGATTTCATGCTTGCTGTTGGAGTAGTAGCGGAAACCGGAGTCCCAGTAATCAAGCACCTTCACATGGTTGTTGTTCCAGATGCTGTCCTTGAAGTGCTGTCCGGGTGCACCGGCAAAGACAGCATCGACATGATCATTATCGTTGAACAGGTAGGGAAGGCTGAATACATTGAAATTGGAGTCCAGTTTTGCGACAGAGCTGGATCCGATCAGGCATGCATCTACGGTTCCCATGGCAACACCTTCTGCCATTTCCCCTTCCGTTCCCAGAGCCTCATCCGCAAAAACCTGTACCTGAACGGCACCATTGGTCTTCTCTTCGATGATTTTCTTGAACTCTGAGAGTCCCTTGTAGAAGAAAGAGTCGGTATTGTGATTGGTGCCGACCTTGAAGGTCAGGTAATTCTCTGCCGTGCCGGCACTCTCACTGCTTTCACCGCCGGAAGCCGCAGTGTCTTCCTGCGCTTTATCCGATGAAGAAGCGGTTGTTTCGGCTGCAGCTGCCGTGGTATTGGAAGAAGAACTCCCTCCGCACGCTGCCAGTCCTGTCACCATCGCTGCCGCAAGAACCAAACCCAAGCATTGTCTCCTCATTTTCATAGTCCTCCTTTTAGGAATGATTGAACTCCTCCCCCTGATCTGCTGTTTACTGAACGGCATTTTACAGAAGCGCGCGGCACGCCTCAAGAATATCCGGCGTGTCGATGTGCAGGCACCTTCTGAGGTAGTCCCGCTTTCCGACTTCTCCGAATCGGTCGCGGACACCTATTCTGCGCATCCTGCAGGGCGCTTCTTCTGAGAGCACTTCTGCAACTGCGCTGCCGAGACCGCCGAGGATATTGTGGTTTTCTACCGTGACGATGCGTCCGGTTGTTCTGGATGCATCAATGACCGCCTCTTTGTCAATCGGCTTGATTGTGTGCATGTTGATCACTCTGGCGCCGATCCCCTCTTTTTCCAGGATGGCAGCTGCCTGCAGGCATTGATTCAGCATTATGCCGCTTGAAATAAGGGTGATATCTCCTCCATCCCGGAGAATATCCGCTTTCCCGATCTCATAACGATACTCCGGCCCGTAAAAGACCGGCGTCACACCGCGGTCGTATCGGAGATAGACCAGGCCGCCGCGTTTTATCGCGGCAGGAATCATCTGCCTGAGCTGAACCGGGTCAAAGGGTTCAAGAATGGTTGTTCCGGCAATCGCACGGTACACAGCGATATCTTCATAGGCCTGATGGGTTGCCCCATTAATTTCCGCGACAATGCCCGGAGACAGGCCGACAAGAACCGCATTCAGGCCGCTCAGTGCCAGCGATACCGTCGCCTGGTCCATGCAGCGTCTGCTCATAAACGGAGCAAATGCATGTGCGAATGGAATCTTTCCACTGACAGACAAGCCCGCGGCGACTCCAACCATGTTTGCCTCTGCGATACCGACATTGAAGGAACGGTTCGGATAAGCGTGCTCGAAGGCGAGAGTGCCGGAAATCTGGCGGGAATCGGAATTGATGATACAGATCCGGTCATCTGTGCCTGCAAGTTCGATCAGTGTATCACAGAAAACTTTCCTCATTTCCTCTTTTTCTTCCATCAAATTTTCTTCCTTTACCTGAGATCCTCCAGCGCTTCCTCGAGATCTGCTTCCGTGACCGGCATACTGTGGCACTTTGTAGTTCCTTCAACCCGCTTCCAGCCCTTGCCCTTGATCGTGTGCATGACGATCATGCTGGGCTTGTCCTCACATTTCTTCGCGGATTCGACTGCATCGTAGATCTCCTGGAAGTTATGCCCGTTTATCTCCATGACATTCCATCCAAAAGCACGCCATTTTGCGGCGGCATCAATCATGGAGTTGATCTGATCGACCGGGGCATCAATTTGCTGCCCATTCAGGTCAAGGAAGGCAGTAAGGCCGCCGAGCTTCATCTGGGCCGCATACATGCCTGCTTCCCATATCTGCCCTTCCTGGCTCTCGCCGTCTCCTATGATACAGTAGACACGGGCGCCATTGTGATCGATCCGGTCTGCCAGAGCCATTCCAACAGCAGCGGACAGCCCCTGTCCAAGGGATCCGGCCGTCATATCGACTCCAGGCGTCAGAGTCCGGTCGCAGTGACTGGGCAGGATCGTCCCGGGATGATTCAGGGTTTCGATGTGCTTTTTATCAAAAAAGCCTTTCATACACAGAATGGAATATAATCCCGGACCCCCATGGCCTTTTGAGAGAACGAGACGGTCTCTGCCTTTTTTCCGGGGATCAGATGGATCTACATTCATCTCTTCATAGTACAGAATCGTAAGCGCATCTATGATATCAAGCGAACCGCCGACATGGCCCTTTCCAATGCTGGCAATCATACGCAGCGTGATTCTGCGGGCTTCTTTTGCCAGATCTTCCAGTTCCTTGGCGCTGTGTTTCATTCCAATTCTCCTTTCTGCAGCTTCTCAGGCGGCATCCCTCTGTCAACACATCTACCTTCGAGGGAGGATCGGAAGGGCCTGCCTTAAAGTTCCTTATCCAGGCAGGCTCTCACAGTGAAGCAGTCAGCCAGTCACTGATTCAGGCCGTATTTCTCTCCCATTTCACGAATCTGATCGACACCGATGAATTTCAGATAATTATTGAACTCCATAATCGGTCCGGCATATCCTTCGTCCGTCTCATTTTCTCTCAGATATCTGAAGTAATTGAGTAAAGCCTGTGTCTGGGCAAACAGGGCACTCACCGGATAGGTGAGAATCTTATAACCGAGATCTCCGCAGTCCCTGGCTGTCATTCCATCATTAATTCCCTTATTGCGGTACAGGCCGAGATGAATTGGTCCGTTGACGCGGGAAGGAAGCGCAAGCAGTTCTTCCTTGGTCTTCGGAAGGATCTTGACCATATCCGCGCCAGCCTCAAGATAGGCATTCGCGCGCTCAATTCCTTCCTCAAAAGGAGCATCCGTGCGGGCTATGATCACCATATCCTCATCGGTCCGCGCATCCAGGGCGGCATGGATTTTGCCGATCATCTCCTCCCGGGAGATTGTCTCCGCCTTTTTGATAAACGGGCAGTTCGGCGGCTGCTTCTGGTCCTCGATAAACAGGCCGGCGACTCCAGCCTTCTCATAGGCCTTGACCGCCCGGCACACATTCAGCGCGTTTCCGAATCCGCCCTCACAGTCCGCAAGTACCGGAATCCTGACTGCATCGCACATATTGCTGAGAGTTGTGACAGTCTCGTTCAATGCGAGCAGACCAGTGTCCGGTGTCCCGAGCATCACGCCGTGCATCCCGTATCCTGTCGTTCCCATAATTTCGAATCCAGAGGCCTCTATCGCCTTGGCACTCAGCACATCATAACCGCACGGTGCAATCAGGTATGGACGTTCTTTCAGGAGTTTGCGAAGCTTTTTTCTTACTTCACTCATCAGATCCCTCACTTTCTTAAATCAGCCTTGCGGCTGTCTCTGTCTGCTTTCGCCTTATTCTATTTCGCTCTCGAATATAAAGTCCAATACAAGAGGTCAATTGCTTCCATAACTATCACTTATGCAGGTTTTTGCTCGATTTCGCGTCCATCCGCCTGTCTCTATGACGAATTTTTCTTCTTCTCTAGGCCTCTGTTTTGTGAACTTTGATTTGGCATTCTATTTTTGATATAGTATTAAAATATGGGTAGCACAGAGCCGCAGACGCGCTTCATAACAGGCACAACAGAGTTGCAGTTTTTGAAATTGTCATCACGTTAGGAAGCTGTTCTCCGGCCGGAAAGGATTGATCCATGACTTTACTGCAGATTCAATATTTCTGTGCGCTTGCACGGATTCTTCATTACACCAGAACGGCGGAGAGTCTCCACATCTCCCAGCCCGGGCTGAGTTATGCGATCCGTGAACTGGAGGAAGAACTCGGAGTCGATCTTTTTGAAAAGAAAAGCCGGCAGGTCAAGCTGACCATTTATGGACAGCAGTTTCTTCCCTACGCGGAACAGGCGCTGTCCCTCCTCGACAGAGGCAAGAACATTCTGGAACAAATGGCCGGAAAATCCGAGCAGGTCGTCCGTCTCGGCTATTTTCAGAGCATCTCAGCTTCCCTGATCCCGACGATTGTTGGTCAGTTTTATAAGGATGATGCCAACAAGAACATTCACTTTAACTTTATAGAGGAGGGGACCGGGGACATCTACGAACAGATTCGAAACGGCGGACTGGACCTTGCGATGGGGGTAACTCTCGGGCCGGAAATTGACTATGCCCTGATCATGCATCAGCCGCTCTATCTCGCCGTTCCTCAGGGCCATCATCTTTGCGGCCAGGAATCTGTTACCTTTGAGGACTTCGCGCACGAGCCGATGATTATGCTGGACAAATCCTCAAATCTCCGGAGCCTGGTCGATGCCATGTACCGGAAGCACAACATCATCCCCAATATTGTCTTCGAAGTCCACGAATGCAACGCGGCGCTTCAATATGTCGGACTCAAAATGGGCGTCGCAGTGCTGGCCCTCGTCCCGGCAATGAACATGGTGAATGCGGAAGTTCTTCCGATTTCAGACGACGGCCAGGAATTCATCCGAAACGTCTACCTGATGTGGTCCAAAGAGCGGCCTCTCACGCCGGCAAGCCAGAAAATCCGGGATTTTATCCTCAATCGTTTTGCCATCTGAACTCGTCTCTCACTATTGTGCATTGATTTCATAAGATTTGCCCACCTTCTTCCGCCACCGCCTGTTGGAATCATAAGCAGATCTTTATCAGTCCGATCAGGATCACATGGATTATTCGGGAACTGCTGCAGACATGCAGAGATCGCTTCCGCAGCTCCGTCTGATTTCTCTCCCCCGGTATCTCAATCTCCCTCCATACGAATCGAGAGGGATCCAGACCGCAGAAAAAAATTCCCGGCCTGTAGTTTTTTACAGACCGGGAATACAAGAAAGGAAGCACACCGGGAAGTTCTCCCTCGGAAAGTTCGGCTTCACCTGCAGAAGTACAGGAAGTCCTGATATCTGGCATCGATCACGCGGGCAAAGCCCGTGGGATCAATGAACGGATTCGGTCCCTTCCCGATTCGCGCCGCCTTTTCGAGCATGCCGCCGTGGTTCGTGTGCGAGCCGATCGGGACGTCGACCTTCTCCATCCGCATGCGGCGCAGGTTTTCTACATAGTCCTTCTGCAGCGACATCGGCAGGTGATGTGCCGTGAGATATTCCTTCGTCAGCGTATTGACGCCGAGGCCGCCGTGCATCGCGGCGCGGTAGGTTTTCCCGTCCTCCTCCAGATCGAAGAAGAAGGAATACGTGCCGGGCGTGTGCCCGGGGCAGTGGACCGCCGTGATCGTGAAGTCCCCGAATGTCATCGGCTGCCCGTCGATGTAATTTGCGTAGACCTCAAACGGCTGGAAGTATCCGAAGGGGTACTCGATCAGGTCCGGCCTGCTCTCGAAGAAGAACATGTCCTCCTTTCCGAGGTAAATCCGCGCCCCGGAATAATGGGCGATGTCTGCCGCGCCTCCGCAGTGGTCGCAGTGCCCGTGCGAGAGGAGAATCCAGCGGATATCCTTCGGATTAAAACCGAGCTTCCGCACATTTTCCAGCGTGAGGTACACGTTCTGCGCCATCGCCGAATCGATCAGAAGCAGGCCGTCTCCCGTATCAATGAGATACACGCTCACCCAGGAATTCCCGATATCGTAGAGCCTTCCCATGATGTGAAACGGCTCCACATCGTATTTCCACGGCCTCAGGCACACATCCTCCATGTTCACGCTGAGCATCTGATGCCCTGGTACCGCTTGCTTCTGCACTTCCGTTGTCTCAGTATTCATGACAGGTGATTACTTCCCTTCCACCGTTCCCGGTTTTTTTCGTCTCCCCCTGATGAGCGGATACAGGAGCGTGGCAGCGGCGATCACCAGAAAAATACAGGACACCGGCCGCGTGACGAACGCGAGTGCGCCGTTGGTCGAGTAGGCAAGGCCGCGGCGGAGATATTTCTCCAGCATTCCGCCGAGGATAAATGCGAGAATGAACGGCACCTTCGGGATATCCGCCCACTCAAGGAAAAGCGCAATCAGCGTCATTCCCAGCATCACCCCGCAGGAGAAAATCGTGTTCGACGCGCTGTACGCGCCGATGAAGCACAGCACGAGGATTGCCGGATACAGGTAGTGATACGGAATCTTCAGGATCATCGGGAACAGGCGCTTTCCGAAATGCTCCATCGCAAAGACCAGGACCGCGCAGACGATGGCGGCGCCAAAAAGCACGTAGACATACACCGGATTATTCTGGAAGAGAAGCGGTCCGGGCTCAAGTCCGTGGATCGTCAGGGCGCCGAGCAGGACCGCCGTCGTCGCGTCGCCGGGAATCCCGAGGGAGACCATCGGGATCAGTGCCCCGCCGACGGAGGCGTTATTGGAGGTCTCTGTCGCGAAGACGCCGTCGATGCAGCCTTTTCCGAACTTCTCCGGCGTCCTGGATGCGCTCTTTGCCTGCCCGTATGCGACGAGATTCGAGAGACCCGCGCCCATGCCGGGAAGAAAGCCGATCCAGAGGCCGATCAGAAAGGAGCGGACCATGTTGCCGATGTTGCTCCTGAATTCCTGCCAGGTCAGTCCCTCGCCGCCGGTGCTTCCGGCCTCCTTGTCCGTCAGGCTCATCTCATTCTTCGCAAAGTTTACGAGCACCAGGAAGATCGCGAAAATGCCGAGCATCATCCCGGTCGCATTGATGCCGCCGTACAGGTTGTAGTCCCCGAAGGTAAAGCGCTCCACCGCGTCGATCGGCGCTGCGCCGACGCACGCGAGCAGAAGCCCGATTCCGGCGCCGGCAAGTCCCTTCGCCGCGTTGTCCTGCGAGAGAGCGACAACCAGAACGATTGCGCACAGGCACAGGGAGAAGTACTCCCACGGGCCGAGCTTCATCGCGAGCTTCGCGATGTATTTGCAGAGAATCATGGCGATGATGCACGAGAAAAACGTCCCGATAAACGATGCGATGATTCCCGTATCCAGTGCTTTCCTCGCTTTTCCCTGCCGGCAGAGCGGATAGGCGTCGAAACAGGTCGCGATGGAGCTCGCCGTTCCGGGAATGCCGAGGAGCGTCGCGGAGATAAAGCCGCCGGACACGCCGCCGATCCAGATGCTGATCAGCATTGCGATTCCAAGCTCTGCCTTCATGCCGATTGTGACCGGCAGCAGCAGGGTGACGCCGACTGTCCCGCTCAGACCCGGCAGCGCGCCGAAAATAATGCCGAGGGCGCAGCCCAAGATCATGAACAAAAGACAGGTGGGCGAAAAGAGATTGGAGAGAACAGATACCGCTATACTCATTTCTGCAAGTAACCCCCTATAACACGTTTCCGCGCAATGCCTCACATCACGTTACGCATGCTCAGAACAGCTTTCCCGCCGGCAGCGACATGTTCAAAAGCCTGCCGAAGACAAACCAGCAGACCGCCGTAATCGCGACAGAATAGAGAATCCGTCCGACAAGCGACGTTTTCCTTCCTCCCGCGAGCATTCCCGTGCATCCGAACAGGAAGAACGGTGTCGAAATCAGGAACCCGATATATTTCAGTGCGAGTGTGTACAGCACCATGACGCCCATGAAAACGGCGATTCTGCCCCATCCCTTCTGGTCCACAAACGGCTTCGTCTCGATTTTCTTCGCGAACAGAATCACCACAAGGCCGCAGAGAATGATCAGACCGCACGCGAGGAGCGGAAACAGTCTGGAGCCGGGATCATTGGAACCGCCCTTCACCTCGATCTGCATCGACAGGATGCCCATCACAGCTCCGATCGCGACCAGCACCACCCCGACGAGGCGGCTCTTCACTTCCATCTTCATAATGCCTGACCTGTCCTTTCCCGGTGCATGGCGGATCAGCTGTCCCAGTCGACCTTCGAGGCGACATCGCTCACCAGCGTCTCGTAATCCGCAAAGCTCTGCTTCGCCGCGTCGTAGTCGAGAACTCTGTTGTTCATCTTTGCCTCATTCAGCGTATCCTGCAGCTTTTCATCGTCATTGGCCCCGAGAAACACCTCATTGATTGCCCTTACAAGGGACTCCTCCATGCCTGCCGGCCCGAAAACGCAAAGGTTCTGGGTCCAGTAGCAGTTCTCGTAGCCCTGCTCATAGGCGCTCTTGTATTCGGCCGTTCCCTCCTTGTCGACGATCCCGAGGATCTTCATGTCGCCGGATTCAACGTACTGCCTGGCGGCTGCGAGCGTGATCGCGCTGACATCGATATTGCCGCCGACAACGCCGGTGATTTTGTCGGTCTGCGAGGAGGCATCCACCAGCCTGAGATCCGTATCGGTCGCCTGCATGAGCATCTCCGCAACCAGCTGCGCGGAGCCGCCGGTGGAACATCCGTAGGTGATGCTTCCGGGCGCCGCCTTTGCCGCGTCGACCAGATCGGAGAGGTCCTTCATGTCCTTCTTTCCGTTTACGACAAATGCCTGCTTTCCGTCATCCCCCACGCCCTGGAACATGACAAGCGGTGTGAAATCGGTATTGGGGTTGTGCGCATACCGGCCGGACGCGTAGGTGACATACATCCCGGCGTGCCAGAACATGATCGTGGAGCCGTCGGGAGCCGCATTGCGGCACTGCTCGAAACCGACCATGCCGCTGCCAGCGTCCACATTGACCACGGTAAAGTTCTTTCCCGTTTTGTTCTTCAGATAGTCCGCGACGCTTCTCGCAAAAATATCGGTGCCGCCGCCTGCCGCTGCGGGAACCACGATCGTGACGTCTTTTTCCGGCCACTCCGCGGCCGCTGCGTCCCCGCCTTCCGCCTTGCTCTCTGATGCGGACGATGCTTCCGCCCCCGCCTTTGCTTCCGTCCCGCCGGAAGCCGCGGTCGAAGCCGCAGTTGAAGCCGCAGTTGAAGCGCCGCTTCCCGAGGAAGACCCGCACGCGGTCATTCCGAGGACTGCCGCTGCCGTGAGAGCTGTAATTACCATCCGTGATTTTTTCATCATTTCTCCTCCCCTCATCGCATAAATCCCCATTTTTACATATGGCATGCACATTCTGCTCCCCTTTATATGTGCATCTTTATTGTAATTTTGGAGAACTTGTTTTACAAATTCGTAGTATTCATATAAACTATTAGACAAATGCATATTCCGAGGAGGAGCTACACGCCATGGAGATGAAGGAGCTGGAATATATCGTCGCCGCATCCGAGCACACCAGTCTGACGGAAGCCGCGCAGAGCCTTGCAATCAGTCAGTCGACGCTGAGCCGCGTCATTCACCGCGTCTGCACCTCCATGGGCGTGGAGCTCTTCCGCCGCGGCAGCAAGCTGGAGCTCACTCCGGCGGGACGCCGGTACGTTGAGATCGCGCGCAGTATCCTCGCCGTCCGCCAGCAGACCTATCTCATGATCCGGACCAGGTGCGGCGCGCGCACAAGAACTATTTCCATCGGCATGTCACCGCATATCGACGCGGACGCGCTCTACGCCACCTACGTGCCCTATCTGCAGGTACACCCGGACGTGCATATCGGATTCCGTGAGCTTTATTCCATCGAGGGCGTCCGGCTCGTCCTGTCCGGAGAGCTGAACCTCTCGATCGGCATCGCGGATCCCGGCTACGCAGCAATGCCGGAGCTTCGCTTTATTCCGATTCAGGAGGTGGAATACATCATCGCGATTTCCGAGAACAACATTCTCGCAGAGAACGGCGCAGCCACCGGAACAGACCCCCGGATCTCCACCCGCTCCCTAGCGGATTTCCGCGACGTTCCGTTCATCGCGCCGGAGCAGAGGGGGATCGGCAGCCGCTCTCATGCCCTGCGGCTCTTTCATGAGGCGGGAGTCGAGCCTCTCTCCCTCGCGAGTACGGGATACGTCCGTTTCGCACAGCTGATGGCGCAGAACTACAATGCCTTCACCTTCATTCCGATCGATTCCGCCTCTCCCGGGCTGGGGCTCCGCTACTTCCGGTCAAGGGAACAGAATGTGATCTGCAAGGGCTTCTATCTCAGAGCGTCCTGTGAGATTTCCCCGTACCTCCGGGATTTCATGCGCATGTATGCGGAGAACATGAAGAAGTGCTATCCTCTGTCGACAAGGCTCCATCCCTCTGTGTTCCGGATCGGGGAGGAGGAAAACAGGGAGGAGGCCGGCGGGAGCAGCGCAGGCGGAACGGACGCGCCGCAGAGGGACAGCGCGGTTCACATAGAAGGGGGGAAAGTCCGATGTTTGATTCCCGGCAGATTGAATACATCATCGCCATTGCGGATGAACACAGCCTGACAAAGGCAGCGCAGAAGCTGTTCATCACACAGTCCGCCCTCTCGCAGCAGCTGCGGAAGCTGGAGCAGGAGGGGCTTCCGCCTCTGTTTGTCTACCGGGGCGGAAGGATGGAGCTCACAGACGCCGGCAAGCTCTATGTCAACGGCGCCAGAACGGTTCTGAAAATGAAGGAGGAGGGAATCCGCTCCGTCCGCGCGACAGCGGAGGAAGCTCCCCCGGCACGTACCGATGCGCCATCTCCCGGCAGCGCGTGATCTGTCACACGATTTTCCCGAAGCTGAAAAACAGAGAAGAGAGGCAATCTGCCTCCCTTCTCTGTTTTTCCCTTATCTTGCTGCCACATCCGCCCGCTCATCTCCCGTCCTGCCGCCGGCGGCGTTTCAGGCCTTTTTCTGCGCCGGGCCCTCCGCGAGAGTATCGCGGACCACTTTCCGAAGCTCCGGCAGCACCTGTTCCTCAAACCAGGGATTTTTCGCCTGCCAGCGGAAATTCAGCGGGCTCGGGTGCACGATAGGAAAATATTCCGGCAGGTACTCCCTGTATGCGGCGACCGTCTCCGTCAGATTTCTCTTCTTTCTTTCCCTGAGATAATACTCCATGGAGTATTTCCCGATCAGAATGGTGAGGCGGATCTCCGGCATCATTTTCAGAATCTCCGGATGATACTCCTCTGCGATGAATTTCCGTGGAGGCAGATCCCCGGACCTGCCCTTGCCCGGATAGTAAAAATCCATGGGGACAATCGCAATTTCCGGAGAGTAGAAGGTGTCCCGGTCAATGCCCATCCAGCTCATCAGTTTTTCGCCCGACTTGTCGTTGAACGGGATCCCGGTCTCCTCCACCCTTCGTCCCGGGGCCTGTCCTATGATCAGGATCCTTGCGCCGCTACTGACCTGAAACACGGGAGATACGCCGCGTTTTGTGTAGGACGCATTTCTTTCATCCTCTTTCAGCTTTTCTGTGATCTCTTCTACTGTCATCTGCATCTCCCCCGCCTCCGGGCATCAGGGATCCTCCGGTTCTTCCCGGCTCCTTACGCTTCGTCTCCAAAAAACAGCTTCAGATCATCCTCAACGGTGCCGATGCCCGCAATGCCGAACTTGTCGACCAGCACCTTCGTGACATTCGGAGAGAGGAATGCCGGGAGCGTCGGTCCGAGATGAATGTTCTTCACGCCGAGATAGAGGAGCGCCAGCAGCACGATGACCGCCTTCTGCTCATACCACGCGATATTGAATGCGATCGGCAGATCATTGATGTCGTCCAGCCCGAAAATCTCCTTCAGCTTCAGTGCGATCAGCGCAAGAGAATAGGAGTCATTGCACTGGCCGGCATCCAGCACTCGCGGAATTCCATGAATATCGCCGAGGTTCAGCTTGTTGTACTTATACTTTGCGCACCCCGCGGTCAGAATCACGACATCCTTCGGCAGGCGCTTCGCGTACTCCGTGTAGTACTCGCGGGATCTCTGTCTGCCGTCGCA
>CACXCJ010000128.1 GCA_902766175.1 uncultured Lachnospiraceae bacterium
GTGTACCAGGCGGTCACGTACATCCGGAAAGAGATCGGATACGACCGGTTCCTGAAATCCTACGCGGAGGAGCACATGATAGACCCGGAGGAGCTCACAGAGATTCTCGATGAAGTGCAGGACTCCGCGGAGGGCTTCCGCTATCCGGAGGACTGGTTTTCTCACATGAAGGAGTTCCGGCTAGAAATCCAGAAAAAGCGCGCGGGAGCGGAGAAGTCCGGTGCGCCGGGAAAAGAGGCGGATCTGGCAGAGGACAGGAATCAGGTCCATCTCATGACCTTTCACGCCTCAAAGGGCCTCGAGTTCCCGGTGGTCTTCCTGATCGATGTGAACAAGGGAATTGTCCCGCACAGGAAGGCCTTCAGCAGGGATGACCTCGAGGAGGAGCGGCGCATGTTCTACGTCGCCATGACCCGCGCAAGGGATGAGCTCGTGATCCTGACCTGCCGGAAGCGCTTTCACAGGGACGCGGAGGAGTCGAGCTTCATCGAGGAGTACGAAAAACAGGACAGCGCGGGGAGGGGCTGAGAAGGGATATTTCTTATAAAGCGTTGGATTTCAGCACACAAAGCGGCAGGCGCCGAGCGGGTGCACAGAAAAAGTGCATTTCGCCGGTGCCTGCCGCTTTGCCGGTGAGAGGCGGAAGGCCTGAACAGAGGACCCGTTCATCCGGCAGAGAAAAGCCCGCTCTGCCGGAGAGTGCCTCAGGAATTACTGAACGGACACATCCGGTGTGATGAAATGGATTTTATATTCCTTAAAATAATCCAGATATTTCTGGGGAGGATTTTTCTCGGAAATGATGTAGTCAAAATCCTCCAGCTTTGCAAAGCCCAGGAGAGCAGTCTTATCGAACTTACTGCTGTCTACAAGGAGAAAGTGTTCCTGGCTTCTTTCCAGGACTCTCCGCTTGATCTGAAACTCCTCCTGAGAGGAATTGCTGATCCCCTGCTGCAGGGAAATAGAAGAGCAGGCCATGAACGCTTTATTGAAGGTGTAGCGCTCCAGCATCTGGTAGCACTCCACTCCCACCAGGGAGGCAGTCTTGAATTTCATGGTTCCCGGAAGCCCGATAATTGTCGCGTTTACGAGGGAGAGGGCACGGGAAAGCACATAGATACTGTTAGAGACAATTGTGAGGTGAATGTTTCGCGGTATGTAGTCCACAAGAGGTACCGTTGAAGTTCCGGTATCGATGAAGATGGTATCCCCCTCTTGAATGAACGAGGCAGCGGTCTTGGCAATGATGATTTTCTGATCGGAATTCCGCACGATGCGGTCTGAGTAGTCTCTTAAAAGCTCTCCCCCGCCTGAAGCTTCCGCGGAGGGGTCCAGTCTCTTGGCACCTCCGTAAACCTTCTGGATTTTGCCCTGCTGCTCCAGTGTATTGAGATCCCGGCGGACTGTGTTAACAGATACATTGAATTTGTCACATAATTCCGGAATCGTCACAATTCCTCTCTGGTTAATGAATTCTTCAACGAGATTGATTCTTTCCTCTTTCATGGCTGATGCACACCTTGTTGTGGCTTTGGGCATATCAAAAATAATTCGTATCAAATTAATCAATACATACTCATATTTTAAGGAATCATGGTTTGATTTGCAAGACTGATTTGTGCGAAAAACTGTGAGAATTACGTTCTGAGCGGAACCTTTGAAAATGAGGTTCTGTTTTCCGGATGAGCTGGGAAACGAGGCCTCAGCCGCATTTATGTACAAAAAATCACTTTGAAAACTGATAAGATTAACGAAAATGACAGAATTCGTTGACAAAGGAATTTGGACATATTATGATACAAACGCAATCAAGAAATGACTATAACAAAATCATAAAATCACCATATAAGGGTGATAAATGCCATAATTTAACCACAGGAGAACATACATGATTGCGACATTAGAAATGCTGCTCAAGGAAGCGGAGGAAGAGAACAAGGCGGTCGGCTCTTTTACCTGCCCGGATATGGAGACGGTGATGGGCACAATCAAGGCAGCGGAAGAATTACATTCCAATATTATTATCCAGATTGCGGAAGGACGGCTCGCGCACACCCCTCTCAATATGATCGGCCCCCTGATGGTTCAGGCGGCGAAGGATTCGAGGGTGGAGATTGCGGTTCACTTTGACCACGGGCTCACGCTTGAGGGGGTTCAGGACGCGATTTCGTTCGGATTTTCCTCGATTATGTTCGATGGCTCCCGGTATGACATTGCGAAAAACATTGCGTACACAAATGAGGCGGCGAGAATCGCCCGGGAGCACGGCGTATCCGTGGAGGCGGAAATCGGGACGATTGGCGGCAAGGAGGCAACCGACAAGGTTGAGAAAATTTCGTACACGGATGTGGGAGAAGCAGTCGATTTTGTCTCGAAGGTGGATATCGACGCCCTCGCTGTCGCAATCGGAAATGCACACGGACATTACAGGGGAGTTCCGCATCTGAATTTCGAGCACCTTGAGAAGCTTCACAGGGCGATCGGGAAACCGCTGGTTCTTCACGGGGGATCCGGAATCTCGGATGCGGATTTCCGCCGCTGCATTAATCTCGGGATCCGGAAGATTAATATCGCGACTGCCAGCCTGGATGCGCAGACAGAGTACGCAAGAAGATATCTTGCTGGAGAGGGAGAGAAGAACTGGTACGACCTGAATGACGCGATGGTGCAGGGCGTCTACGAAAACGTGAAGCATTGTATCAAGGTGTTTAACAACAGGGAGGAGCTGTGAAGTGAAGTACGTTGAGTTTGATGAGAGCCGGAAGTTTGACATCATCCTTCTGGGACGCGTTGCGATTGACTTTAATCCGGCATACAGCGATGAGGTGAAGGAGGATTTCAAGCCGCTGAAGAAGGTGCATTATTTTGAAAAGTTTGTGGGCGGCTCGCCTGCAAACATCGCCTGCGGAGTGACGAAGCACGGCCTTAAGGCCGGATTCATCGGCAAGATATCGGATGATCAGTTTGGCGACTATGTGACGGACTATTTCAACGAAAAGGGAATTGATACTTCACACATTACGAGAGCACAGCACGGAGAGAAGATCGGACTGACCTTTACGGAAATGCTCTCCCCGTCGGAGAGCAGCATTCTGATGTACCGCAACATGGCGGCGGATCTTCAGCTGAGCGTGGAGGACATCGATGAAGATTACATAAGGAGCGCGAAGATTCTTCTGATTTCCGGGACCGCTCTCTGTGAGAGCCCGTCCCGTGAGGCGGCGATCAAGGCGGCCATGATTGCCAAGAGAGTCAATACGAAAATTATCTTTGACATTGATTACAGAGCCTATAACTGGAAAAACCCGGATGAGATCTCGATTTATTATTCGATCGTTGCGAAGGAAGCCGACATCATCATGGGATCCCGGGAGGAATTCAACCTCACGGAAAAGCTGATTCAGGAAGGTATGAATGATATCGAGAGCGCCAGATTCTGGATGGGATATCACGCAAAGATTGTTGTCATCAAGCACGGGATGGAAGGCTCCACGGCGTACACCTGCGATGGCAGACAGTTCTCCATCAAGCCGTTCCCGGTGAAGGCCAGAAAGGGCTTCGGGGGCGGAGACGGCTACGGCGCTGCGTTTATCTATGGACTGCTGAGCGGATGGAACATTCAGGACTGCCTCGAGTTCGGATCTGCAGAGGCCTCCATGATGGTGCGGAGCAACAACTGTTCGGAGGATCTTCCGACGACGGAGGAAGTGAGAAGGTTCATTGACGCCGAAAAGAAGGAATACGGCGAAATGATAGCAGTGCAATAACTTCTAATGGAGGGAAAACTTATGAAGAGAAGAGCGTGCTTTGCGACATTACTTGCAGCGGCAATGACAGTATCCATGGCGGCGTGCGGCGGATCCGGTTCGTCCACGACGACGGCGGCAGCAGATACGACAGCGGCAGCATCGACCGCTGCAGAGACAACCGCTGCTGCATCCGGAACGACAGAGGCGGCCGGCACAGAATCCAAGGCGGCGGGCGGCACAACGACCGAGGCCGGCGTCGAGATTGCAGATACGACAGACTGGGATACGGATGCACAGTTCAACAAGGCAATGGAAGTGATGGATCTCAGCAATCCGGTCGACGGATGCGATGAAAAATCTCTCGTCATGTCCACCCACTGCACCGAGACAGATTCCAATTACCTTTATCTGCTGGCGTTCCAGAAGGCGGTCGATACGCTTTCCGGCGGCAAAATGAAGGTGGAGGGATATGCGAATGGTCAGCTGTTCGGGCAGTCCGATGCGCTCGGCGCAATCCGCCAGGGAACGCTTGACATCGCAAATTCCGACACCGCGCTTCTCGGAAATTACAATCCGGCTGCAGGCGTGCTCGATATTCCGTATATTATGACGAGCCGCGAACAGGCTGTGGCATGTGCGCAGGATGAGGAGTTCTCCGATTTCATTGACAATATGATTTCTGGCAGTGACATGCACCTGCTTTCCGTGCTGCCGCTGAATTTCCGCAATTCGCTCTGCAAGAACATGGACATTGACTCTGTCGATGACTTTAAGGGCTTCATCATGAGAACCCCGGAAGCTCCTCACACGATTGCGGCATTTGAGGCCATCGGGGCGACCCCGACCGTGATTCCGTCCGGAGAGGCTTACACGGCGCTTCAGACCGGTGTGGCGGACGGACTGGAGGGACACGCGGAGTACATGGTTCTCCAGAAGTTCTACGAGGTCGCGAAGAACTATGTTCAGACCCAGCACGTATTTACCTTTACGGACTATGTCATGTCGAAGGCTGTTTACGACGGTCTGAGCGACGCACAGAAGGAAGTTGTCGACCGCGCAGCCAAGGAGGCGCAGAAGGTCCATATCGCGTATACCTCTGAGATGTATCCGGTGAGATATGCGCAGCTGAAGGCGGAGGGCGTCAAGATCACCGCATTTGATACGGCGCCGTTCATCGAGGCCACGAAGGATTACAGAGAGAAGTTCATCGCAGACAACAATCTGCAGGAGATGGTGGATAAGATTGATTCTCACAAGTAATTGACCTGGATCAGCGACGGAGGACAGGTGGCCTTTCCGTAAGAAAGATTGCTTGTCCTCCGGGCTTTTAACCTTAATTCCGTGTGCGAAGGTTAATCATGAACGAAAATAAAATCATTAAAGGAATACGCCGAATTACAGATGTATTTGTCATTGCTCTTTTCGTGCTGGTTGTCATTGTCGTCTCATCTCAGGTTTTCTCCCGATTTGTGGTTCATCTTTCGATCCGGTGGGCGGACGAGCTTTCCAGATTCGCATTTGTATGGCTGATCTACATCGGCGGAGCTGTTACGATCCGCGATGGCCGCAATGTGTGCTTTGATCTGATTCTGGATTCCTGCAAGGGGAAAAGGTGGAAGGCTATGTTCACCATTGTGACCGGTGTGTCGCTTCTGTTCCTTGTTCTGATGATTTACTTCGGCCTGCTGGTATGCAAGGCAGAAATTACCGAGATGTCCCCGATCATGCGGTGGCCGATGAGCGTCGTCTGCTCCTGCATCCCGATCGGCGGTGTGCTGATGATTCTGGAAGAGATCTGCTACTACATTGAGCATCATAAGGACAGGGATCCTGAGAAATTGAGTGAGGAGGAGCATGCCGTATGATGACGATGGCTTTTATACTTTTCCTGATTTTCCTGTTTCTTGGTGTTCCGATTGCGTTTTCCCTCGGGTGCGGCTCCATTCTCGCCATTCTGATTGTGCACTCGGTTTCCCCCATGCTCGTGGCGCAGAAGCTCTTTACAGGCGTCAACTCGTTTTCCCTCATGGCAATTCCGTTTTTCATGCTTTCCGGAGAACTTATGGAAGCCGGGGGGATTTCGGACCGGCTGATTGAGATTGCGAGATCATTCCTCGGACATATCACCGGCGGCATCGGCCTCGTGGATATCGGCACTTCAGCACTTTTTGCCGGGGTTTCCGGTTCCGCGGCAGCAGATACAGCCGCAGTTGGCTCCATGCTGATTCCCTCTATGATTGAGGAAGGGTATCCGGCTGGCCTCGCCGCAGTCATTCAGGCAACGGCAGGATCTCTCGGGCCGATTATCCCGCCCAGCATGACCATGATTATCTACTGCTCCCTGACGAACCTTTCGATCGGCGAGTGCTTCATGGCAGGAATTGTTCCCGGTCTGATCATTGCCTTTGGTACCGGCTTTGTGACTTATTTCTATGCGAAGAAATATGGTATCAAGGGCGGGAAGAAATATACCTGGGCAGAGCGCGGAAGGGCGCTCCGGGACGGCTGTCTCGCCATTATCATGCCGGTGATCATCATTGGCGGCATCGTATCAGGTGTCTTTACTCCGACCGAGTCAGGAGCGATTGCCTGCGTATATGCGCTGATTGTCAGCATGTTCGTCTACAAGAATCTGAAGGTCAGGGCACTTCCTGAGGTGTTTCTCCGCTCGGCTTCCATGAACGGCATGTGCCTCCTGATTGTCGCCGGTGCGTCGATCTTCAGCTGGCTTGTCGCCTATGACAAGGTTCCGAGCAAGGTTGTCTCAATTCTTACGAGCATCACCGGCAACAAGTATATCATCATGATCCTGCTGATCATTTTCCTGCTTTTTGTGGGAATGTTCATCGAGACCCTCTCGGCAACGATCATTGTCGCGCCGATTCTGATGCCGGTAGCGGCTTCTTATGGAATTGACCCGGTTCAGTTCGCACTGATCATGGTCATCACCCTCGTTTACGCAGGTGTGACTCCGCCTGTGGGCGGCGTGCTGTTCATCACCATGGGCATAGCGCGGGCAAAGATGAAGGATGTCCTGCCGTATCTGATGCCCTACCTGACTGCGGTTGTGGTTTCGCTTCTTCTCTTCGTCTTTGTGCCGCAGGTATCCCTGTTCATTCCGAATCTTCTGTTCCATTGATAAGACTTAAAATGAGGGAGGCGTTTGTCATGGAGTTACCGTACAAGGCGGATTTTACCGGAAGAGTAGCAGTTGTTACCGGAGCCGGCGGCGTTCTCTGCAGCTGCATGTCCAGGGCGCTGGCGAGTGCCGGCGCGAAGGTGGCATTGCTCGATATCAATGAGGATGCGGTCAAAAAGGTCGCGGAGGAAATCAGGGCGGAGGGCGGCGAGGCTCTTCCGGTCCGCTGCAATATTCTGGACAGGGATGAGGTCCGGAAGGCGCATGAGCTTGTCTTGAAGACCTTCGGCAGGACCAACATCCTGCTGAACGGTGCGGGTGGAAATAACCCGAAGGCCACCGTGGACAGTGAGGTGTTCGAGGCATCCCAGCTGGGGAAGGAAAAAACCTTCTTTGATATCGATGAGGCCGGCTTCCGGTTTGTGTTTGACATTAACTTCACCGGAGAATTCATGATGGTCCGTGAGTTCGCGCAGGACATGCTGGATGGCGGCAATAACAGCATCCTGAATATTGCTTCGGTGAATACCTACCTGCCGCTGACAAAGATTCCGGCGTATGCTGCGGCAAAGGCTTCGGTTTATAACTTCACGCAGTGGCTGGCCATGTATTTTTCAAAGGTCGGGATCCGCGTCAATGCCATTGCACCAGGCTTTCTCCTCACGAACCAGACCAAACCGCTGTTCTATCAGGCGGATGGCGTGACACCGACACCGCGCCTCAGAAAAATCATTGCGGGGACCCCGATGCAGCGCCTCGGCGAGCCGGAGGAGCTTCTGGGATCCGTGCTGTTTCTTCTGGATGAGAAGGCATCCGGTTTCATAACGGGCGCGATTCTGCCGATCGATGGCGGGTACACTGCTTACAGCGGTGTGTAATGAATAATCAGGAAGCGGAGATGTGATATGAAAGCGATACAGATCAGAAACATAAGGGACATTCAGGTGGTTGATGTTCCGGAGCCGGTGCTCCGGGAGAACTGCGCAGAGATTGATGTCAGGGCGATGGGAATCTGCGGCTCGGATGTTCACGCCTATGCAGGGAAAAGCCCGAACGTGACCTATCCGGTTGTCATCGGACATGAGATTGGCGGCGTTGTCACAAAAATTGCGGAAAATTCCGAGAATGTCAATCACATCAAGGTCGGCGATCACGTGGTTCTGAATCCCTACCTCTATTGCGGCGAGTGCTATCCCTGCTCTCAGGGAAGAACAAACTGCTGCACGAGCCTGAAGTGTCTGGGATGCCAGACGGACGGAGCCATGACGGAGCGCTTTGTGCACCCCGCAAATCTGATGATCAAGGTTCCCGAGGGGCTGGACTGGGAGACCTGTGCCGTCATAGAGCCGGCGGTCATTGCCCTTCACGCGATTCACACACTGGAGCTGAAGGCGGGAGAGCACATCGTCATCAACGGTGCCGGCTGCATCGGCATGCTGATTGCGATTATTGCGATCGCGAAGGGCGGCATTCCGATCATGGTGGATGTCGTCGATGACCGGCTGGAGCTTTCGAAAACCTTTGGCGTGAAATACACGGTGAATTCGATGACACAGGATGCGGTTTCCCTGATTCGTGAGATCACCGGCGGCAGGATGGCCGAGTGCGTCAGCGAGGTTTCGGGGAACACGGTTGGAATCCGGAATACGCTTGACTTTGTGGCCTCAACGGGAAGAATCGCTTTAACCGGCTGGCCGAACAAGGAGGTAACGCTTCCGACGGCAATGATCACGCGGAAAGAGCTCACGATCAGGGGATCGAGGACCGGCGTATCCTCCGAGTTCGCAGAGGTCATGGACATGGTGAGCAGGGGACAGATCAATATCCGGCAGATCATTTCAAAGACGGTCCGGTTTGATGAAATTCCGCAGGCGGTCCAGGAGCTCTGTGAGCACCCGGAGAGAGATCTCAAGGTGATCGGCCTGAATCTCTGAAATCAAGGAAGACGTGCCAGCGCACGGCTGCGGCAATGAGGGTAGATGCCCGGAGAAAATGCAGATGAACTATACAGCCGAGATCGAGTATACACCGGATAATATCAGAAAACTGAGCAGGGCCGTGAACAATGCGTTTCGATTTAACCTCAAGGTGCTGTACCTTATCATATGCATCGGCCTCATTGTCTTCGGCGTGGTAATCGGCATGAATTCTCTGACCGGGGTCGTGTGCATTGCCTTCGGCTGCTTTTTGATTCCGTCGGTCAACGCAATGGAAAAAAACCGGGCCAGTCGTCTGATCCGGCAGTTGAATGGACGGGTCATACGGGTGAGATACCAGTTTTCGGAGAGTGGTTTTTCCTGCTTCGATTCCAAAGAAAATAAGAATGTCGAATATGGTTCCATCATACGGCTTCTCGACGCGGGGGACGATCTGTACCTTTTTCCGAATTCCAATCAGGCCTATATGCTCGACAAGCATTCGATTGTGCCCAGAGGAGAGGCTGGTTTCAAGGCGTTTATCGCCGATCATGTGGGCCTGGAGTGGACTTATCCGATGTCCCTCCTGACACTGAACCTTAAGAAACTGAAGTTTATACGACAGAACACAAGAATGCGTTAATGAGATGCATTCACGAAATGCATTCACGAGATGCGTTCACGAGATGCATTCACTTAAAGAAGGAGATTAAATAATGGCTGATATCAAGAGAATGAAGTACTGCATTGGCGGCGAGTGGCTTGAATCCAAGACCGAGAAGTACATGCCGGTTACGGATTCGAGCACTGGCGAGGTGATCGCGGAAGTTCCGCAGTGCACACCGGAGGAATGCGAGGCAGCAGTTACCGCGGCGCAGGAAGCATTTCCGGCCTGGTCCAGAATGTCGATTTCCAAGAGAGTCCAGTATCTCTTCAAGTGGAGAGATGTCATGTATGCCCACAAGGAGGAGCTGGCAGTTCTCTGCGCGAAGGAGCTCGGAAAGACGCTCAGCGAGGCGCGCGGTGATGTGCAGAAGGCGATCGAGCCCACCGAGGAGGCGTGCGCGATTCCGGCCCTGATTGAGGGCGATGCGGCGATGCAGGTTACGACGAATTACGATACCGCTTCCTATCGCTTCCCGCTGGGGGTTGTCGCTGGCATTGTCCCGATGAATTTTCCGGCCATGATTCCGTGGGGCTGGATGGTTCCGCTTGCAATTGCCTGCGGCAATACGGTCGTGCTCAAGGCGAACAGCCAGACGCCTCTCACGTCCATGCGTATGCTGGAGCTGTTCTATGAGGAAGCGGGATTCCCGAAGGGAGTTGTCAACCTTGTGACCTCGAGCCGTGTCGAGGCGGAGATCTTCCTGACGGATCCGAGAGTCAAGGCAGTTACCTTTGTGGGCACGACGGGTGTCGGCAAGCACATTTATCAGATTGCGGCGGCGAGCGGAAAGAGAGTGCAGGCGCAGTGCGAGGCCAAGAACCATGCGCTGGTGCTTGAGGACTGCGATCTTGAGGCAACTGTGAATGCAGTCATCAATTCCACTTACGGCTGCGCAGGGATGCGCTGCATGGCGCTTCCGGTTGTTTGCGTACAGGAGAGCATCGCAGACGATTTTGTGGCTCTGCTCAAGAAGAAGGCAGAGGAGATGAAGGTCGGCTGCGCCTACGATGAGTCCACAAAGCTCGGCCCGGTGGTCTCCGCAAAGCACAAGGCAAAGATCTGCAGCTGGATTCAGACCGGCATTGACGAGGGCGCGGAGCTTGTCCTCGACGGCCGCAGCATAGTTGTTCCGGGATTTGAGAACGGCTTCTTTGTCGGCCCGACGATCCTTGACCACGTGAAGCCCGGAATGACGGTCGGCGACAGGGAGATCTTCGGACCGGTCACCTGCGTCAAGAGAGTGAAGGACTACGAAGAGGGCATTCAGATCATGAACGCAAATCCGTTCGCGAACGGGTCCTGCATCTTTACCAACAGCGGTTACTATGCGAGAAAATTTGCGATGGATACGGACGGCGGCATGGTAGGCATCAATGTCGGCATCCCGGTGCCGACTGCATACTTCCCGTTCTCCGGCAACAAGGATTCCTTCTTCGGCGATCTGCACGTTCTGGGAAAAGACGGTGTCCACTTCTTCACGAGAGCAAAGACCATCACCACGCACTGGTTTGACGAGCACTCCGCGAAGGAGGCCGTAAAGACCTGGGAAGGCAGCACGGAGCAGTAAGCAGAAAATCACAGGGAATATTTTGAATACGCGCAGGGCGCTGCAGCATCGCCGGAAACGGGCGACAGCCGCAGCGCCCTGCGCGCTCTGTTCAGGGTGCGCCCGGCGGCACACCCTGCCGGTCTGAATCAAAGTACGAAAAGCAGGACACGAAAGGGCGGGGTCTGCTATAATGAAACAATAACAGCATCAACCGTCAGTTCTCACGGTGCGCCTGCACAGAAGAATGCGCCGGAGAGAAGCGCCGGCGCGCTGCAGCAAATGGAGGGAAAATGAAGGAAAGTGAAGCAATTAAGCGGGAGGGCCTGTTTCAGGGCGGCGACACGACAGTCACACTGACCCTGGACGACGGCAGCGAACTCGAGTGCGTGGTGCTCACAATCTTCGAGGCGGGGGAGGACGGCCGGGGGTACATTGCCGTCATGCCTGAGAGCGGAGACGATGAGGAGGGACAGGTGTATCTGTACCGCTATGAGGAGAAGGCGGACGGCCAGCCGGAGCTCACGAACATCGAGACGGATGAGGAGTATGAGACCGTCTCCGATGCGTTCGATGTGCTGCTTGATGAGCAGGAGGCGGACGAGCTCTTTTCAGGGACGAGGGAGTAAGAATGATCCGGATCGAATTCGAGGCAGAAAACAACAGGGCAGCGGCCTATGATGAGGGAAGGGAGATCGGCTTCTGTACATTTTCCACCGCAGAGGATCTCTGGATCATCACGCACACCGTCGTTGACAAGAGCTGCGGCGGGCAGGGAATCGCGGCCAGACTGGTGGCAGAGGTAGTGAGTCAGGCGAGGAGCAGCGGCAGGAAGATCCGTCCGCTCTGCTCGTATGCGGTGCGGGAGTTTGAAAGGAAGCCGGAGTACCGGGATGTCCTTGCGTGAGTATGACTGCATTCCCGAAAAATAAAAAATAGAAGATAGAAAATAAAAGATAGAAAATTAAAGCATCCGCTCAGTGCACGGGAGAAAAGGAGATCTGCCATGTCGGAAAAGAAGTTCGGAGGTATCGCCGACGCCTATTACAACGGCCTCATGTCCGCGGTCGGATACCGCAGAAAAGACGTCCAGAAGCCGGTCATCGGCATTGTCAATTCCTGGAACGATGTGAACCCCGGGCATAAGCCCTTCAGGGAGCTCGCAGGCTGTGTGAAGGAGGGCGTCTGGGCGGCGGGAGGCACGCCGGCGGAGTTCGGGGTTCCGGCGCCCTGTGACGGCATCGCCCAGATGATCGGCATGCAGTATGTCCTTCCCTCCCGCGACATGATCGCCGCGAGCGCAGAGGCCATGTGCCGGGCGCATCACTTCGACGGTGTCGTGCTCCTCTGCTCGTGCGACAAGATTGTCCCGGCGATGCTCATGCTCGCGGGTGCGCTGGATCTCCCGGCGCTGATTCTCACGGCAGGCAGCATGATTCCGTATGAGACGGAAGAAAAGACCATGGTCACCTGCGACTTAAAGGAGTCGATCGGCTCTGTGAACGCCGGGAAGATCTCGAAGGAGACCTTCGAGGACTATCAGGATCACATCTGCTATTCCTGCGGAACCTGCTCCATGTACGGGACCGCGAATACGATGGGCGTCTTTGCGGAGGTCCTGGGGCTGTGTCCGCCGGATTCCACGACCATGCTCTACTGCACGAACGACAAGGTGAAGCAGGCGAGGGATGTCGGAGAGCGGATCGTCGCACTGGTGCGGGAGAGGAAGCACGCGCGGCTCTTCCTCACGAGGGAGTCTCTCGCGAACGGGATCATGCACGTCTCCGCGACCGGCGGCTCCACGAATTTCGTGATGCACGTCATGGCGGTCGCAAAGTGCGCGGGCGTCGACATCACCCTGAAGGACTTTGACGCGATCCAGAGAAGCGTGCCGGTCATCGCAAAGTTCAAGCCCTCCTCGAAATACAATCTTTATGACTATCACCGCGCGGGCGGCGTCCGGGCGACGCTCTCCGCCATCCGGGAACACCTGCATCTGAGCGTTCCGATGGCGTTCGGCGGGACCATGGGGGAGCTGCTCGATGGCTTCGACCGCCCCGTGAATCACGAGATCATCCATACGGAGGCGGATCCGCTCTACCGTGACGGCTGCTTCGCGATTCTCTACGGAAACCTCGCGCCGGACGGCGCAGTCGTGAAGAAGAGCGGCGTGGACCCGGAGATGTTCCACCACAGGGGGCCGGCGGTCGTGTTCGAGTCGGAGGAAGCCCTCATGGAATCCTTCCTGAATAACCGCATCAAGCCCGGCTGCGTCCTCGTGATCCGCTACGAGGGCCCGAAGGGCGGACCGGGCATGCGGGAGATGTCGATCCCGGCGGCGACGCTGGTGGGCATGGGATTTCACAAGTCCGTCGCCATGATCACGGACGGGCGCTTCTCCGGCGCTTCGAGAGGACCGTGCGTCGGCCACATCTCCCCGGAGGCGTACGAGGGCGGTCCGATCGCGGCGGTGCAGGACGGCGACATCATCGACATCGACCTCAATCGGGGAACCCTCACGCTCGAGGTCTCCGATGAGGAGATAGAGAGACGCATGAAGAGCTGGAGGCGGATCGAGAAGCCCGCGCCCGGCATGCTGGAAGCGTACCGGCAGAACGTCGTCAGCGCAGACCAGGGGGCGCTCTGGCTGTACGGGAAGAAGAAGGGCTGAGGTGATGCAGGGAGACAGAAAGGGCTGGCAGCCCGGAAGAACGAGATCACCTGGAAGAACGAGATCACGTATCAGGACGGAAGAAATGCAAAGGAGAGGGCAGACAAGATGGACAGGTCAGATTTAAGAATTGCGGTCGTGGGACTCGGCGGCGTCGGCGGGTATCTTGCCGGTGTCCTGGGACAGAAATTCCCGCATCTCGCGGTCGTGGCGCGCGGCGAACGGAAGAAGGCCGTGGAGGAAAACGGGATCGTGGTCCACGGCGATTTCAGCGGCGAGATTGTGACGCGCCCGGAGACAGTCGCGGGAGATGCCTCCCTTCTCGGGCCGCAGGATGTGATTTTCGTCTGCGTAAAGAACTATTCCCTCGAACAGGCGTGCGAGAGCCTTAAGGGACATGTGGGGCCGGAGACGATCCTCATTCCGGTGATGAACGGCGTGGACCCGGCGGAGCGCACGGCGAGGGCGCTCGGCACCGGAAATGTGCTGCATGCGGTGATCTACATCGTCGCGTTTGCCAACCGGGATTATTCCATCACGCAGCAGGGAAATTTTGCGACGGTGCGGATGGGCGCGGCCGACGAGAGGGTGAACGAACGGGCGAAGGAGCTCGTGCCGCTCCTCAACGTGCCGGGCCTCCGGGCGGATGTCCCCGCGGACATCCTCGCGCAGGTCTGGCGGAAGTACATCTTTAACTGTGCGTACAATGTCATGACCGCGCGCTACGACCTTCCGATCGGCCCGCTGCGGGAGGATCCGGAGAAGGCCGCGGAGTTCCGGGCGCTTCTCGAGGAGACCTGGGAGCTCTCGCAGAAAAAGGGCGTGCGGCTCCCGCATGAAAAGGTCGATGAAATGTATCAGAGCTTTGCAGGCGACATCCGGGGCGATGCGACGAGTTCCCTCCAGCGGGACCTGGAGGCGGGGAAAAAGTCCGAGCTCGAGACGTTCAGCGGCTACGCGGTCCGGGAGGGGGAGCGGCTCGGGGTGGCCATGCCGGTGTCAAGGCGCATGTATGAGGCGATGAAGAGGAACGCATGAGCGGGAATTCCTGCGTGGAAACCAGCTGCGCAGCGGCAGGGAGGAGTCCGGTGCCGGACGGAGAAGCATCCCGGGGGAAAAGGGGAGCCGGCGGGAGAAGGCGCCTGCTTTTTCCGGATCTGCTCCGCGGGGCGACGCTTCTCAGCATGATCGGCTTCCACGGCATGTGGGACGCCGTGTATCTTTACGGAGTCCGCGCGCCGTGGTACGGGGAGCTCCCGGGATATGTCTGGCAGCAGAGCATCTGCTGGACGTTTTTCCTCCTCTCGGGGTTTTCCAGCCGCTTCAGCAGGAGTCTGCTGAGGCGCGGCGCGGAGGTCTTTCTCGCCGGTGCGCTCGTCACGGCGGTGACGCTTCTGGTGCTTCCCGAGGACCGCGTCGTGTTCGGCGTCCTGACCTGCATCGGCACCTGTATGCTCCTCACGGGCGCTTTCCGGAAGCTTTGGCCGGAGGAGGCCGGACCGGGGAGAGCGGGAGGAGGAGCAGGAGAAGCAGGAGGAGAAGCGGGAGGGGCAGCGGGGGAAGCAGCCGGCGGGAGACGTACAGGCGGACTTCTTCCGGCGGCCGCGCTGTTTTTTGTCACGAGGGACGTTAACGCGGGATACCTCGGATTTGAGAGGCTGCACTTTGCGGCGCTTCCCCCCTTCCTTTACCGGAACCTCCTCACGACGTATCTGGGATTCCCCGCGGCGGACTTTTTTTCGACCGACTATTTTTCCGTCATTCCCTGGCTCTTTCTGTTTCTCTGCGGGTACTGCCTGAATCCCCTGCTCCTTGGAAGAAAACTTACGGAAAAGAGCACTCCGGCGTCCGGGATCCGGGAGCCTTCAGAGGCAGCACCAGGAACGGCTTCGAGGAGCGGAGGCAGCCAGGGCGGGCTCTACGGGCGTGCGCTTCCGCCTTTTGTCCGCGCGCTCGCGTTTCTCGGGCGCCACACGCTGCCGGCCTACCTCCTGCATCAGCCGCTCCTCGTTCTCTTTTTTGAGCTCCTTTTCTGAGCGGTTTCTGCGCGGGGCGGAATGCGGAAGGATGCTCCCGGATGCGGCTCAGGAAAAGAACAGGAAGCGGACGAGGCACAGAATGGCGAGGTGTGCGGGATAGAACAGATAGAAGAAGTACTGGACAGCTTTTCTGTGTTTCCCGGAGCGGTGCGCCCGGCCGTCGTAGCAGAAAAGAATCAGAAATGCAGCGAAAAGCGGTCCCGTGAGGGAGAGGAGAACGCGGAGCAGACCTTCTTCCGGCGGGTAGCCGAGGAAAAGCACCTCGAGCAGCTGGTCCGCGGAGAGAAGCAGCAGGCAGGCGGCGAATGCCTTCCGCCTGCCGCTCTCCGAGGGCTTTGAGGAGGCAAAGAAGAGGACAAAGAGCGGAGCCAGGATCCCCCAGTCCGAGAGAGAGGAGAGAAGGAGCAGCGCGCCGATGGACAGAGCTCTTTCGGTTCTCCCGAGGAGCGGCATCTCCCGCACGAGAAGAATCAGGAAACAGAGAAAAAGCGTAAAGATCATGTTGAGGGGAGCGTGTGTCAGCAGTTCGTTCTGTGCGCCCGTGCCCGGACCTGAGAAAGCGGCGAGATAGGGAAGCTCGGAGAGGAGCGCAAAAACGAGGAGGCGCGTCCCGTAGCGCCTCCTGGAGGAGGTGAAGCGAAACCCCTCCGTGAGAAAAAAGCACATGGTGATGGCCGCCATGTACCCGATCCCGATCAAAAGAGCGCGAAGGAGCGTGTCCTCCGGGAGAAACATCTCTGCGATGTGGTTCGGGAGCATGGAGAGAGCGGCCAGCAGCTTGATGGTGTCCCGGTCGGTGCGCCGCGCCTGTGTCATAGAATCTCGGCGTCCGCAGGGATGTCGTACTCCTTCTCGTGCACCCGGAAGCGCTCTTCCTCCATCCGCTTCTCCTCCATGAAGTCCTTCACGTAGTTCAGAAATTCCTGGACGAGGCTTGTGAGGTGCTGATTCCGCTCTGTGATGAGCTCGTATTCCGCGATTTTTGCAGGATCGGTGATGAGCTTCGTCACCAGAAGCTTGTTCGGGGTGTAGGTTGTCTGCGGGTAGATGCTGATGCCGGCGCCCTGCTCCACCAGGGCAACGGCGTTGATATAGCTCGGCGTCTGCACGAAGATGTTCGGCGACTCATCGATGCCGGAGAACCAGTGCAGGATCGCCTCGACGCGGGACTGCCGGTTCGGGATGATGAGCGGCTCGTCCGCGAGCATCTTTAAGGGGATCGAGTCGCCGGGGAGCTTTGCGAGCGGGTGATTGACCGGGATGAAGGCGACCCATGGCTCGCGGCCCACGGGAATGCCGTTGAAGCGCTCCCGGTCGAACGGGCGCGCTAGAATGGCGGCATCGACCAGACCGCGCGAAAGGAGATCGGTGATGTCATCGCCGCTACCGTTCCGGAGCTGGAAGGTGACGCGCGGGAATTCCTCGCGGAAGCCGGCCAGCCAGCGCGCGGCGAGAAACGGTGCGCGCCCCTCGACCATGCCGAGGCAGATATTTCCGGAGAGCTCTTCTCCGAGGGAAGAGAGCTCGGTGCGCGTCTTGTCCGCGAGGGAGAGAAGCTGTTCAGAGCGCCGGAGGAGCAGGCGCCCCGCCTCTGTGAGCTGCATCTTCCGCTTCCCGCGGATGAAGAGCTGGACGCCGAGGTCATCCTCCAGATTCTTGATCTGGCTGCTCAACGGAGGCTGGCTCATGTTGAGCTTCTCCGCGGCATGCGTGAAATTCAGCTCCTTCGCGACGACCTGAAAATACTGCAGTGTTCGAAAGTCCATGGCGGCCTCCTGAAGTAGCGAGAGGGACCGGCCGCCGCGCAGGCGCCGGTGCACCCGGTGAGGTTTGAATAAAGTGCATAAACATGCATTTTTTGCTGCCACCATAATAGCACGAGAAATGGAATGTGGCAATATTCTACGTCTGCGCTATAATATTTTTTGCCGGACCGGGCTTCCGCCCGCCCGCATGCCGGGTTAAAATCGAGTAAAAATTGCCGGAAATGCGGCAGAAAAAGGACATAAAGGCCGGAATCCGCATCACACGGCAGGAAGCAGAGGGTCACGCTGCGGCGGCAGAATGACTGAAAGCATGAATATTCAGCCTGGAAAAGGCGGGGAGGAATGGAATGAAGGCAATCGTACTGTACTGTTCCTTGAGCGGAAACACAGAGAAAATTGCGAAGCGGATCGCGAGGGATTTTAAGTGTGACATCTTGAAGATTGAGCCGGACATTGTCTACGGAGGCTACTTGTCCGCGGTGGCGCGTGTGCTCAGGGACCGCATCCGCGGAGAGATTCCCGGCTCCGTCACGGAGACGCCGGACCTCAGCGCCTACGACACCGTTTTTGTCGGATTTCCGATCTGGTACAACTCGGTTCCGGAATTTGCGCAGGAATTTCTGATGCGCTGCGACCTGAACGGAAAGCGGCTGTTTCCGTTTGCGACGTCCGGCGCCTCTTACATCACCGCGTCCGTCAACTGCCTCGCGGATATCTGTACGGGGGCGGAGATCCTGAAGCCCTTCACGTTCAGCGTGTCGCACCGGGACAACTTCGAGGACTGGGAGCTCTGCGTCGCAGAGACGTGTGAGGAGGAAGAAAAGTTCGAGGGAGAGGCGGAGAAAGCAGCAGAAGCGGAGAAAGTGGAGGCGGACCAGGCAGCCGGGGCGGAGAAAGCAGCCGAAGCGGATCAGGCAGCCGAAGCGGCTGCTGCAGGCGGGAGCACAGCTGCCGGAACGCCTGGCAGCGTCTCAGGGGAAAAGGCGGGAGACATTGAAGATCACGATTCTCACGATCTGTCCTGAGCTTTTTCAGAGCTTTCTCTCGTCCCATGTCGTCAGGCGCGCGGAAAAAATGGGCCTCGCGGAGGTGGAGGTGCGGGATCTCAGGACCTACGCGGACGGAAGCTTCCGAAAGGTGGATGACTCTCCCTTCGGCGGCGGCCGCGGCCTGGTGCTCCGCTGCACCCCGGTGTTCCGTGCACTTGAGCAGATCCGCATCGAGGACGAGGCAGCCGGGGGAAAGGGGCGGTTTTTTCCGGAGAGCGCAGACGGCCGGAAACAGGAGCGGCCGGGAACCCCCTCCGGCCCCCGCAGGGTCACAGCGGTCTTGACGCCCGCCGGCACCCCATACCGGCAGGCGGCCGCGCACCGCTTCGCACGGGCAGATCATCTGGTTTTAATCTGCGGACACTACGAGGGGATCGATGAGAGGGTCCTTGACCGCGCGGATGAGGCGGTTTCCATCGGCGATTACGTTCTGACGGGAGGAGAGCTTCCCGCCATGGTGGTCGCGGATTCGGTCCTCCGGCTCCTGCGCGGCACGCTGAGAGAGGGGAGCGCAGAGGAGGAGTCCTTCGAGAACGGCCTGCTCGAGTACCCGCAGTACACGCAGCCGGCGGAAGAGGAGGGCGCGAAAATCCCGGGAATTCTTCTCTCCGGGAACCACGGAGAGATTCAGAGATGGCGCACCGCGGAGGCTCTCCGCGTCACCCTGGAGCGCCGGCCGGACCTACTGCGGGACAGAAAATTCACGGAGGCGGAGTGGAGTGCGCTTGACGCGTATGCGCCGAAGACCGCGGAGCTTCTGAAAAAGCGGACGGAGGAGTGGAAGAAGTGACGCGGAGGACTCCTGCAGCGGTCGCCGGGGTGGCACATTTTGTGCAGATTGTAGTATACTGAATAACAATGTCAAAAGGCACAGCCCGCGTGCGGGGGTGTTTCCTGTTCCGGTGAATCTGATTCAGACCCGGCAGCGAAACCCGCGCCGGGGTACAAGGAGGAGAAAAATGAAGAAAAGAATTCTTACGAAAGCCGCGGCTTTTGCATCCGCGGCACTTTTGGCTGCGGTGCTTCCGGCGTGCGGCGGCTCGTCCGCTTCGCAGTCCTCGGGGGCGGGCACAACGGAGGCTGCGGGCGGCGCGGCCGCCGAGACAGCGGCAGAGAGCTCCGGAAAACCGGATGCTGCGGGGAATGCCTCCGGTGCAGAGACGGCGTCCGGCGATGAGAAGGTATTCCATGTCGGCATCATCCAGTTCATGGATCACCCGTCCTTAAATCAGATCGAGCAGAATGTCGAGAAGGAGCTGGATGCCCTCTCAAAGGACGGCGTCCGGTATGAGTACCAGCTGCAGAACGGACAGGGAGATGCCACCACCCTGAACCAGATCGCGGCGCAGATGATTTCCGACAAGGTGGATGCGATCGTCCCGATCGCGACCCCGGCGGCACAGGTTGTGCAGTCTGCGACGGAGAAGACGAATCTTCCTGTCATTTTCTCGGCGGTCTCTGACCCCGTCTCCGCAAAGCTCGCGGAATCCATGGAGAAGCCGGGCGCGAATATCACCGGCACCTCGGATTTTCTGAACACGGATGCGATGCTTGACCTCATGACGGCGGTGAACCCGGAGACCAGCTACGTCGGGCTCCTCTATTCAAAGAGCGAGGATTCCTCTGAGGTTCCGATCGAGGACGCAAAGAAGTATCTCGATGAGAAGGGCATCAAATACATCGAGAAGACCGGAACAAATACCGATGAGATCAGCACCGCCGTGGATGCGCTGATCGCAGAGGGGGTCGATGCGGTCTTCACGCCGACTGACAACACGGTCCAGAGCGCGGAGCTCGCGATCTACGAGAAGCTCGCGGACGCAGGAATCCCGCACTACGCGGGCGCTGACTCCTTCGCCCTGAACGGCGCGTTCTGCGGGTACGGCGTCGACTACGCGCAGCTCGGCACCGCGACCGCGGACATGGTGGATGCGGTCCTGAACGGCGGACAGAATCCGGCGGAGACCCCGATCGAGACCTTCGACAACGGCATCGCGACGCTGAACACGGATACCTGCGCGGCACTCGGACTCGATCCGGAGGAGGTGAAGGCCGCATGCAAGCCGTACTGCACGCAGATCGTGGAGATCAAAACGCAGAAGGAATTCAGTAAGTAAAAGGAGGAACTCGTCTTGGCCGGATTTCTGACTGCCGGAATTCTGAGGACGGCGCTGGAGGTGGGGCTCATCTACTCCCTCGTCGCGCTGTCACTCTTCATCAGCTTCAGCATCCTGAACATCTGCGATCTCTCGACGGACGGCTGCTACACACTCGGGTGCGCCGCCGGGGCGGTCGTCACGATCGCGGGACACCCGATTCTCGGAATTTTCACCGCCATGGCCGCGGGAGCGCTCTCGGGCTTTGTGACGGCACTTCTCCAGACGAGGTTCGGGGTGCAGAGCATTCTCGCAGGGATCATCGTGAACACGGGGCTTTATACCATAAATCTCGCCGTGATGGGGTTTTCCTCGAATCTCTCGATCTTCGGGACCGACACGGTGTTCTCCCTCTTTGAGGGACTGAGCAGCTCCGAATTCTGGCAGGACTGGAGCAGGCTGATTCTGCTTCTTCTGATTCTTGCAGGGGCGCTCCTCTTTCTGAACTGGTTTCTGAAGACCCGCCTCGGGCTCTCGATCCGCGCGACGGGGGACAGTCTCGAGATGGTGCGCGCCTCCTCCATCAACCCGGGCGTCATGATTACGGTCGGCCTCTGCCTCTCCAATACGTTCACCGGTCTCGCAGGGGCGCTCATCGGCCAGTACAACAAGACCTGCGACATCAACCTCGGGACCGGCATGGTGACCATTGCGCTGGCCTCCCTCATCATCGGGGAGACGCTCACCGGAAGACGGAAGATGATTTTCCGGCTTCTCGGCGTGCTGCTGGGGTCCTGTCTGTACCGCCTCATCATTTCGGCTGCACTCCGTCTCAATGTTCCGACGGAGGCCTTCAAGCTGGTGTCCGCGCTCATCGTCGCGGTCGCGATTGCGGCGCCGGAGGCTCGGAAGATGGCTGCATTTGCCGCAAAAAAGCGCGCGATTCAGAGAAAGAGAATTCATGACAGCGCGGAAAATGCCGGGGGGACGCACGGATGCTGAAAATTGAGCATATCTCGAAGACTTTCAATGCCGGCACGGTGAACGAGAGAAAGGCGCTGAACGACCTCTCCCTGAATCTGGAGGACGGGGACTTCGCGACCATCATCGGCTCAAACGGCGCCGGGAAATCAACCCTCTTCAACGCGATCGCCGGCTCTTTTTTCGTGGATGACGGTGCGGTCTGGCTCGACGGCGAGGACATCACGTTTTTTCCCGAGCACACGAGAAGCCGCGTAATCGGCCGGCTGTTCCAGGACCCGCTCATGGGGACTGCTCCCCACATGACGATTGAGGAGAACCTGACGATCGCCTACCTCCGGGCCTCGGGAAAGGGCAGGGGCGCGGGAATCTTCAGCCGCTCCTCGAGGGCGGAGAAGCAGCTCTTCCGGGAGCAGCTCGCGACACTCGGCATGGGGCTGGAGGACAGAATGGAGAACCCGGTCGGCCTTCTGTCAGGCGGGCAGCGGCAGGCGCTCACGCTCCTCATGGCGACGATCGTCACGCCGAAGCTTCTGCTTCTTGACGAGCACACGGCGGCACTTGACCCCGCGACGGCGGAGAAGGTGCTGAAGCTCACCAGAAAGATCGTCGCGGAGCGCCATATCACCTGTCTTATGGTGACCCACAACATGAACCAGGCACTCGAGCTCGGGAACCGGACGCTCATGATGAACGCGGGGCAGATCGTGCTGGATGTCTCCGGGGAGGAGCGCAGCGGAATGACCGTGAAGGATCTTCTGGACCGCTTTGCGGCCGGCGCGGGGAAGAGCTTCGACAACGACAGGATCCTTCTCTCCACGGAGGAGGGAGTTTAGAAAATTTCATGGCAGAGGACGCAGACTATGGCAGTGAATTACTACGACCAGTGCATGGAACGCGTGAAGGAATTCTACGGGAATCTGGAAAAGACCCGGAAAATCCGCGAGGACTTTTTTGAGCGCGGCATCGAGCCTCCGGCGGACTCTGTCTCCCGGATTGTGCTGGATTCCTGGCATTTCTGCCAGAAGAACAACATCAGCCCGAAGAGCATTCACAGGCGGTTTGTGGCGCAGAAGGAATACGACACCCGCTGTGAGAAAATGCGCTCGGTCATCAAGGTGATCCGGCCCATTTTTGACACCTACATGCTTCAGTCCGGGGGCCGCGTGAACACACTGGACCTCTATGACGAGGACCTGGTTTTCATCTACACCTTCGGCGGGGTAAACGCGACAAAGGAAAGCCGCTACGCGGTTCCCGGGGTCTGCTGCGACCCGGAGAGCGCGGGCCCCACGGCGATGAGCCTTGCGAAGTCATTCGGCACGCCCCAGCGTCTCATAGGCCCGGAGCACGTCGATGAGAATCTGCAGGACCGCGTCTGCACGGCGGTTCCGATCTATGACGGCAGCAACAAGATCATCGGAATCATCAACATCGTCGAGAAGCTGGATGTGGAGGCGCTCCGCTCCCTGGGCGTGATGAGCGCAATCGCACAGGGAATTTCCTTCAGCCTGGAGAATCTCAGGCAGCGCCGGGAGATCGAGCTCACCGGCCTCATGAACCAGCAGATTCTCGAGACCGTCGCGAACGGCATCATCGCGACGGACTTTGACGGCGTGATCCGCCGCATAAACCGGGCGGCGCTCAGAGCTCTTGACATCAAGTATCAGGACGAGATTGTCGGGAGAACGCTGGATGACTGCTTCGGAAAGGACAATCCGCTGTCCGAATTTCTCCGCAGCAGTGAAAATTCCAGAAGCGTGAACTTCAGCCTCCTCTTCCGGAACCGGACGCACCACTTCACCGGACAGATCTGGAAAATCGACAACAGGAGGAACGAGGGCACCAGTCTGCTTCTCACGTTCCAGGACATGGGCACGGCGCGGACACTCTTGAAGAATGTGGCGGGCTGGCAGGCAAACATGACCTTTGAAAACGTCATGGGACACTCCGCCGAAATGCAGAATGTGATCCGCATCGCAAAGCAGGCGGCGGAGCTCCCCTGCAATATCCTGATCCAGGGAGAGAGCGGGACAGGAAAGGACGTCTTTGCGCAGGCCATTCACAACGCGAGCGCGTTCCGGAACGGCCCGTTTGTCACGGTGAACTGCGCGGCGATTCCGCACAGCCTGATCGAGAGCGAGCTCTTCGGGTATGAGGGCGGCGCGTTCACCGGCGCGAGAAAGGACGGCCAGCCTGGCAAGTTCGAGCTCGCGCAGGACGGGACGCTGTTTCTCGATGAGATCAACTCCATGCCGCTCGACATGCAGGTGAAGCTTCTCAGAGTGCTGCAGGAGAAGAAGGTGACGCGCGTCGGGGGCAGGACGCCCATCCCCCTGAATATCCGCATCATTGCGGCGAGCAATGAGGACCTCCTCACCATAGTGAAGCAGGAGAGATTCCGGATGGATCTCTACTACCGCCTGAATGTCGTGATGGTGGAGATTCCGCCGCTCCGGCGCCGCACGGAGGACATCGAGGAAATCTGCCGGAAATTCCTGCAGGGACGCGATGTCTTTCTTCTCAGCGATGCTGTGGAACGGATGAAGCACTACTCCTGGCCGGGCAATGTCCGCGAACTCGAGAATGTCATTGAGCGAGCGGAGATTCAGGCGCGGATGGAGGGAAAGGCGTATATCGACGAAGGGATCATCGCCAAATGCGGCGTGACGCTGGACAGCGCGGGGGAGGAAAACGAGGCCGGCAGCTTCGGGGGCCGGCGCGGCCATGCAGGTGCGGAGAGAGAGGCACTCTCCGGGGACGCGGGCAGCAGCTTCCGGGAAGAAGATGCTCCGGAGGCCCCGCTGGCCAGATCCGGCGGGAAAGAGCAGGGAAGTTTCGGCAGACGGACGAGCAGCAGGGAGCTCGTGCGGGACAGGAAGGAGCAGGAGCTTCTCAGCGCGCTGGAAGAGAATCACTGGAACATCTCGCAGACCGCGAAGCAGCTCGGAATGGCGCGGAATACGGTCTACAACAGAATGCGTCGCTATGGGCTCAGTGAATAGTGCGGACAGACAGAAGGCGAAAGTGCACAATATTGAGCACATTTGATCGAAATGAGCATTTTTGAACAACGAAATATCCAATGAAAGAGGTCCTCCGGAGCAGCTCGGAGGACTTTTTTTACAGTTAAATCCGAAACTGTAAAAAATCATGCACAAAAACCGAGCTAAAAATAGCGGAAGATGAAGGAAGTGTTGGACGGTTATCACA
>CACXCJ010000129.1 GCA_902766175.1 uncultured Lachnospiraceae bacterium
GGAGATGTCGGTTCTTCTGAAGGTGAACACCGGCTTCAAGGGGCCTGCTGCAAGCGGGCTCTGCACACATCCGGAGGTGGTTCGCGGCCTGATCCGCTTTTTCAAGGAGAAGAATACCAGAAAGATCTATGTGGGAGACAGCTCGATCGTCGGTGTGGACAGCGTGGAAGCGCTGAAGTCTGCCGGGATCTATGGTGTATGCGAGGAGGAGGGCGTCGAGTGTCTGAATCTGGACGCCAGCGGCATGCGGGAGCAGGAAATTCCGGACTCCGTCATCATCCATAAGCTGAAAATGTCGAACCTTCCCTTTGAGGTGGACCGGGTCATCTCGGTTCCTGTCATGAAGACTCATATGTACGCGGGCGTCACGCTCAGCATCAAAAATATGAAGGGATGTCTCTATCAGCGGGACAAGACCCGCCTGCACCGCATCAAGCAGGCGCCGCCGGATATTCACAAGGGAAAGTGCCTGGATTATGGTATTATGGATCTGATGAAGGTCTGCTATCCGGACTACGTGGTGTCGGACGGCGTCGTCTGCATGGAGGGCTTCGGACCGTCAGGAGGGACACCGGTGAATCTGAACGTGGTGCTCTCGTCCGACGATGCGCTCTCCGCCGATCTCACGGCGATCCAGCTGATGGGTATGGCGGTGGATGCCGTCCCGCATTTAAATCTGATCCGGGAGGACCGCGGTCTCGATGTGGAGGATATCCACGTACATCCGGCGGATTACCTGAAGTGGGCACACCGCTTCGTGCTGGCGTCCGAGCATGATCTGCATCTGCATTATCCGAATCCGGAAGTCGTGGATCGGGGTGCCTGCAGTGCCTGCCATGCGGCGATGGTGCAGTTCTTCCGCTACCATCACGCGGAATTCGAGAATGGTCCGTCGTCCACTGTTGTCATCGGCGCGGATGCGGCAGAAGAGGACTTGAGCGGAAAAGAACGAGTGGTTCTGGTCGGCAACTGTACGGCGAAGCTGCGCGGAGAGGGGCGTGCCTTCTGCAAGGGATGTCCGCCGGTTCCCTCGCAGATTGCGAGGACTCTGCACGCGGGAAAGACACTGGATGACTGAGCGAACGGAGAGATAATTCAGAAAGGAGGGAGCGCTGTGCCGCGCACGGCGGAGGCTGTGCGGCCTGGCGGCGCTGAGCTGCAATGAAAATTCAATTTTTAGGTCACGCCTGTTTTATGCTGGAGGACGGAAGATACAAGGTCCTGATAGACCCGTTTCTCACCGGAAACGGGCAGGCAGCGGTGTCCGCTGACGAGGTGAAGCCGGACTTTATCTGTGTGACACACGGACACGGCGATCACGTCGGAGATACGGCTGCGATTGCAAAGCGCACAGGGGCGCAGGTGGTCTGCTCCGTCGATCTCGCAGAGGGCGTGTTTGCCCCGGCAGGGATCACGGCGCTTGCGGGCAATCTCGGCGGAACCATCCCGATGCCGTTCGGCTCTGTGAAGCTCTTTCAGGCGATCCACGGCAGCGGCGTCGCGGGGTGCCTTTCCTGCGGGTTCATCTTCCGCATGGGCGGAAAGAAGATTTATCATGCCGGAGACACGGCGCTCATGACGGACATGAATCTTCTCGCGGACGAGGCGCTGGATGCAGCGCTGCTCCCGATCGGGGATTTCTTCACCATGGGGCCGGAGGATGCGCTCCGCGCGGTGAAGATGATAAAGCCGAAGCTCACCATCCCCATGCACTACAATACCTTCCCGCCGATCGTGCAGGACCCGGAGGCATTTGCCGCTCTGGTGGAGAAAGCGGGCTTCAGAGCAGCGGCGCTGAAGCCGGGCGAGAGCGTGGAGCTGTAACGCGTACTTAAAAGTGATACTCTTTCAGGAGGTATTTCAGGTCCTCTAAGACACCCTCCCTGTCCGGCGCGACAGTTTCCACGTACTCCAGCACCCAGTCCGTGCGGACTCCGTTCTCGCGCCACACATCGAGGAATTTCTCGAAGTCGAGAGTGCCGTTGTGAATGCGCTGGTGGCTGTCGTGGACACCGTCGTTATTGTGGAGATGATACGCCGCGATCCGGTCCTTTAGGTCGCGCATGAGGCGGAACAGATCCCATCCGTTCGCGTTTGCGTGGCCGATGTCGATGAGGACCCGGTAGTTCTCCCGGATGCAGAGCTCCGTGAACTCCTCCTGCGTGAACAGGACGTTTCCGCGGGAGAGAACGCCGACATTTTCCGTGAGAACCGGAATCCCCTCTGCGGCGAAGAGTGCCTCGACTCTGCGGAAATTGCGGCAGGATTCCTCCTGCATGCGGCGCACCTCCGAAGGATCATCCTCCGGAACCCGGATGTTATTGTGATGGAAGACCACATAGCGGCTGTTCAGGAGCCCCGCATAGTGCGCGGTCTGCCGCTCCATCCGCATGGTCGCCTCATAGCGGGGGGTTCCCTCCGGGTCGGTGTGATCCGTGTGGTAGTACGGCTCGTGAAAGCTCGTCTCGAGAGTTTTCAGGAAGGGGAGAGAAGCTTTCAGGGCAGGCTCGAAGGCGGGGTTGTCGAAGGTCGGAAACACCTCGACGCCGATTCTGCCGTCCAGCTTTCTGACATATTCGAGGGTCTCGGGGAAGCGCTCCGAGAGGAGCATGTTGGAACTTAAGAGGATTGACATTGCCGGTACTTCCTTTCTTGAGGCTTCTCCGCGGCGCAGACGAATCGTCGTCCTCCGCCGCGAGGATAGGATTAAAAGACGGGATCGCCTAAATTCTTCTCACTGTCCGCATCGAACAGGTGTAAGCGTGTGAAATCGAGCCTTACGCGCACGCCGTCGCCCGGCTTCGGCTCCGGCCCGTCGGAGAGGACGATCATTTCCTCTTTGCTGCCCCGCGGCTTTACAGAGATGCCGCAGCGTCCGCCGTAATTTTCGCAGTAGACCACGTCGCACTCAATGACGCCGCTTCCGTCCTCCTCCGTGAGGCTGAGGTGCTCCGGCCGGATCCCGGCGTAGTAAAACTTTGCGCGGTGCTTTTCAACGACCTTCTTCCAGCTCTCCGGGAGATTGATGCAGTTGGAGCCCAGGCAGATGCCGCTTCCGACGGAGACGACGCGCACAATGTTCATGGCGGGGGAGCCGATGAATCTTGCGCAGAAGACATCCGCCGGGTGATCATACACATTCTGGGGCGTGTCGAGCATCGCGAGTGCGCCGTTGTGCATGAGGGCGATCCGCTGTCCGATCGTCATGGCCTCCACCTGGTCATGCGTGACGTAGACCATGGTCTGCCCGTAGATCTCATGGATGCGCACCAGCTCCTTCCGGGCGTGGAGCCTTAACTGTGCGTCGAGGTTTGAGAGGGGCTCATCCAGGAGGAAGTAGTTCGAGCGGCGCACAATCGCGCGGGCGAGCGCCACGCGCTGCCGCTGCCCGCCGGAGAGCTCCCTCGGCTTTCTGTCTGCGTACGGCTCGAGCTGAAGCATGGAGAGCACCTCCTTCAGCCGGCGCCCGATTTCCGTCCGGTCCATCTTCGCCGCTTTCAGGCCGTAGATGATATTTTCCTTTACGGACATGTGCGGGTAGATCGCGTAGTTCTGGAACACCATTGACACGCCGCGTCTGCCGCAGGGGATGTCGTTCATCCGGACGCCGTTCATATAGAGATCCCCGGATGTGATGCTTTCGAGCCCTGCGATGATGCGGAGAGTCGTGGACTTCCCGCATCCGGAGGGGCCCAGCAGGATCATCCGCTCCCCCTCCTTCACCTCGAAGTCCATGTTGTTGACGACGACCGTCTCCCCGAATGCCTTGGTTACTTTCTTGAATGCGATATTGTACATGTATGAGCCCCTTGTCTTATCCCTTCACGCCGGAGGTCGCGAAGGTGCTGATAATCTGTCTCTGGAAGATGAGGTAGAGCACGAGCGGTATGAGAATGGTCAGGATGGAGACTGCCATCGCTGTGGTGAAGTCCGTTCCGCCCTCTGAGCTCACGAACATCTGGAGCGCGAGGGGAAGCGTGTAGTTCTCAGTCGACTTAAGGATCAGGACAGGCCATACGTACTCGTTCCAGGAATTGATGTAGAAGATGATGCCGGTGGAGATGATCGCCGGCTTCACCAGCGGAAGAACGATGTCCGTCATGATCTTGAAATCCCTGATGTTGTCGAGCTTTGCTGCCTCGATGAGGGATGCCGGAATGCCGCGCATCGCCTGCCGGAGAAGGAAGATGCCGAGAACGTCCGCGAGCTGCGGAAATGCGACGCCCCAGATATTATCCCGGAGGCCGATTTTTGAAATCAGGAGATAATTCGGGATCATGGTCACGGTGAAGGGGATGAACATCGTGGTCAGCATGAACAGGTAGATGGTGTTCTTTCCCCTGAACCGGAAATAGACAAAGGCATATGCTGCGAGAAGAGAGGTGAACAGCTTCGCGAAGGTCACGGAAACGGCGATGAGGAAGCTGTTTGCAGTGATGCGCCCGAAGGGCAGCTTCTGGAACACATACCTGTAATTTTCAAGGGTAGGGTGCGGCGGGATCAGTGAGAGGATCGAGTTGAATGCATCCTGCATCGTCTTGAAGGAGTTCGAGACTGCGAACAGAATCGGATAGAACGTGCAGAGAAGCATGAGGATCAGGATCACATGGCAGAGAATCTGTCCCCTGGAATTAGTTTTCATAGTACACCCGCCTTTCCACGAAGCGGAACTCAAGAAGAAGGAGAATCATGAAGAGCACCATTGTGAGAAATGACGCCGCACAGGAGGTGCCGGTACGGTACAGAGTGAATGCCTCGTGATACGAGAGATAGATCAGGTTGAAGCTTCCGTAGTTTGGTCCGCCCTGGGTCAGCACCTTGATCGGGGTGAATACGTACTGAAGACCCTGGACGATTGTGATGATGAACACATAGATGCCGGTGGCGGAGCTTGTGGGGACCACGATGTCCCAGAAGATGCGGTGGAGGGGCACATTGTCGATGCGTGCCGCCTCGATCACCTCATCCGGGATGCCGGAAATTCCGGCCATAAGAACAATAAAGTTGTATCCGAACGACTTCCAGGTCGTGATGATGCAGAGCCCGACGATCACCCAGCCGTCTGTCGTGGACCAGAACGGCGTCCCGATCCCGAACCAGCCGAGAACACGGGCGATCGGACCGGAGACCGGATTCAGGATCCAGGAATAGAGAATGGAGCCGACGACGAGGGAAATGAGGCTCGGAAGGAAGAACGCCGCCCGGTAAAAATTTCTTCCCTTCCGAATGACATAGCAGAGGACAAAGGAGAGAATGTACGGAGCCGCGCAGTTTAAGAGCAGAAGAATCACCACGTAGGCGGCCGTATTTCCCAGTGATTTCCAGGTGTTCGGATCGTTCAGCAGTGTGACGTAGTTCTGGAGCCCGACGAATTTCTTGACAGGCTTTATCATGTTCCAGTCAAAGAAGCTTAAGTAAAACGTGTAGATCAGCGGATAGAACATGAACACCGCGAACGCAGCGAGAGAGGGCAGAAGGAACAGGTATCCGAGAAATCCTCCGCCCAGGGACCGCGCGGACAGATCCGCGTGGCCTTTTTTGAAAATCACTCTGTCAGTCATTTGCATCTACCTCTTGTTTCTGTTTCTTCTGTTTACTGATTCAGGAGCTGGTTGATCTGGTCCTGCGTGCTCTTCATCACATCTCCGACATCCTGCTGGCCGCTCAGGATCTGGTCGCGCATGTCGAGGAGGAGCTGCTCGCACTGAAGGCCCGCATCGCCCGGGAAGGAGGTCCAGGAGACAACATCCGCGCTCTCATCAATCGCGGCCTTCATCATCTCATTTTCGGCGAGGAAGGACTTCAGGCCGTTTTCCGCGTCCGCAACATCCTTTCTGGGCGGAGTGTAGCCGGTTCCGATCGTCCATGCTGCCATGGATTCGATGCTGTAGAGGTACTTCTCGAATTCCCAAGCCGCGGCGATCTGCTCATCGTCCTGTGCGGTGATTGCGAGGAAGCAGCCGCCCGCCGGAACCTTTCTCGGCTTATCTCCGAAGGTCGGGGACATGACGCTTGCGGCATCGAACGCCGCGCCCTTCTGAATGGAGGCGCGCCGTGCGATCGTGGTGTAGAGCATTGCGCAGCTTCCGTCGATGAAGCTCTGGCAGCCCTCGTCCCAGCTGACGTTCATGGCGCAGCCCTCGGTAATCATGTCGCGGAGAAGCTGCATCGCCTCAATTCCCTCCGGAGAGGCGAAGGCCGCCTGGGTCTTTCCGGACGCATCCTTCTGGATCATGCTTCCGCCATTCGACTCGATGAGTGCCTGCTGCGCCCAGAAATCTGCCGGTGTCTGGCAGTAGAAGCCGTATTTTCCAGTCTTCTCGGTGACAGTCTTTGCGAACTCATGTACTTCCTCCCAGGTCTTGGGACCCTCCTCGGAGAGGCCTGCTTCCTTCAGGAGATCGCGGTTGATGTAGAGCACCGGGTCACTCACGGAGTACGGGATGCCGACTGTGTCGCCGTTCGAGTTCACGGTCAGGTTCAGAACGTTTGGAAGGAAGTGATCCGTGAGGAACGTCTTGTCGGAGGAGTCGTACTTGTCAATCGCATCCTGCGGTGCGACATACGGGAAGTTGTTGGAGAAGTAGTCGAGGAATGCCCAGCCGACCTGGCAGAGTGCCGGAGCGTTTCCGGTCGCTTCCTCCGCCTGCAGGTTCTGCATGAGGCCCTTGTACATATCCTGGTTATACTTTGCAGTCACGTGGATGTGGTCATTGCTCTCATTGAACTTCTTCACGAGCTCGTCCACTGTCTGTCCGCCCTGAGAATCCGAGTTGACGTGCCAGTATTCGATTTCGATCTTGTCACCGCTCGGAGCAGACGTCTCAGCGGCTGCTGTCGTCTCCGCAGCGCTCGCTGCTGCCTGGAAAGCGGCAGAGGATGCCGGAGCTGCCGTCGTGCCGGCGGAGGATCCTGAACCGCATGCGCAGAGCAGCATGGAACCGGTCAGCACCGCCGCGGCGGCGGACTTTCCAAATTTTTTCATACTTTTCCCTCTCTTTCCTGATATCTGTGCCTTTTTTCTGTGCCTGTGTATCCGCTTCCGGATACCTGGTGAATGGTAACAGATGAAAGTTCTCTTTTTCGCTGAAAACGCTTTAAGAGATTGTAAGGCTTTCATCAAAAGAGCGGGAACGATGCAAAGAATCCGTAAACTGCGCTTAAAATTCCGGCGTTCTGTTAAAGACAGGGCCGCACTCCTGTAAAATGCGGGAAAAGGAGAACGATAGAGGAAGAACTGTAAAAGAAGAATTGTACAGGAAGAAATGTGCACGGTCGGGCGCACCGAAACCAGAAGGAGCGCGGGGATATTCCCGCGCTCCTGCCAAAGAAGTCTTGAATTGTAAGAGAACACCGGACCCTTGTGTCGTCAGGAAAAAACACCCATGTCTCCGGAGATTTCTATCTGGGTGCTGTCAGGCTGCCGGAGGAAGCAGGCTCCGCGGATTCGGAAGGCGCTGCACTGCCTTCCGCCGCGCCTGTGCCGGCTTCTGCTGTCTCCGTCTGCTCAGCAGCCCGCGAATTCATCTCCACCTGTCCGGTGCTGCCCGGGAGCCTGCTCAGGAGAATCACTATCGCGGCGATCACAATGATCGCGAGGAGGAGCGGGAGGTTCTGCTTCGGCCGGTTTTCCGGGTCCATTTGGTTCCTCTGATACATCATCTGTGCCAGTGACATGAGTTTCTCCTGTTTACTCGGAGGCGGGGGAGGAGCGCTTCTGCTCGATCTCCTCCAGATAGTTGTAGAGGGTATATTTGGAAAATCCGAACACCTCACAGATTCTGGGACCGGATTTCGAGACGAGGAGTGCACCTGAATCATAGAGATAGCGCACTGCCTTCACCTTGTCTTCCTTTGTCATGAGGGAAACCGGCTTCCCCACGAGCTCGATGGATCTCCGGATCAGGTCCTCAAAGAGATGGCTCACGGTGTCCGGATTCCTGCTTCTCTCTGAAGAATCAGCGTCCGTCTCCGTGACTGTCCGGAGGTTCTCCCTCAGTGCGAGGAGGAGGGTGACATCAAAGCTGATGGAAAGAATTCCCGTTGCCTTTCCCTGCGGGTTTCGGATGCAGACCGCACTGGAGCGGATTACGCGCCCGTCCTTTGTCCGGGTTAAAAAAGCGGCCGGATCATTCGGAAGGTCCGGATTTTCCCTGACAGCTTCAAGAAGCATGCCGGAGAGTCCGCTGCCGATTTTCCTGCCGCTCACGACTCCGTTTTCGATTGCGACAATGCTGTGCTCCGGATCCCCTGTCTCGAGGTCGTAAACCGCGACCTCACACGATTTTCCAAACTGTCCCGCGATGCTCCGCGCGAGACGCCTGCAGAAATCAAGCTCTTCTTTTGTCATTCTGTTTCCCTTGCAGACAGTGCTGTGTGTCGTCTGAGATGTAAGTGTTGGAATGTGTGCCTGCCGGTCAGAATCCGGGTTTTTCCAAAAGCCTGTTTCCAGAGAGTGCTGCGCGTCTCGTCCGGCAGGCGCCCGCTTTTCTGCCCGAAGTCATTATAACAGAAAAATTATGATTTATGTATAAAAAAGATCTGAATGGCGGCCGGGCATTCAGATCTTTTTGACATATTGTGATGTATTTTCTCTGCTTCGGTGTCTGTTTCAGCTTACTGAGAGCGGAGCAGCTTACTGAAAGCGGAGCAGTGCGTCCTGGAAGACGCCCTTTGCGGCATTCTCCTTGTAGACGCGCCGCGTGTTGCCCTTGAAGGTTTCTCCCAGCTGAATCGCAAGGTCCGACGACGGATCCGGCTTCTTTCCGCGGAGCAGTTCCTCGGCGGCGGGGAGCGGGAAGGGCACGGGCTTGATCGCGCCAACGACGACCCGCGCGTCCAGCACGGTGCCATCCGCGTCCTGCTTCAGGGCCATGGCGAGCCCGATGCGGGAGATGGTGACCTCGGAGCGGTGCCCCAGCTTTACGAACACCGAGCGCCAGCCCTTCAGAGCCCTGCGGTCGATCAGGAACCGGAGGATCACCTCATTTTCGGCGAGCGTATTTCCCTGATTTCCATCCGGGAGATCCCGGATGGAAATGGTCCGGCATGTCCCGCCGGGGCCCATGATCTCCGCCTCGGCGCCGAGAAGCCAGAGCACGGGCGGGAGATCCGCAGCCGCGGAGGCATTTGCCGCGTTTCCGCCTATGGTTCCCTTGTTCCGGATCTGCGGCGAGCCGACCCCTGCAGCTGCGTCGGCGAGCGCCTGGAGATCCTCGATACCGTCCAGGGATGTGACAATTTCGGACATAGTGGCCATGGCGCCGATGGAAACCTGCTCCGGCGTCACTTGAATCTCCCGAAGCGCGGGTACGTCGGTGAGAGAGAGCAGGAGATCCGGTTCAAGATGTCTCTGGCGCATGTGGAGAACCAGATCCGTGCCTCCGGCCAGAATCAGGCTGGAAGAGGTGAGATGCTTCAGCGCCTCTCCAAGTTCCCCGAGTGTCTTCGGAATATAACAGCTGCTCATTTTCTTCCTCCCATCTCGCGGGCCGCGCGGCTCACTGCCTTCACTATCTGTACGTATCCTGAGCACCGGCAGAGGTTGCCGGACAGGGCAGTGCGGATTTCCTCAGGGGTCGGATCGGGATTCTTCAGAAGGAGCGCCTTCGCGGACATAATCATGCCGGCGGTGCAGAACCCGCACTGAATGGCAATCTCCTGAATGAAAGCGTTCTGCAGGATGTCCAGCTCCCCGTTTTTTTCAAGTCCCTCAATGGTGGTGATGTGACGGCCCTGAAGCTGAGCTGCGAGCGTCAGACAGGCGTGAACCGCCTCCCCGTCCATGAGGACGGTGCAGGCGCCGCACTCTCCCTCGGAGCAGCCTTCCTTTGTGCCGGTGAGCTCCAGATCCTCCCTGAGAATATCGAGCAGACGCCGCTCCGGCGCAGTCTCCATGGTCACAGCCTGGTCATTGACAAAGAAATGCAGGGTCATCTCACTTTTCCTCCCTCTTCGAAAGCATTTCAAGGATACGATCCGGGTCCATGGGAATCACCTGAAGGTCGGATCCCAGCGCTTTGTTCACCGCACCGGAGACGGCGGCAGCGACCGGAGCCATGGCGATTTCGCCGACCGACTTCGCACCGAAGGGGCCCTCCTGGGAAGGACCGTCCTGAACGAGCTCCACCTTGATGTCCGGCAGGTCCGGCGCGTTCAGGAGATGGTACTTTGACAGGCTTGTCAAGCTCCGGCCATCCGGGCTGAAGGTGAACTGTTCCGTCAGCGCCGCGCCGCAGCCCATCTGGACAGCGCCCTGAATCTGGCCGATGCACATGGCGGGGTTGATCGCCTGTCCCACATCGTGGAGCGCCAGATAGTCGATGACCCTTGTGAGCCCGGTCCAGGTGTCCACCTCGACCTGTGCAAAATACGTGCCTGTGACCACGGGGTTCGTCGAGTTGTGATAGCGCGCATCAGCGAAGAGCTCCCTGCGGAGATTTAAAATGGTCCACTGAGAGACCTCCGCGTAGGTGAGAGAGGTCTCCTCATGCCCCCGGCGGCGGACTGTGCCTTCCTTGAGATAAAGCTGCTCTCCGGGGACGTGCAGCATCTCCGCGGCAGAGGCGATAATGGCCCTGCGGAGATTCTTTCCGCACTCCTGAACGGCGCGGCCCAGCACAAAGACGCTCCGGCTCGAAAAACAGCCGTAGTCGTAGGGAGTGTGTGCTGTGTCCGCTTCCTCGAGGCGGATCAGGTCCGTGGGGAGCTCCAGCTCCTCGGAGAGAATCATCTTGAAGGCCTGAACGGTTCCGCATCCGTGGTCGTGGATGCTGGCATTTGCCTGCACGGTCCCGTCATCGCACATTCTTGCCTCAACGCCGGCAAAGTCATTGAACCGGGTGTAGTAGGTATTCGTGTGTCCCGCACAGGCCACCGCGGTCCCGCGCTTGAACCGTCTGTTCGCGGCGTTGAACGCCTCGTCCTCCTTCTGCTTTTCCACCCAGTGGAAGTGTTCTGCGCCGCGCAGCAGGCACTCTCTTGTGCGGGTATTCTCCACGGGAAGCTTCATCTTGATGTCGATGTCCCCGGGAAGAAGCACGTTTTTCACGCGGATTTCCACGGGATCGATGGAGAGGAGCTCCGCGGCCTTGTTCAGGAGATGTTCCATAAACATGTAGTACTCCGCGACTCCCCAGCTTCGGAACGCGCCCGAGGGCGTGGTGTTGGTGGAAACGACGCGGGAGTGGAGCGTTGCGTGCGGAACGCGGTAGCAGCGGAAAAACTTGCCGAAGGGCGCGCGGACATAGTCCAGGGAATTGCCGATATAGGCGCCCGCGTCGAGAAGAACGTCCAGATCCACCCGGAGCAGCGTGCCGTCCTTCCGGAACACGCCGCGCATATCCCCGCGCATGGCGGCGCGGCAGTAGGTGGAGCGCATGGTCTCCGCCCTGTCGTAGACGAGCTTGACCGGGCGCTTCAGCTCCTTCGCCACGACAGCGCACACGGGCTCCAGCATCCATTCCTGCTTGCCGCCGAACGAACCGCCCATCGTGGTTTTGATGACCCGGACCCTGTTGTACGGCATGTGCATCATATCGGAGATCACGGTGCGGATGCCGAAAACCGCCTGGTTCGGGCTCTGAATCGTCAGTTCGTCGGCGTCCGGATCATAGTCCGCGATGCAGGCGTGAGGCTCCATAGCCGCGTGATGCAGGCGGCTCAGCTCGTTGTGGACTGTGACAACGACGCCCTCCTCCTCATCCTCCGCGGCGGTGCCCACTTCCATGCGGCAGTCGTCCACGACTGGGGATTTTCCGTCCACGCAGTTCTTTCCGGCGAGTGCCTCATCAAAGGTCGTCGCATAGGGAAGGGGAGAGTATTCCACTTTCACAAGGGCGGCCGCCTTCCGCGCGGTGATCTCGTCCTTCGCGGCGACAGCCGCGACGCGGTCGCCGATGAAGCGGACATAGCGCTGAAAGACGCTCTCCTCATCTGGCAGATTCTGTGCGGCGCGGAACTGTGTCCGATAATGGTTGAACCGGTAATCCGGCGTATTGAAGGTGTGGAAGATCCCGTAGACCCCCTCCACCTTCATGGCCTCCGATGTGTCAATGGATGTGACGTAGCCGTGCGGGATCGTGCTGAAGACCATGGCGAGACATGCCATGCCCTGCAGCTGTTTATCGCAGGCAAAGCGCAGACGGCCGGTCGCCTTGCCGCGCGCGTCATGGATCGGCTGTTCTGTTCCGACGAGCTTCATATCTACTCCTCTCTGCCAGCGGCCGATGCCGGAAGCACAGCTCTCTGGCTTCGTTTCTCAAAGGAAAATGAGTCTCCCTTACATTTCATTCATTTTTTATCATCTCCGCATTGAAAAAGCGTTGAAAAAGAGGCGCCCGCGGACAGGCGGAAGTGGCGCACATGAGATATAATAAAGGAAACGCCTGGCGCCTCATCTTACGCAGCCTAGCACAGGCAGAACTCCAGGGACCTCATGTTCCGCGCCGGCACCCTTTTTCGCCCTGGAAATTATAAATTCAACGCTTCTTCAACATGCATATAGTATCATTTCTTGTCGGAAGGGAAAAGTAAAAGATTCCTTCTGAGAGGCCGGTTTTAGCGGGATTCCGGCCGCGGCACAACCTGTTGTCATAAAATTACTGGAGGGCATAATTATGCAAGAAACCTTAGGCGCCAAACTGAAGCGGATTATCCTGCACCCGTTTGTCATCATCTTTCTCCTTCTGGTCATCATGACGATCCTGACATGGATTCTGCCGGCCAGCCAGTATGACTCGGTGGAAATCAACGGCGTGAAGACCATAGATCCGGCAAGCTTCCACTATGTGGAATCCACACCGGTCAGCTTCTTCACGCTCTTCAAGGCGATCCCTGGCGGTGTACAGGCCACGATCTCCCTGATCTGCATGATGCTGGCAATCGGCGCTTCCGTTCGTATGGTCGATGCCACCGGCGCAATCCGCTCCGCCCTGATGGCGCTTACGCACAAGATGGGAGAAAAGAACACGAAGTTCGTGGTTGCTGGTGCGATGATCTTCTTTATGTGCATCGGCGCATTCCCTTCCATGTTTGAGGCCTGCATTCCGTTCCTTCCGATCGTGATCCCGGTCTGTCTCCTCCTGGGATATGATGTGGTGACCGCGGTCTGCATCGTGGTGATCGGAGACATCATCGGCTGGACGGCAGGACCGACCAATCTCTACACCGTGGGAAACTCCCAGAACATCGCCGGCCTGCCCATGTTCTCCGGAATCGGCTACCGCATGATCGTGCTCGTGGTGCTTGGCGCCATTTCCCTCTGGTATGTGATCCGCTATGCGGAGCGGGTCAAGAAGGATCCGAGCAAGAGCCTCGTGGCGGGGCAGGATTACTCCGACATGATGGGAAATGTTGAGGACATGGAATTTACCCTCACGCGCCGTCTGATCCTCCTGGTATTTATCGCGACGGTCGCGCTCGTGGTTTACGGAAGCCTCCGCCTGCACTGGGGAACGCAGGACATGGCTGCGGTGTATCTCATCTGCGGCATTGTCTGCGGCCTCATTGCCCGCATGAGCCCTGACAAGATCGCGGATACGATGGTGAGCGGCGCAAACTCCATGTTCGTCGCTGCGATGGTGATCGGCATTGCCCGCGGACTTTCGATCATCATGGACGCCGGCCAGATCACCTACACGATTGTCAATGCACTGGCGTCGCTTCTCGGCGGGCTGCCGCCGGTCCTCACGGCGATCGGCATGATGCTGATTGTCATCGTCCTGAATTTCTTCATGCCGTCCGGCAGCAGCAAGGCACTGGTGATCATGCCGATCCTGATGCCCATGGCGGATATCATCGGACTCAGCAAGCAGATGACCATCCTGGCATATCAGTTTGGCGACGGGATCAGCAACCTGGCTTTTCCGACGGTCGCACTGCTTGTGGCGTGCCTGTCTTACATCCGGCTTCCCTTTGACAAATGGTTTAAATTTATCCTGCCGTTTCAGGGAATCGGCTACGCCGCTGCCGCTGTGCTGCTGGTGATTGCCGGCTTTATCGGCTATTGATCTGCTGCGTTTTATCTGCGGCCGCACTCCGGCCGCAGACAGAAAAGAGAATTGCGGCCTGAATGTTTCAGGCCGCGCTGATATGGCCAGAGCGGGGCTTTCACAGCCCGGCTCTGGTTCTGTGCATTCCGACGCACCAGGCGGAGCGGATCTGTGCGGACAGCTTTCCGGCGGGCCTGGAAGCGTTCGGTATGTGCGCACGAAGGGAATTCCATGGCAGAACTGAATATCAAAATGTTTGGAACACCGCAGATTTCAGTGGACGGGCGTCCCGCCGCTTTTCCGTACCGGAAGGTGGATGCACTTCTCTACTACATGGTGATTCAGAAGCGGGAGACGCGGAGTGAGCTGGCAGGTCTTCTGTGGGATGAGGCGGACCAGGCTACAGCGCTCAAAAATCTGCGGCACGCGGTGTATTACATCCGGAAAGAGCTGAAGCTGGACATCTTCACGACAGGCCATTCTGCCATCCTGGAACTGAATCCTGCCCTGAAGCTTCACTGCGATGTCCTGGAGTTCCTTGAGAGGGGAGACCTGTCGGTCTGCCAGGGAGAATTTCTGGAGGGCTTTGAGGTCTCCTCCTCGCAGTTCGAGGACTGGATGACCGAGGAGCGGAATATTCTGAACTTCCGCTATCTGAAGGAACTTCTTGCGGAGACGAGGGCCGCCTTTCAGAGGGGAGATTATCCGAGAGCGGAGCAGCTCGGCGTGCGCTATCTTCAGCGGGATCCTCTGGAGGAGAGCGTCGTCGTCATTCTGATCGAGGTGTACAGCGCCCAGAAAAAATTCCGGAAGGCCGCTGAGGTCTATCAGGAACTCTGCCGGAATCTCACCAGGGAGATGGGCATCTCCCCGCTGAAGGAGACCTCCGCAAGATATTATCAGGCCGTGCGCGCCTGGAACGCCTCCGCGGACCCGAAACCGTACCTTCTTCTCGGCGGAAAGGACGCAGCGCTCCGAAGCCTTCTGTTTCTCTGCAACACCTCGGCCGGAGGAGGGCGGGCGCCCTGCGTGCTGGTTCAGGGAGAGGCGGGGGTCGGTAAAACGTACCTCGTGGATCACCTGCTGGATCACTATGACTTTTCTGACTGGATTGTGTGCCGAGGGAACTGCTACCAGTCGGAGAGCGCGGTTTCTCTCTCGCCCTGGCATACGATCATGATGTCGCTCGCAGCAGAGACGGAGAACAGGGGGATCGCGCTGCCGGAAAGGTATCAGAGGGTGGCATCCGGTCTTTTTCCCTGCCTGTCCGCAGGAGAAGAAAAGCGGGAGTACGCCGCGGAGCTGGATCCGCCCATGCACCAGAATTACGCTGTCGCGGAGGAGAGCGCAATGCTGCTTCTCATGAGTGTGGCGAAGCGGTATCCGGTCCTTCTGATTTTTGAGGATATTCACTGGATGGACCAGCACAGCGCCGCGATGCTGGGGGCCTTTCTCAGGCGGATCCGCGGGACGGATATGACGGTGATCTGTACCGCGCGCGACAGAGTCCCGGAGCACATGAGGGATCTGATCGACAGCGCCCGCAGGGACGGGGTCATGGAGTGCTGTTCTCTCCACTGCTTCAGCCGGGAGGAGACGGAACAGTTCGTGCGGGAGTCCGCGTCACAGAATTATGGCGGCAGGGCCATGGAGCAGATCTATCAGAGCACCGGAGGCAATGCCCTTCTTCTGGTGCAGCTGATGAACTTTCTGCAGGAGAACCCGGATCCTTCCGTGATTCCGAGCGGCCTGGAGAGTATCCTCATGGACCGGCTCTCCCGCCTCACGCCGGAAGAGCGTCAGGTGCTGGACCTTATTTCCGTCTTTACGGACTGTGCGCCGCTGGACGCGCTGTCCTCCATTCTGACTATGGATGCGGTCGCGCTGATTTCCATCTGCAGCCAGCTGAAGATGCGGATGCTCATCACCGAGGAGGAGCGGGACGGAGAGATCTGTTATGCACTGGAGCACAGGCAGATTCAGTCGGTTCTCATGAAGCTTCAGCCTTCTTCCGTCCGCAGGGCCCTGAACCTCAGGGTGGCGCGCTACCTGGAAGAGAATCCGGAAAACAGACGGCAGCACTGCGACCGGCTGATCCACTATTTTGAGAGAGGCGGGGACCGCCTGAAGGAATTTCAGTACCGTGTGCTCTCCATCCATCAGTACGCGGAGAAAAATTACGCGGTCTTTCCGATTCTCCCGGAGGATTCCGGGGAGGAGGAGGTGCAGAACGTCCCGGATTATTTCCGCCGGATGGAGCAGACGCTCACCTCTCTCCGCGAGGCGGGGACAGACTCCGGAAAGCTCGATCCGCTGGAATGTATTCTTCTCCACGCAAAGAGCTGCTACGATATTTATGAGGGGCTCTATCCGGATGGCCTGAATGCACTGGATCGTCTGGTGCGGCTGTGCGGAAAAACCGGGAATCAGAAGCTCCTTGTCAGGGCGCACCTCCAGTATATCTTTTACGGCGTTCAGATCTGGGACCCCAGAGTGATGGAGCTCCACCTGAAAGCCGGGATGAAACTGCTTTCCGGGCGGGAGATGACGGAGGACTATGCGATCTATCTGCGGATGCAGGGACTGCTTTTCACCATGCAGGGCCTGTATGAGGATGCGATGTCCGCTCTCGAGCACTCCCTCAGGATCTTCTGCGCCATCTCGTCTGAAAACGGGGACCGCTACGCGATCAATGTCGCGGGGACCTGGAATTACATCGCGGAGGTCCACAGGCTGAACGGCCGCTTCGAGGAGGCCTTCCGCGCATATGATCAGGCGATCCTGTACAGCCGGAGCCGCGGGTACTACTCCGGAATCGCCGTGTTCTATACGAATTACGGCGCAGCGGCCTGCGAGAAGGGAGAGCAGGAGAGGGCATGGAATCTCTTTCACCAGGCGCTTTCGGCCTACCGCACCGACCATCTGTACAGTCAGAGACCTATAGCCCTGAGCTATCTCGCTTATGAGGCGGCGGAAAAGGGAGACTATGCCGGAGCGGCGGACTATCTGCGGGAGGCCTTTCAGGTGAGCAGACAGATCGGCTCTCCGTGGTGGCACGGCATCACGCTGTACCAGTGCTGGAAAATCCGGGAGCTTCTGGACCAGAGGGGCGATGCGGCGGAAAAACTCCGCACCTTCTGGCCCGCGGACCCCATCGAGCATCTGAGAAGGTGTCTCCATGACCTTCACAGGCTCCAGCCGAGAAAAGAGACCGCGGAGATGGAGGAAGCGCTCCGGAAGCTCACGGGAGTCCGCTGAGTCACGGGAGTCTGCTGAGATGAAATCTGCAGGTGCTGTCTTCCGAACGCACTGTTTTGTTCAGGAGGAGAAACAACTGAGATAGGAAAATTTGCGCCGGTATGGTACACTGGTTTCTGATTCGAGCCGGCTCCTGTTCCGGAAACCGGTTCAGAAAGGCAGGTCTTCATGACGATTCGTGAGGAACTGGAAAATGCGGAGCGAAGCTTTCTGTCCCCGTACGCGTCACTCAGCATGAATTCCGCCGGCCGGGACCGCGAAGAGCCGCAGGATGACCTGAGGCCGGTCTACCAGCGGGACCGGGACCGGATTCTGCACAGCAAGTCCTTCCGGAGGCTGAAGCATAAGACACAGGTGTTCCTGGCACCGGAGGGCGATCACTACCGGACGCGTCTCACACACACGCTCGAGGTCTCCCAGATCTCCAGGACCATCGCGAAATCCCTCCGCCTGAACGAGGATCTCACGGAGGCGATCGCGCTCGGGCATGATCTGGGCCACACGCCGTTCGGCCATGCGGGGGAGCGGGTCCTGAACCGCATCTGCCCGCAGGGCTTCAAGCACAGCATCCAGAGCGTCCGGACGGTGGAATTTCTCGAAAAGAACGGAAAGGGCCTGAATCTCACGAAGGAAGTGCGCGACGGAATCCGAAATCACGGGACCCACTCCATGCCTTCCACCATGGAGGGAAAGGTGGTCCGCATCTCGGACAAGATCGCCTACATCAACCACGACATCGATGACTCGATCCGCGCCGGCATCTTCGCCGAGGAGGACATTCCCGGGGAGTACACCGAGCGGCTCGGAAACAGCGTCCGGAGCCGGCTCAACACCCTGATCCGGGATGTCATCTTCAACAGCATCGGCATCCCGGACATCCGCATGTCAGAGGGCATGTTCGAGACGATGATGAGCCTGAGAACCTGGCTCTTCGAGAACGTCTACCTCAACAGCGCGCCGAAGGAGGAGGAGGGGAAGGCGGAGGAGATGATCCGCCTGCTCTACGAGTACTTTCTCAGCCACCCGCGGGAAATGCCGGAGGAGTACCAGTATTTCATGAACGAGTGCGGCCAGTCTCTGGAGCGCACGGTCTGCGATTACATCGCGGGAATGAGTGATCAGTACGCGATCCGGACCTTTGAGGACCTGTTTGTCCCGAAATCCTGGACGAAGATGTGATGGAACATTCAGGAAATCCCGGAGCGTCAGCAGAGGCCCGGTGCAGGGCAGGCTTCCGATTCTGTGCAGAGGGGTGTGCAGTTTCGCAGGAAAGGAGGGCAGCGCATGTATTATTCCGATGACGTCATAGAAGAAGTGCGGGCGCGGAATGATATCGTCGATGTCATCTCCTCCTATGTGAGCCTGAAGAAAAAGGGGGCAAACTACTTCGGGCTCTGCCCGTTTCACAACGAGAAGACCGGGTCCTTTTCCGTCTCCCCCTCAAAGCAGATCTTTTACTGCTTCGGCTGCGGCGCCGGCGGAAATGTGATTTCGTTTATCATGCAGTATGAAAATCTCTCCTTTCCGGAGGCGGTTCGGTTTCTCGCAAGCCGCGCGGGCATGTCTCTTCCGGACCAGGAGTATTCCGCGGAGGAGAAAAGGGAGCACGACCTGAAGGGGACGCTTCTGGAAATCAACAAGGCCGCGGCGACGCATTTCTATCATCTGCTCTATACCAGAGAGGGCGCTGCGGCGCTTTCCTACCTCAGAAAGCGCGGTCTGGATGACAGCGCGATCCGTCACTTCGGACTCGGCTACTCGAGCAGGCGTCCCGGCGAGCTCTACCGCTTCCTTAAGGAGCGCGGGTATCAGGATTCTGCGCTGAAGGAGAGCGGGCTTATCACGATCGAGGAGAAGGGGGCGCGGGACAAGTTCTGGAACCGGGCGATGTTCCCGATCCTGGATGTGAACAGCCGGGTGATCGGCTTCGGCGGGCGCGTTCTGGGCGACGGAGAGCCAAAGTACCTGAATTCCCCGGAGACGAGGCTCTTCGACAAGAGCCGGAACCTCTACGGGCTGAATTTTGCGAAGAACTCCCGGAAGGACTTCTTTCTTCTCTGCGAGGGGTATATGGATGTGATCACGCTCCAGCTCGCGGGCTTCACCAATGCAGTTGCCTCTCTCGGCACGGCGCTCACCTCCCGGCACTGCCTGATCCTGAAGCGCTATGTGAGGCACGTCGTGCTGACCTACGACTCGGACGGCGCAGGGATCAACGCGGCGAAGCGCGCAATTCCGCTCTTGAGGGAAGTCGGAATTGATGCGCGCGTTCTCACGATGAAGCCGAAAAAGGACCCGGATGAGTTCATCCGCGCCTACGGAGCCGAGGGGTACCAGAAGAGAATCGATGAGGCAAAGAATGCGTTTCTCTGGGAGATCGACCAGATCGCCGGACAGCACAGTCTGGAGGATCCTGCGGAGAAAACCGCCTTTTACCGGGAGGCCGCGGAAAAGCTCACGGAATTCTCCGAGCCTCTCGAGCGGGACAACTATGTCCAGGCGGTGGCGCGGGAGCACGGCATTCCGGAGAGGGAGCTCCGCGAGCTTGTGAATGAGATCGGTGCGCGGAAGGCGGCGGAGCGCCCGGAGGAGGAGAGAGCGCGCTACGCGGTCCCGAAGATTCTTCCGAACGGAAGAACCACGCTTTCTTCGCGCGGATTCGCTGCCGGAAGCTGGAGAAGGTTCGACGTGCCCCGCTCTCCGGCATCGGGCAGGACGGCGCCCGTGCGGGCCGGGGCAGAGATTCCGAATCCCGCAAAGAAAAGCGAGTGCCTGATTCTGTCGTTTCTCGCGGAGCACCCGGACCTTCTCCCGGACATTGAGAGATATCTGAGTCCGGAGGAGTTCACGGACCCTCTCTGCCGGGAGATCGCGGAGACCCTGTACAGAGGGATCCAGGCGGGTGGAATCACCGCGGGAGCACTTCTCTCCCGATACGCAGAGGATGAGGAGAAGCAGAAGAAGGCGGCCGCGGTCTTTGAGACGGGATTTTTAAGCGGGACAGATCCCGAGGAGCAGAAGAAAGCCGCTGCCGACTGCATCAGACGCATCAAGCTTGAGCACCTGAACCGTGAGGCGGAGGCAGCGGCAGATGTCGGGGTTCTGCAGAAGATTTTCGAGGAGAAGGCCGCACTCAGAAACTTAAAAATCGAGTTCAAGGGGTAAATCATGTCGGAAAAGAAAACGAGCGGGCAGAAATTCGAGGAACAGGAATTTGAGAAGAAGTTAAAGGCGCTCTGCGAGACTGCCGCGGAGAACAAAAACGTTCTCAGCAGCGAGGAGGTAATGAAGGCATTCCGCGGATACGATCTGACCCCGGAGCTGATGGACCGCATCTACGATTATCTTGACAGCCGGAAAATAGATATTCTGAACACGGACGACTCCGACCAGGACATGCCGGATTTCGGGGATGAGGACGCCGAGGAGGAAGAGGAAGCGGAGGAGGAGATGGACACGCTCTCCGTTCCGGAGGGGGTCAGCATCGACGACCCGGTGCGGATGTACCTGAAGGAGATCGGCAAAATTCCGCTTCTCTCCGCGAAGGAGGAGCAGGAGCTCGCACAGAAGATCACGAACGGAAGCGAGGAGGAGAAGACCGCCGCGAAAAAGAAGCTCGCGGAGGCAAATCTCCGCCTCGTGGTGAGTATCGCAAAGCGCTACGTCGGGCGCGGCATGCAGTTTCTCGACCTGATTCAGGAGGGAAACCTGGGGCTTCTGAAGGCGGTGGATAAGTTCGATTACACCAAGGGCTTCAAGTTCTCGACCTATGCGACCTGGTGGATCAGGCAGTCCATCACGCGCGCAATCGCGGATCAGGCGCGGACCATCCGCATTCCGGTCCACATGGTTGAGACAATCAACCGGATGGTGCGGACCCAGCGGCAGATGGTGCAGGATCTCGGGCGGGAGCCAACTGCGGAGGAGCTGGCAGAGCGTATGAATACCCCGGTTTCCAAGGTGCGAGATATCATGCAGATTTCCCAGGAGCCGGTTTCCTTTGAGACGCCGGTCGGTGAGGAGGAGGACTCGCATCTGGGGGATTTCATTCAGGATGACAACAGCCAGGTCCCGGTGGATGCCGCCGCAGAGACGCTGCTCCACGATCAGCTGATGAGCGTCATCAATAAGCTCTCGGACCGGGAGCAGAAGGTGCTCCGGCTCCGCTTCGGTCTGGATGACGGGAAGCCGAGGACACTGGAGGAGGTCGGAAAGGAATTCAATGTGACGCGCGAGCGGATCCGCCAGATTGAGGCGAAGGCGCTCCGGCGCCTGCGTCACCCGAGCAATTCCAAGCAGCTGAAGGATTACCTCGACTGATGAGTGGAAAGCAGGAAAGAACGAGAAATTTCTGGGAGAGGAGACATGACTGAAGGCAGATCGGAGGCACCCCGGCTCTCACCGCGCCTTAGGAAGATCGCAGAGTTCGCGGGAAACGACCTCCGCCTCGCAGACGTCGGAACGGATCACGCGTTCGTCCCGATCGCACTGATCAAGGCGGGCAGAATTCCCTCTGCCTACGCGCTGGATCTCCGCGAGGGACCGCTGAAGCGCGCAGAGGAGCACCTCTCGGAATTCGGCGTGCAGGGGAGAGTGGAGCTTCGTCTGTCGGACGGCCTCTCTGCGATGCAGCCGGGAGAGGCGGAATCCGTTCTCATTGCCGGCATGGGCGGGGAACTGATGATCCGGATTCTGAAGGATGCGTTTCAGAGAGACCGCGCACTTCGCAGAACAACCTTTTTCGGCACGGTGCGGGAGTGGATCTTTTCCCCGCACACGGAGTGGGAGGAATTCCGGAGGTTTCTCCTGGAGACTGATCTCCGGATCACCCGGGAGGAGCTGGTCTGTGAGGATCGGAAGTTCTATCTCATAATGAAGGCGGTTCCAGGAGACGCTGCAATGCCGTATCAGGAAGCCGGGAGGGCGGGGTTTTCCATGGATTCCGCCCTTCGCTTTGGTCCTCTTATGCTCCTGAGCCGGGATCCTGTGCTTCTTTCCTTTCTGCTCCGCGAGCGGGAGAAGACTGAGAGAATCGAAAGACGTCTCGCACAGAGCGCAGCAGAAAGTGCGGCGGAAGACCGCCGCGCAGAACTGCGGGAATATATTGACAAAATTTCAAAACTGATCACAATGTTCAGTAATTCTGATATAATAGTGGACGACCCGTTACCTGCACCTGAGCCCGCGATCCGGGCATCTCAAACACAATAAA
>CACXCJ010000130.1 GCA_902766175.1 uncultured Lachnospiraceae bacterium
CCTTCACCGACCCGCTTCCGATTCTGCACGCGAGAAGATCCTCCGTTACCATGAGTTCCCTGTGTCCCTTGATTCCGATCTCCATGATGATTTTTTCCTTTCTCTTTCCACTGCGGACAGAGGCTTTCCGGCCTGCCCTGCGCTGCTGGTAAAAAGCTTCTGCTGCCTGCCCTGCTGGTAAAAAAGCTGCCGCTGCCTCCGTTTCCTGTGGGAAGCAGCCGTGGTTCCTGCATATCCGATCCTGCATATTCCGGTTACTGAAGGAGCGGCAGCGTCTCCGGCCCGTCCTGAAGCAGCTTTTCCAGCGTGTCGTTCAGAAACGTCCGGCTTATCACGTGAACCCCTGCGATGCCGAGCTTCATGCCGCCCCGGACATTTTCCTCCCGGTCATCCAGGAAGCAGCACGCCGCCGGATCGAGACGGAAGCGCTCCAGAAGGCTTCTGTAAATCGCCTCATCCGGCTTCAGGCGGTGTACCTCACAGGAGACCAGAAAGCCGTCGAGCTTATCGTAAAAGGGCTGCGGCTCGACGTGCACCCTCCAGAGCTCGCTGCAGTAATTGGACAGCACATAGATCTTATATCCCTGCTCCTTCAGGCGGTAGACCTTCTCCCACACCTCGGGACGTGTCACGCAGAGACGCTCCGGATGGGAGAAAAACCAGTGGATCTGCTCCCGGTCCTCCGGGTAGAGAACCGAGAGCTTCTCCGCATTCTCCCTTAAGCTCAGGATTCCCAGATCCATGAGCGGCCAGAGCCGCGAGTTCACGATCTCCCGCGCGATCCGCGCTGCCTCCTCCTTTGTCTCGCCGATGTCTGTCAGTGCCTCTGCCCATCGGTACTCGAGAAGCACATCTCCCATGTCAAACACAATGTTTTTAAGCCAGCTCATTCTGTCAGAATTCCCCTCTCAAAGTCCCGGCGGACGCTCTCCCGGAATGCACGGTCGGTCAGCACATCCCACGCCGTCTCCGCCATGACGGACGCGGCCTCCGCAAGAAGCGCGTGCGCGTAGGCGGAATCCGTCACCGCCACGTACTCCCGGTCGTGCACATCCGCCCCGCAGCTCACCGGCGCGGTGCTGAACACCCCGTAGAAAGCCGGGACATCGTAGGAGACGTTTCCGATGTCGCCGGACACTGCCCCGAACACGGAGTCCTGCCGTATTCTTCCCGCATCGGCCGTGAGATCCTCCCGCTCCTCCGCGCGCAAGCCCTCCGACTGCGCGGCTCTCTCCGCGGCCCCCGGGAGCTTCTCAAGCGCCCGGCGGATGAGGGAGGCATTGTTCCGGATGTCATAGAAGGTGAACGCGTTCCGCCGGATCTCGACGGTGCAGCCCGTCATCAGGGCAGCTCCGCGGGCGCAGTTATTCACGCGCTCCACCACATTCTCGAGATAGTCCTTTTTCCCGGAGCGGACGTAGTAATCCATGACCGTGCGGTCCGGGATCACGTTGCAGGCGGTTCCGCCCTCCGTGATGATTCCGTGCAGCTTCGTGTCCGGAAGAACCTGCTGCCTCAGGCAGGCGATTCCCTGAAAGGCGAGATTCACCGCGTCCAGCGCGTTGATGCCGTCCTCCGGGTGCGCGGCCGCGTGGCTCGCCTTCCCGTGAAACGTATACACAATCTCCGCTTGCGCAAGCATCCGGTTCTCGAAGCAGGTCCCCGGGCGGCCGCTCAGGTGGCACTCAAACGCGGCGTCGATCCCGAGCGAGGAGAAGACGCGGTCCTCCGCCATCTTGATCTTTGCGCCCCAGGTCTCCTCCGCAGGCGTTCCGAGGAGAAGAATCCGCGCGCGGAAGGAGGGATCCTCCGCCTTCCTTTTCTCGGCGGCCTTTTTCAGAGAGACGGCCGCGGCAAATGCCGCCGCAGCGATCCAGTTGTGCCCGCAGGCGTGCGCGCTGCCGCTCCCGTCGGGGCTCAGGCTGCCGTAGCCGGGAAGCGCGTCGTATTCGGCGAGAAAGGCGACAGTCGGAATCCTTCCCGCAGAAGCCGTCCGGAGTGCAGCTCCGCCCTCTCCTTCTGCCCCGGCAGCTTCCTCCGGCGCGTTTCCTGCCGCCGCTTCTCCGGCAGTCCCCGCAATCTGAAGCTGCTCCTCTTCTCCCTCGGTGTCCCAGGCCGCGAGAAAGGCATTCGGAATGCCGTCCAGCTCGGCCGCCGTGCGAAAGCCGAAGGCAGCTGCGTTAAAGAGAAGGAGCGATGACGCATGGCGCTCCTCCCCGCTCACTTCCGGGTGGTTCCAGAGGTCCGCGCTGATCTGCAGCGCCCTCCGGAACACGTCCCCGCTGATCGGAATCTCCATGCTGCTCACGCCTCCGTGATTTTCCCCGCGGCGGCGCACGCCGCGGCAGTCCGCGGGGACGCGAGGTAGATCTCCACCTTCGAGGTCCCCATCCGTCCGAGGAAGTTCCGGTTATTCGTCGCGACGATCCGCTCCCCGTCCGTCAGGATGCCGCCGGTCCGCCCGCAGCAGAGACCGCAGGAGGGCGTCGTAATCATGGCGCCGGCCTTCTCCAGGATTTCGAGAGTCCCGTTTTCCGCCGCCTTGAGCCAGACCTTCCTCGACGCCGGCGTCACGATGAACCGGAGATACGGCGCCACATGCCTTCCCTTTAGAACTTCCGCCGCCGCCATGAGGTCCTCGAGCCGCCCGTTCGTGCAGGAGCCGAGGAACACAGCGTCGATCGGCTTCCCGGCGAGCTCCGAGACCGGCCTCACATGGTCCACGTTCGAGGGAACCGCCATGACCGGAACAAAGTCCTCCGCGCGGTAGCAGAGGACGCGCTCATACACCGCATCCTTGTCCGGCGTGAGGCTCTTCTGGTATGAATCGAGGGCGATGCCGCAGGCCGCGGCGGTCTTCTCATCCGGGGCAAAGAGCCCGCACTTTGCGCCCGCCTCCACCGCCATGTTTGCCATGGTCATCCGGGAGGCGACGCTCATCTGCTCCACCGTGTCCCCCGTGAATTCGAGCGACTTATACGATGCGCCGGACGCCGTGAGGTCCCCGATGATTCTCAGGATCACGTCCTTTGACATCACATTGTCCGGGAGCTTCCCGCTGATCTCGATTCTGACCGCGGACGGCACCCGCACCCAGAGCTCCCCGGTTCCGAGGAGCGCCGCCATCTCCGTGTAGCCGATCCCGGTCGAGAAGGCGCCGACCGCCCCGTAGGTCGTCGTATGGCTGTCCGTCCCGAACACGATGTGGCCGGGCTTCACGTGCCCCGCCTCCACCATGAGCTGGTGGCAGATTCCGTCCGTGCGGTGCAGGTTCGCGATCCCCTGCTCTCTCGCGAAGTCCTCGCTCGTGTGGTACGCGCGCACATCGTCCACCTGGCTCGACGGCATGAGGTGGTCGCAGATCACGACCACGCGCTCCGGGTTCCGGACCTTCTGAAAGCCCATCTCACGGAACTTGGAGACGATGAACGGCATCATGATGTCGTCGCACATCAGCCTGTCCGCGCGGACAATGACGATCTCTCCGGGCTTCACCGGGCGCCCCGCGCTGTGTGAGAGAATTTTTTCAATGATTGTCTGTCCCATGGCTTCCCCTCATTCCGAAAGACCGTTGATTTTCCGCATCGCCGGCACAAGCCCGCCGGCCTCGATGATGTCCATGAGCCGCTTCGGAAGCGGCTGGAAGGGAAATTTCTTCCCGGCGCATAAGATCACGCCGTCCTCCGAGACCACCGCCTCGTCCCCCTCCTGCACCTGATCTGCAAACTCCTTCTGCTCGATCAGAAGAAGGCCGTTATTCACCGCATTCCGGTAAAAAATCCGCGCATAGCTCTTCGCGATGATGACGCGGACGCCGAGCGCCTTCACAACCTCCGGCGCCTGCTCTCTCGAGGAGCCGCAGCCGAAGTTCCAGCCAGCCGCAAGGATGTCGCCCGGCTGAATTTTTCCGGCGAGCTCCGGCCGGAGCGGCGAAAACGCGTACGGCTTCATCTCCTCAATCGTCTGAAACGCGAGGTATTCGGTCGGAAGGATGATGTCGGTGTCGATATCGTCCCCGAGCAGCCAGATTTTTCCCTTATATTCCCGCATCTCTGTTCTCCCTGTCCTGAGACACCCGCCCCTTCGGGCCGTCTCTCCTCACAGCGCATCCGCCGTGCAGATCTCTCCCTTCAGCGCGGATGCCGTCACCGTCTCGCAGCTCGCGAGGTAGACAAACGAATCGCGGTGGCCGGCGCGCCCCTTGAAGTTTCTCGTGCCTGTGCTGATGAGTGTCTCCCCGGCGCCGATCACGCCCTGGCAGGACCCCCAGCAGACCGAGCAGTTCGGCGTCATGACCATGGCACCCGCCGTCATGAAGTCTGAAAGAATGCCCTCCTCCAGTGCCTGGAGATAGACCTCCCGGCTCGCCGGGACCACGAGGAAGCGGACCCACGGTGCGACATGCCTTCCGCGGACAATCTCCGCAGCCCTCCGGAGATCCTCGATCCGTCCGCTGTTGCAGGAGCCGAGGAACGCTTCATCGATGTGCGTGCCGGAACACTGCTCCGCCGGGACCACGTTGTCCACAAAATGCGGCTTTGCGACGACCGGACGGATCTCCGAGAGGTCGATGTCGTACACCTCCCTGTATTTTGCGTCCGGATCCGGCGAAAACACGTGCTTTGGTTCTCTCCCGCGCTCACGAAGATACAGAAGCGTCCTCTCGTCCACCTCGCAGAGGCCGGTCTTTGCGCCCGCTTCAACGCAGAGGTTGCAGATCGAGGCGCGGTCGGAAATCGTAAGCCCCCCGAGGCCCTCCCCGCCGAACTCCATCGAGCAGTAGTTCGCGCCGTTCGCGCGGATTTTCCCGATGACCGTGAGGATGAAATCCCGCGCGGTGACGCCCTCCCTCAGTTTTCCGCGGAGATTGAAGCGGAGCGTCTCCGGGACCAGCACCCAGGAGTGGCCGGTCACCATCGCGTAGAGGTAATCCGTACATCCGACCCCGGTGCCGAACGCGCCGAGCGCGCCGTACATGCATGTGTGGCTGTCCGCGCCGAAAATGAGCTCTCCCGGCCGCACGTACTTCTCCATCATGATCTGGTGGCAGATCCCCTCTCCCTCATGAAAGGCGATCCCGTGTGCCTTCGCAAAATCGCGCATCTTCTTCTGGGACGCCGCCGTCTTCACCGAGTCGCAGGGAACGTTGTGATCCACAATCCAGACGAGCTTCTTCACGTCCGCGATCCGCGGATGCTTCAGGCCATTGTACATGTCGATTGTCAGATGCGTCGTTCCGTCATTGGACATCAGGCGGTCCAGCTCGACCGTCTCGATATCGCCCGCGCGGACCTCTTCCTTCCCCGCAGCAGACGCGATGATCTTCTCCGCCATGGTCATTCCCATGTTTCTTATTCCTCCTTGTCGAGAGAGGCGATGAGGCCGCCCTGATCCAGAATCGCCTTCATGTTCGCCGGGAGCTTCGTGCAGCGGTACGTCTCCCCGCCTGCGCGCACCACGCCCGCATCCATATCGAGTTCCATCTCCTCCCCTGCCTTCACGTGCTCCGAGAGGCCGCGGCAGATGATGACCGGAAGCCCGATATTGATCGCGTTGCGATAGAAGATCCGCGCGAAGGAATCGGCGAGAACTGCCTTCACGCCGAGCTTCTTCAGGACGCTCGGCGCCTGCTCCCTTGACGAGCCGCAGCCGAAGTTCTCCTTCGCGACCACGTAGTCGCCAGGCCTTACGCGCTCCGCGAACGTGTCATCCAGCGACTCGAACGCGTGCGGCGCCATCTCCCCGATATTCGGGTACAGAAGATACTGCGATGCGATGATCTGGTCCGTGTCCACATCGGATCCGAATAAAAAGACCTTTCCCATGAGATTCTCCTTCTGAAAATCCGCGCTGTCTCTCCGGCAGCGCGGCGCCGTGTCTCACTCCACAGTGACGGACTTCGCCAGGTTTCTCGGCTTGTCGACGTCCAGCCCCTTCGAGACCGCGATGTAATACCCCAGCAGCTGCAGCGGAATCACGGCGAGAGAATTCGCGAAGTGCTCGTCTGTCTTCGGCACGAACACCGCAAAGTTCACCGTGTCCTCGATGTCAAAGTTTCCGGACATCGTGAGCCCCATGAGATACGCGCCGCGGCTCTTCACCTCGACTAAGTTCGAGAGCGTCTTCTCGTAGAGCTCCGACTGCGTGAGGACGCCGATCACGAGCGTCCCGTCCTCGATGAGACTTATGGTCCCGTGCTTCAGCTCGCCCGCCGCGTACGCCTCGGAGTGGATGTAGCTGATCTCCTTCATCTTCAGGCTGCCCTCGAGGCAGATGCCGTAGTCGATGCCGCGGCCGATGAAGAAGACGTCATGCGCGTTCGCAAACTTTGCGGCGAACCACTGAATCCGCTCCTTGTCCTCCAGAATCTTCTGGATCTTCGCGGGAATCGTAAGCAGCTCATGGAGAAGCTCCGACTCCTCGTGCGCCTGCATCGTGCCGCGCGACACCGCGAAGCCGATCGCGAGGAGATAGCAGCCGATTAACTGCGTCGAGTACGCCTTCGTCGTCGCGACCGCAATCTCCGGTCCCGCGTAGGTCTGCAGGACGTAATCCGCCTCCCGGGCGATGGAGCTTCCCACGACGTTTACGATCGCGAGCGTCTTCAGGCCGTGCTCCTTCGAGATGCGGAGCGCCGCCAGGCTGTCCGCGGTCTCCCCCGACTGGCTGATGATGATGACCAGCGTCTCCGGGTCCAGGACCGGCTTCCGGTAGCGGTACTCGCTCGCGAGCTCCACGCGGACCGGAATCTTCACGAGATCCTCGAACACGTACTGGTTCGTGACCCCCACGTGATAGGCGGAACCGCAGCCGACAATACAGATCTCCTTCAGCCCCTTCAGCATCTCGTCCGTGATGCCGATTTTTCCCAGATCCACGGACAGAAGAGCATCCTCCTTGTCCGGGTCCCCCTTCAGGTACGAGCGGATCGTGTCCGCCACGGCGCGCGGCTGCTCATGAATCTCCTTCATCATGAAGTGCTCATAGCCGCCCTTCTCCGCCGCCGATGCATCCCACTGGATCTCCACCGGGTCAAGCTTCACGAGATCTCCGTTCAGGTCGTAAAACTCGATCGTGTCCGCGGTGATCCGGCCCATCATGAGGTTGTCCGGATAGTAGACCGTCCGCGTGTGCTGAAGGATTGCCGGGACATCCGACGCGATGTAGTTTCCGTCTGTCCCCGCGCCGACAATGAGCGGGGCATCCTTCCGGGCGATATAGATCTCCCCGGGGTAGTCGCGGAACATGACCGCGAGCGCGTAGGAGCCGCGCACGCGCACCATTGTCTTTGCGATGGCGTCGATCGGCCCCATCTTGTACTTCTTATAATAGTAATCGATCAGGTTTACCGCAGCTTCCGTGTCCGTCTGGGAATAGAAGGTGTAGCCGTTTCTCAGAAGCTTGTCCCGGATCTCCTGATAGTTCTCGAAAATCCCGTTGTGGACGGCGGTCACGCTCCGGTCGTTCGAGACATGCGGATGCGCATTGCTCTCGCTCGGCGCGCCGTGCGTCGCCCAGCGCGTATGGCCGATCCCGCAGGTCCCGTGCACCGCTTTCCCGTTGTCCGTCTTGTCCGCGAGCACTCTCAGGCGCCCCTTCGCCTTCACGACGACCGGGTCCTCTTTTCCTTCCCGCACCGCGATGCCTGCGGAGTCATAGCCGCGGTACTCGAGCTTTGACAGCCCCTCCAGAAGAATTGGCGCCGCCTGGTTCACGCCGACATAGCCCACGATCCCACACATAAAATCACCTCCATTGCGTACTGGGTTTATTTTAACAGAGCCGGCGGGCAATGAATACACGCTTTAGGAAAAATTAATGGGCGGATGGTTCTGCTCCCGCCTGCTCCGGCACCCTGCCATCCGGGTCCTCTGTCCTATCTGTCCGCGTCTCCGCGGAATAGATCAGCCGCATCATTTTCCGATTCAGGCGCAGGATTTCATCCGCAGTGAAGGTCTCCACTTTTGCGTACAGCGAACAGGGAATTCCATCCACACTGCGGATTGCGTCGATGCCCTGGCGGATTGCGTCAGCTTTTTCCTTCAGCTCATGCTCGTCTGCCAATGCCATTGAGGCGGCGAAGCCGCCAATCGTCAGACATTCGCAGAAGCCGACATGATTCAGGGAGTCGCGGATCACCCTGACACAGGCCTGCGTCACGGAGCGCATGCTGGCGTGCCCGAATTTGTCCGCAATCCGGATTAACTCCGGGACCCCGATGTACAGAACGCCGAAATTTCTGTGATTCAGCTGATAGTCCGTGTAGTAGTCCGCAAGGCCATCCAGAAAGCGGGAGACATACCGGTTGCCCATGCCCGTATCCGCCCCGGCATTTCCTTCCGGATTCCTTTTTTCAGTGGAAATCGTGCTCTCATCCAGGAAGTATCCCATCAGGCCGGATACCTTTCCATTCTGATAGGTCGGCCATTTGGTCGCATAGATCTCATGGGACACCCCCTTGGAAATACATCTTCCCGGCACATTTCTGTGCATCTGGTCGGTCAGAATCACCTCTTTCTCATCTTCCTCATATACCTCGTTATTCAGATGCCAGCCCATATCCTGATCGGTTCTGCCAAGAATTTCATCCACCGAGGCAAAACCGTAGTAATCCAGGAACGACTGACTTGCCCCCAGGAACCTGCATTCCCTGTCCTTCCAGAAAACGGGGAGCGGAATATGACGCATCAGGCTGTCGAAATACTCCGCCTTCATCGCCGGGCTGCCGCCCGTTTCCTCATAAAGCGCCTGCAGGCCCTGCTGCGGTGATGACAGTTCCTCTGAGGAATTCAGCCCGTCCAGCGTGCGGATCACATACAGGATCTGCTGGCTTCCGGCATTTGGCACCAGAAGCAGGCGGTGCGACATCCAGATGTACCTTCCATACGCCTCCCGCGTGCGGAAGACACCGCATATACTTCTGTATTTTGCCTGTTCAAGCCGCTTCTTCAGCGTCGCGGGATCAAGGAACGCATCATAGCGCTTCCGGTCCGCCTCAAATACCGCCGGCAGCACCGAAGCGTAGTGACCGTTTTTATCCCGTATCGCTTCCACGTCCCTCCCGGCGGCAGGCAGATCAACAAAGCGCATGCTCTGAATTGTCATATCCTCCGCATTGATGATGAACAAATAGCGATAGAAGTAGGTGAGATTCATCAGGAACTGATTCTGGAGCGCGATGTCCCCTTCTTCGAGCGATTGCCCATAGACATGCATCACGAGCAGACGTGTGTCATCATAAGCACCAAGCATCTGGTACTTTAACAGCCGCCGCTTTCCATTGAAGAACGCCGTCATTTCCCCGCCGTCGTTCACAGTGTCCGCACGCCTTACTGCCTTCATCATCTCGCGGCTCGCGACGTTCCGACGATCATTCAGATTATTTTCCAGGGATTCAAGATCCTCAAAGCCATCCTGCTGAAGCTGAAGCAGGCCGGGATCATTCGCAAACAGCAGATGATTCCTGTCTCCGCGGAGCTCCGCAATGATCATGGGAATATCCGTCATGAAGTCGACATGGCCGAGCGCATCGTAACAAATCTTCTGTTTGGCACTTTCAACGTCTATTCCCTTGTCAAGACAATTCTTCAAAGCATCTTCAAACGGCATCGGCCGCCCGAAATAATAGCCCTGCAGCTTTTCACAGCCGGATTTCTTCAGATATTCCACCTGCTCCTCTGTCTCCACGCCTTCAGCCAGAGTCCGAATCCCCAGCTTTTTGTCCATCTCGATCACCGAGCCGATAATGCTGCGGGAACGTGACGAATTGCTGCGCAGAAAGGCCATATCCAGCTTCAGAAGATCGAACGAATAGTCCTTCAGCAGATTCAGAGTCGAATACCCGCTCCCGAAGTCATCCATCCAGATCTCATAGCCGGCGGCGCGGAACGACCGCAGCGCCTTCAGCGTCTCATCTTCCTCCGACATCACGATGCTCTCGGTCACTTCAATCTGCAGCATGCGACGCGGAATATCGTAATCCATCACGAGGTTCTCAATTTCCTGATAGATATCACAGCACAGAAAATCAAGTCTGGAAAGGTTGATGGAAATCGGGATCTCCGGAAGCTTCTGCCTGTAGCGGTCCGCAATCAGCTTCACCACCTGCCGGATCACACAGAGATCCAGCTTGTAGATCTGACGCGCATCCTCCAGAGGCTTGATGAAATCCGCCGGCGGCAGGATTCCTCTCTCCGGGTCCTTCCAGCGTGCCAGTGCCTCCATTCCGCAGATCCGGTTTGACAGGGCACGGATAATCGGCTGATAGTACACGACGATCCATCCCTCTCTGACCGCTTCATCGATATGGGAAACGACAAAGGCATCCGTATCCAGGGTGATTCCCATCGCTTCCGTATAATAGGAAAAATGGATTCCGACTTTCTTGCGGTTCTCGTCGGATGCCTCTCTCGCATGGCTGCACACAGTCTCCGCATCCAGGGAATGGTCCTCCCAGACGCAGGCGCCGACACTGCACTCCATCCTGACAGAAAGAGCACCATTGATTCTCTCGATGGCGGCATCTGCCTTCTTTTCCAGATCCCGCGTATCCGTAAACACAACGAAATGGTCCACGTCCCAGCGCGAAACCGCAGCTCCCGGAAAACTGTCCCGAAGACTCTCTCCCATCCTCTTCAGCATCTCATCGCCGTAGGGCATGCCGTAGAGAAGGTTGACCATCCGGAAATTGATGAGATCAAAATAAAGAACAGCGAGCTCCCCGTCAGCCGTTACTTCCCGTTTTTTCTCCCGCTCCTGCTTCATCAGTGCAAAAAAGGCACGCATGTCAGGCAGTCCGGTCAATGGATCCTGTCCCGCTTCCGAAGAGGCAGCGGCGGAAGATCCTCCCCCAGCAGCGGCCGCTGCAGAACCGCCGCCTTTTTTCGACAGGGCTTCCCCGACCCCGCCATCAATCTGTCCGCTGCCTTCCGCCTTGGCCCAGTACAGATACTGATCTGCGCTCTTGATCATGCCCCGCAGATCCTCCTCGGTGCGGGGCAGATCTGCGTAGTAGCCGATGCTGCAGGCGATTTTCACGTTGTTCCGCTCTGAGCAGAACATCTCTCGAAAGGCCTCGAGCCGTTTCCGGAAAGAGGCAGGATCGTCACTTTCGGAAATGATCAGGAACTCGTCGCCGCCATAGCGGTAACAATGATCGCCCGCAGTGTGAAAGATGCGGTTCATATACCTGCCCGTCATCTCCAGCACCTGATCCCCGTACGCATGGCCGCGGGTATCATTGTATTTTTTAAAGAAATCAAGATCAATCAGGGCGACGCAGAGAGGCCGCTTCAGGAGATTTGAAAAATCACTGCGCAGCGCCATGCGGTTGCCGAGGCGGGTCAGTTCATCGGTGCGGCTGTCATGATAGAACTGCTCCTTCTGTTTCTCGATGAAAAGCTTATCCTGCTCCCGATGCTTAAAGCTCTGCAGCCTGGAGCGGTTCACCACGGCGCAGATCACCTGAAGCGCCACAATATCAACGAGATCCTGCCAGGCAATCGGCAGCTTCGCAACAACCAGAACAATCACTACAGAGACGACATTGATCGCCATATTGCGGAAAAAGAAAAAGATTTCCGCATTCGGAACCAGATAGATGACAATGGTGATCAGAATATATTCAAAGAAGAAGCTGCTGTCCAGCTGCGACGTAAAGAGGGTGGCGCTTGCGAAAACCATATTGATGCCGGAGAACCAGGCGAATGCCTGCCGCAGACGCAGCTGCAATACTCTCTGAAGATGGCTGCGGGCATACAGCAGTGCTGCAAGAAACAAGACATTCGTACCAAAAATGATCAGATAGACCGCCGTCACATCGGTGCCGGGAATGAGAAAGCTGGTCGAATAGGGCGTATGCGTTCCAACGAGTCCTATGAGTGAAATGACGCACAGCATCGCCGCAGCCGTAATGGAAAGGGAGATATTGTAGGAATAGAAATCTCTCAGCAGCTCCTCGTCCCACCGCAAAACATTCAGCTCATCACTCGCGAAATACCTGTGCAGTCTATGAAAGATATTGTTCATCGCATGCTTCATCTTTTCTAAGAGACAGATTGTTTTATTTGCCGTCTTTCACAGTATACTCATTTTTTTCATCTGTTCCAAAAGAAACATAAAGACCCGCTGTTCAGGTGTCAGACAGCGGGTCTCCCGTGGATATTCATGCTCGTTCAAATTTATCCTTTGACTGCTTACAGCGCGGACATTTCCAGTCATCCGGCAGATCCTCGAATTTCGTTCCGGCGGGAATGCCATGCTCCGGATCACCGGCTGCGGAATCATACACATAGCCGCAGACAGAGCAGACAAATTTTCCGCTCGCAGCTCTGCGCACGACATCCTTCACTGGCAGCGGCTCCGGCATATGGTCCAGATCCACAATACGCTTCGCTGCCAGATTTTCATAGCCGAGCGGCGTGTGCGTCGAGACATAAACGGTCGGATGATTCCGGATAAAGGTTCTGACAAGATCCAGGGTATGCCTTGCTGCCTTTACATCCTCATACACAACAGAAAGCTTATTTTCATAGAGAGCCTCATCTGTGTAGGTGATATCCCCGTGAATCATGTAATAAAGGCCCTCGTCCTCTGCAATGACGATGGAGTTCCCGGTTGTGTGTCCCGGAGCAAAGACATAACGGATTCCCGGTGCGATCGTCTGTGATTTTTCAAAGACATCATACGGACCATCCGTAAATGAAACCGCATGCACATTGGGCAGACCCCTTAACTCCTCAGAAGCCGCTTCGATTTCAGAAGCATAAATCTCCGCGTGCGGGAACTTCGAAAGCACGCCTGTATGATCTGCGTGCTTGTGGGTAATGTAAATGCGGGATACCTGATCCGGCGTGTATCCGGCATCCTTCAGCGCGCTGACATATGGATTTACCTTGTGTCCCATATAAATCGGTGTCTTTTCGTCCGGGACCTGCTCCGGATAGGCATCCGGCATGCCGGTATCGACCAGAATAACCTCGTTTCCGGTATCAATCAGATAATTGGTCAATGCCGAGCGATAGCGGACCGCCGGATCAAATTTATCCGGCCCTTCCTCGCCTCCGAATGCAAATGGCTGCAGCATGTATCCGTCAGCAAACAGTTTTACAGGAATAATCTTCATCGTTTTTCTCCTCGTCAGCACCTTATTTGGCCGGAAGGAAGGCTGTCTCTTCCGCTCTGCGCCGCAATCCGGGCAGAAATCATTACTCTCCTTCCAGCAGCGCTTTCTTTCTAAGCATTCTGAAGCTTCCGATTTCCGGCGCTGTTCAGCTGCCGCTGCGCTTCCCGCAGGCTGTCGAGTGCACGTTCTCCCGCCCGGACAGCCTCATGAATTTCCTTATCTCTGTCATAAACTCCGTACATAACCGCACCTCTGGATCAAAAAATCGCCGCTGTGATGAGGGAAATGACTCCGATCACCAGGATGACAGGAACCGCCGCGAGAGCCAGTCCGAAGACTGTCACTCCGAGAACCGCAAGCAGAAGCCATCCGAGAATTCCGAATATCCAGCCGAGCAGCGTTCCGATAACGTGAAATACAAGTCCCGTAACCTTAAACAGAATGATCACAAGCAGGATGACAAACAATAAACTCAGCATCTTCATTTCCCTCCTTCTTCTCCAGACCAGTCTCCGGCCGAAACCGCGATGCGTCTTCCACCCCGATCTTTCTGCTGTATTCCGGATTCCGGTCGACCTTCACCAGAAGTCTCGTCAGTGCCGCACGGGAGCGGGCGTCATTCGCGGTAATCCTCATAAGTTCATCTCCTTTTTTCCATGGCTTTGCGCGCTTCCTCACGAGTCATCCCCGCTTCTTCGCGCATTCTCCGGTAAATGCTCTTGTTTTCCTCTGCAGATTTCTTATCCAATCTGATGCATCCCCCTGAACAAAAACAGGCATGAAGCCCATCGCCTCATGCCCAGAAATACCCCATACGAAACGAATCCTGTCTGCACACTTCTAGTATGTTATTCTATCATTTTCTGTCTATTCCATCCACATGAAAATGAGCCGTTCCTAGTGTCAGAAAGCTTCATTTCAGTCCGTTGATCCATGTGCGAAGTTCATCTTCCGAAACGCTGCCACTGAATCTTTCTCCATCCAGCCAGTTACCGCTTCCCGCAAGATCCGCAAGGTTTTTTCCGCTCCTGCCGATCCCGCTGGAGGACGAAGTGCAGAACGGAATCACGGTTGCATCGCCAAAATCATAGCTCTCCACAAAAGTATCCATGATACGCGGTTCTCCGCCCCACCAGCTTTGATTCATCATGAAAACCTCTTCGTTCTTTTCCTCAGTCTGAGATATCAAGATCGAGCTGTACCTGGATGTGATAGTCCGGGAAGGCAACCTGTACCTTTGTAACGATCTCCCTGTAGATCTTCTCCCGGTCGGCGCAGTCGAAGCTGATGATGATGTCGAACCGCATGGACTTTGATTCCGGGTCCAGGAAGAAGCCGTGCATCTGCAGTACCTGCGGATAGTCATTCAGGATCCGGCGGATAGTAAGCTCGATCTGCCCGGCTTCGCTGTTTTCGGTGTTTTCCGAGTAGATGGAGATACCGGTCAGCATGACGTGGTTCTTCTCATAAACCTCCTCAAAGATTTTCCGCTCAAGCCGGTCGAGCTCCGGGATGGTCATGGTATCCGGCACCTGGATGTGGACTGATCCGATCAGCCGGTCCGGGCCGTAGCTGTTGAGAACAAGGTCGTAGACGCCAAGAACCTGTTCGATCTCACTGATGGTGTCCTTCACGCCCCGGGAAGTCTTAGCATCGATGCGCTCCCCGAGAATCTCACTCAGCGTATCTCGAAGCAGTTCCATGCCGGATTTTACGATGAAGACGGAGATGATGGCGCCAAGCCATGCCTCGAGGCTGATTCCGGAGAGAAGATAGATCAGAGCGGCAGCCAGGGTGGCTGCGGAGATGATGGAGTCAAACAGAGCGTCACTTCCGGAGGCGACGAGCGAGTCGGAATTTACAGCGCTGCCCTTTCTTTTCACGAACAGCCCGAGCAGAATCTTTACAGCCACGGCAACCGCAATGATGAGGAGCGAGACCGCCGTGTAGGAAGGAACTTCCGGGTAAACGATCTTCTTTACCGATTCCACGAGCGAGGTGATGCCGGCATAGAGGACGATGACCGAGATGATCATTGCGCTCAGGTATTCGATCCGCCCGTATCCCAGGGGATGTTTTTTGTCCGGCTTCTTTCCTGCAAGCTTCGTGCCGATGATTGTAATCACTGAGGAGAGCGCATCGCTTAAGTTGTTGATGGC
>CACXCJ010000131.1 GCA_902766175.1 uncultured Lachnospiraceae bacterium
GAAGTTCACCGGTACCCGCAGGAAATGAACGAATCCGGAGATGGAGATTTCCATCTGGTGCCGATCCGTGATATAGTTATCATGGTTCGAAGCAGTGGATTAAAAACAAGTAATGGTGCACATTTTGCGGGCGGAAGGCAGGAAACACACCGGACGCGCTCACTGAGGCGGAAGCTTCCGGGACGCGCAGCTGGTAGCGCCGACAGGAGGAAGCTTCGGGAACGCGCAGCTGGTAGCGCCGACAGGAGGAAGCTTCGGGGACGCACAGCTGGTTCCGCCGGCTGGCGGACGCCGCACAGCACCGGAAAGGCGGCTTATGACAGCGCTGATTGATTACGACGCGGGAAATCTCCGCTCTGTGGAGAAGGCGCTCCGCGCGCTGGGAGAGGAGCCCATTGTCACAAGGGATCCGGAGACACTCCGCAGGGCGGACAGGGTGATCCTTCCGGGGGTGGGAGCGTTCCGCGACTGCATGGAGAATTTAACAAGCTTCGGTCTTGTGCCGGTGATTCGGGAGATTATTGCGGAAAATACGCCGTTTCTCGGGATCTGTGTCGGAATGCAGCTCCTCTTTGAGTCGAGCGAGGAGGGAATGGAGGAGAACGGCGGCAGGCCGGTTCCGGGACTCGGAGTCCTTCCCGGCCGCGTGGTGCACATCCCGGAAAGGGCAGGCCTGAAGATTCCGCACATGGGGTGGAATTCCATCAGCATTTCTCCCGGCGCGCGTCTCTTTGCCGGGATCCCTGAGGGAAGCTTTGTCTATTTTGTGCATTCCTTCGCGAGAGAGGCGGACGGGCTTTCCGGGACCGCTGCCGTGACGGAGTACGGAATGAAGATTCTCGCCTCCGTCGAGCGCGGAAACCTCTTCGGGACGCAGTTTCACCCGGAGAAGAGCTCCTCGACAGGCCTGAGGATCCTGAAAAATTTCCTTGAGGTCCGCTGAGGCAGCGGGGCCGGAAGGAGGACATATGTTTACAAAGAGGATCATTCCCTGTCTCGATGTGAACGGAGGCAGGGTGGTGAAGGGGGTCAATTTCGTTCACCTGCGCGATGCCGGAGATCCGGTGGAGATCGCGGCGGCCTACGACAGGGCGGGCGCGGATGAACTGGTTTTTCTGGACATCACGGCGTCCAGCGATGCGCGGGACACTGTCACAGACATGGTGGAGAAGGTCGCTTCCCAGGTCTTTATCCCGTTCACGGTCGGCGGGGGCATCCGCACCGTGGACGACTTCCGGCGGATTCTCCGCGCGGGCGCGGACAAGATTTCCGTGAACTCGGCGGCGATCGACAACCCGCAGCTGATTTCTGACGCGGCGGAAAAGTTCGGGAGCCAGTGCGTGGTTCTCGCGATCGATGCGAAGAGGAGGCAGGACGGCGGCTGGAATGTGTTCAAGCACGGCGGCAGGATTGACACGGGGCTCGATGCCGTCGAGTGGGCCGTCAGGGGAAATGCGCTCGGGGCCGGGGAAATTCTCCTCACCTCGATGGACTGCGACGGAACGAAGGCGGGATACGACTGCGAGCTCACGCGGGAGGTCGCAGAGCGCGTCTCCATCCCCGTCATCGCCTCCGGCGGTGCCGGGAAAAAGGAGCACTTCTATGACGCACTGACAAAGGGAAAGGCGGACGCCGCGCTCGCCGCGTCTCTCTTCCATTTCCGGGAGCTCGAGATTTCGGACCTGAAGCACTATCTCAGGGACCGCGGCATCCCGGTCCGCATCTGAGATAAATCCGGGAGGCACTATGCCTGCAATCAGCAATGACTGGCTTCCAGCACTGAAGCCGGAGTTTTCAAAGCCCTACTACCGTGATCTGTACCGGTTTGTAAATGAGGAGTACAGGTCGCACACAGTTTACCCGCCGGCGGACCGGATCTTCGAGGCGCTGCATCTCACACCCCTGAAGGATGTGCGTGTGGTCATTCTCGGGCAGGATCCCTACCACGAGCCGGGGCAGGCGCACGGGCTCTGCTTCTCCGTTCTGCCGGACACGGAAATCCCGCCGTCCCTCAGGAACATCTACCAGGAGCTGCATGACGATCTCGGCTGCTACATTCCGAACAACGGCTACCTGAAGAAATGGGCGGACCAGGGCGTTCTCCTTCTGAACACCGTTCTCACCGTGCGCGCGCACGAGGCGTTTTCCCACCAGGGGCGCGGATGGGAGGAGTTCACGGATGCCATTATCCGCGCGGTCAACGCACAGGACCGTCCGATTGTCTTTCTTCTGTGGGGGCGTCCCGCGCAGACAAAGCGGGAGATGCTCACGAACCCGAGGCATCTGGTTCTGACGGCGCCGCACCCGTCGCCGCTCTCCGCGCACCGGGGCTTCTTCGGATGCCGGCATTTCTCGAAGACGAATGATTTTCTCAGGGCGAACGGCCTCGCGCCGATCGACTGGCAGATTGAAAACACAGGAGCCTGAATATGCAGATGATCGAAATTCTGAAGGTTATTGTGCTTGGGATGGTGGAGGGCTTTACCGAGTGGCTTCCCATCAGCTCGACCGGACATCTGATTCTGATCGACAACATCATCCGCCTGAATGTCTCCTCGGAATTCATGGAAATGTTCCGCGTCGTGATCCAGCTCGGAGCGATCCTCGCGGTCGTGGTGCTCTACTTCCGCCGGCTGAATCCCTTTGACCGGAGAAAGAAGCCGTCTGCCAGACGCCGCACCTGGATTCTCTGGGGCAGAATCATCATCGCCTGCCTCCCGGCGGCGATTCTCGGCTTCCTGCTCGACGACTGGCTGGACGCGCACTTCTACAACGGGTTCGTGGTCTCCATGATGCTGATTCTCTACGGCGTTCTCTTCATCGTGATCGAGAACAGGAACCGGCACAGGGTGCCGCTCTATGAGAAGACGCGAGAGATCGGCCCGCAGACGGCGCTCTACATCGGCATGTTTCAGGTGCTCTCCCTGATTCCGGGAACCTCCCGCTCCGGAGCGACGATCCTTGGCGCCATGATCCTCGGGTGTTCGAGAACCGCGGCGGCAGAATTTTCCTTCTTCCTCGGAATTCCCGTCATGTTCGGCGCAAGTCTTTTGAAGCTCGTGAAGTTCGGATTTCACTTTACGGGGATGGAAGTGTTCTATCTGCTGCTGGGAATGTTTGTCGCATTCATCGTCTCCATCTACTCGATCCGTTTCCTCCTCGGGTGGGTGAAGCGGAACGACTTCAAGTTCTTCGGCTACTACCGGATCGTGCTCGGCGCGATTGTCCTCGTCTGGTACGTGATCTCGTCGATTGTGGCGTGAGGAGCCTGGCGGGGCCTGGACATGAAAGGAGGCCGGGGATGCGGATAGCCGGGTGCTGCCATCATGGAAATGACTTCAACTGTTAACGATGATTTTACAGGAGCCTGATAGAAGGCGATTCTTCATCATTTTATACTGAAATCCGAAAGGCGCCGATGCAGTGACGAGAGAAAAGGAATTTTAAAAACGGATGAAGGCGGCAGAGGATATGGCCGTGCATCAGTTGAAGTCCGGCAGGACGCTGCAGAGAAGGTCATAAAAGGTGAAGAATGGGAAGATATCGCTTCGTGCGGCAGCATGATCTGACTGACTGCGGACCGGCCTGCATTGCAATGATTGCAAGTCAGTACGGTCTTGAGCTTCCGCTTTCCCGTCTGAGGACAATCGCGGGAACGGATAAAGAAGGCACCAGCCTGTGGGGACTTGCCAGATGTGCGGAAAAAATTGGATTTGATGCAAAAGGGGTCAAGGGTGACCGTGAGGCATTCATGGGCGGATTTCCAGTCCCGGCGGTCGCCCATGTCGTGATTGGCGGAAACCTGCTGCATTACGTGGTCATAGAGAAGGTTAGCCCGGACGATATCGTGACTCTGGATCCCGGAAAAGGAATGGTCCATTATGAACCGGACGCATTTTTCGCAGTCTGGACCGGGGCACTTCTTCTGCTGAAACCAAATGAACATTTCCACAAAGGGAAGTTTCGGACATCGCCGTTCAAGGTCTGCATTGATCTTATGTTGCAGCAGCGAAGTGTCATCCTGCCTGTATTTTTCCTGTCGCTGCCGATCACAGCGGGCGGAATCATCGGGGCGTTCTATTATCAGTACATTACAAACTTATCCGCCTCCGCGGGGATGCTGAAACAGCTGAACGTCATCACGGGTGCGATTCTGGTTATGTACCTGGGAATGCAGGTCTTGAATTATCTCCGCGGGCAGCTGATTGTCAGATTGTCGAACCGTCTGGATACTGAACTGGTATTTAAAAGCTATGAACATATCCTGAAGCTTCCGATGACATTCTATGAGAACCGCCGTGCGGGAGAGATCGTGTCCAGGTTTACGGACGCGGCTGAAATTCGTGATGCCATTTCAGAGAGTGCCGTCACAATCATGCTGGACGGTGTAATGGCAGCTGCCGGTGGATTTTTCCTTTACCGCCAGAACAGGATCCTGTTTGGCGTATCCCTGATGTATCTTGTTTCTTATGGCCTCATTGCCTGGTATTTTATCAAGCCACAGAAGAAGATCCGGGAAACAATCATGGAAGATAATTCCCAGTTCATGTCTCATGTCATTGAGTCTGTGAATGGCGAAGAAACCATTAAGTCATGTACAGCGGAGGATGCATTTGATCAGAAAGCAGACAGGCTGTTTCAGAAGTTCCTCGGCAGCGTTCAAAGCGGCGGAACCCTTTCCAACCGCCAGTCTGCGCTGACAGGCCTGGTGTCAGGTGCGGGGAGCATCCTCCTGTTATGGATTGGCACGTGCATGGCGCTGGATGGCAGGTTTTCCATGGGCGGACTGATCACGTTCATGGCTCTGCTCACCTATTTTCTCACACCGATTCAGCATATCATTGATTTTCAGCCAAGGTTTCAGACAGCGCTTGTTTCCATAGAGCGGCTCTATGAAATACTGGAGCAGGATGTGGAGGGAACAGAATCCTGGAGCCGCGAAGGAAGTAAAAAACCGAACGAGGAGAACCTGCATGTTTCAAAGGCATCGTTCCCAACGAAAGCGGAAGGCTTCCAGCTTTCAGGGCGCGATATCACCTTTTCAAACCTGAATTTCCGCTATGGAACAAGAGATCTTGTGCTCCGTGACATCAACCTGAAGATCAGGGCCGGGGAGAAACTGGCTGTCGTCGGAGAATCCGGATGCGGTAAAACGACACTGACAAAGCTCCTTCTTCGCTTCTTCGAGTATGAGAGCGGCAATATCTGGATTGGGGATACGGAAATCAGGAACATCCCTGTCGATTTGCTTCGTTCACAGATGGCCTATGTCTCCCAGAATGTGTTCCTGTTCAGCGGGAGCATAAGGGACAATCTGATCATGGGAAGAAAGGACATCAGTGAGAAGCAGCTTGAGAAGGTCTGCAGTCTCTGCCGCCTGGACGATTTCATTCAGTCGCAGCCCTTGAAATTTGATACTTATATCAGCGAGAATGGCGCATCCCTTTCCGGAGGGCAGAAACAGCGCCTGGCGCTAGCAAGAGCCCTGCTGCGGAACCCGTCACTTCTGATCCTGGATGAAGCTACCAGCAGTCTTGACGCCATCACCGAAAACAGTATCCGAAAGACGATTGAGAATCTTCCGGAATCCGTGACAGTCATTACCATCGCGCACCGTCTCACTACTGTGCAGAACTGCGGCAGGATTATTGTCATGGACAAAGGAAGGATTGTTGACAGTGGAACGCATAAGGACCTGGTTGGGCGGAATACTATCTACCGGTCCATGTGGTATAAGCAGAAAGCAGTGTGATGCTCCGCCGGCCGGATTTGTCGCGAGACAGATCCGGCCGGCGGTTATTTTATGTTCCTCAAATCCTTGAGGCAGCACTCCGAAAGCGGAGCTTTTCAGCCTGCAGGATATCCGTGATCTCCGATTGCGATTCAGATTCACATTGTGTGGTATGAGCGGAAGACAGGGACCGTGCTGATATAGTCATTCCTGTTTTTTTGTGTGCCGGTCAAAGAGTGATTTCAGACACCTCCC
>CACXCJ010000132.1 GCA_902766175.1 uncultured Lachnospiraceae bacterium
CACGGACTTGATGCCCGCCACATCGCCGTCCAGGAGGTCAATCACCTCCACGGAGTAGCCCTGCCGCTCCGCCCAGCGGGTGTACATGCGGTACAGCATGGAGCACCAGTCACTGGATTCGGTTCCGCCGGCGCCGGCGTTCAGGCGGAGAATCGCATTGTTCGCGTCGTATTCACCAGTGAGAAGGGTCTCTGACTTCAGTTCCTCCAGCTCATGGACAAACTCGTCCAGCATCTCCCGGATTTCCGGGATCATGCCTTCATCTTCCTCTTCGTTGCCCAGCTCTATCATGTCGCCGATGTCCGTGAAGCCGCTTTCCAGCTTCTGAAAACGCTCCAGCGTGCTCTTCAGGCTGCGGTTCTCCCGGACAATCTTTGTGGATTCCTCGGGATTGTCCCAGAAGCCCGGTTCCTCCATCATGCGGTCCAGCTCGGCGATCCGTTTTTCCTTGTTCTCAAGGTCCAGGGAGTTCCGGATCTCCTCCAGCGGCTTCTCGTATGTGGAGAGCGTATTTTTCATATTATCTAATTCAACCACGATCTGTCTCCTTGACTGGATTGTTTAAACGTACGTCGGTCCGGAGCCTCACAGGAGGTCCGTGGGATTTTCCTTTCCGCCCTGATCTGCCCTGGAGAAGAGCTTCCGGCCGTGACACTGCTTGAACTTCTTACCGCTGCCGCAGGGGCACGGGTCGTTCGGGTACACCTTCTGCATCTTCTTCACCACGGGTTTCTTCTCGACGCTGTCGTCCCTGTTGGTGCCGGTGACCTTCGCGGCGGGCTCTCTCTCGACCTTCTGCTCCACCCTTAAGTGCATCAGCACGCGGATGGTCTCCTCCGTGATGCTCTCGGTCATGGCCTCGAACATGTCGTAGGCCTCCATCTTGTACTCCACCAGCGGATCCCTCTGACCGTAGGCCTGAAGGCCGATGCCCTGGCGCAGCTGCTCCATGTCGTCGATGTGGTTCATCCACTTCGCGTCGATCACCTTTAAGAGGATGACGCGCTCCAGCTCACGGATCTGCTCGCCGGCCGGGAATTCCGCCTCCCTGGCCTCATAGAGCTTCACCGCGTCTTCCTTCAGGCGCTGGGTCAGCTCGTTCTTCTTCATGCCGGCCATGTCTTCGGTGTAGAAGACCGGGTGAATCGGGACGTCGCGGAGCAGCGTCTGGTTCAGGGACTCGTAATCCCATTTGTCTGCCGGCTGATCGTCGGAAATGTTGCGGTTCACCGCGCGCTCCACCACATCGCTCAGCATCCGCATCACGGTGGCGCGCATGTTCTCGCCGTTCAGGACCTTGTTCCTCTCGGCGTAAATCACCTCGCGCTGGTCGTTGTTCACCTCGTCGTACTTCAGCAGGTTTTCGCGGATGCCGAAGTTGTTGGTCTCGATCTTGATCTGCGCCTGCTCGATCGCGTTGGTCAGCATGCGATGCTCGATCTGCTCTCCCTCCGGTACGCCGAGGGCCGTGAACATGTTCATGAGGCGCTCGGAACCGAAGAGACGCATCAGGTCGTCCTCGAGGGAAATGTAGAAACGGGACTCACCCGGGTCTCCCTGACGTCCGGAACGTCCGCGCAGCTGGTTGTCGATACGTCTCGCCTCATGGCGCTCCGTGCCGATGATCTTCAGTCCGCCGGCGGCCTTGGACTCTTCGTCCAGCTTGATGTCGGTACCGCGGCCGGCCATGTTCGTCGCAATGGTGACCGCGCCGTGGACGCCTGCGCCCGCGACGATCTCCGCTTCCTTTTCGGGGTACTTCGCGTTCAGGACCGTGTGCGGGATACCCTCCCGCTTCAGCATCTTGGAGAGCATCTCCGAAGTCTCGATGGTGATGGTGCCGACCAGCACCGGCTGTCCCTTCGCGTGGGTCTCCTTGATTTCCTCGACCACCGCGTGGAACTTCTCTTTCTTCGTCTTGAAGACCGCGTCATTGTGGTCCACGCGGATCACGGGCTTGTTGGTCGGAATCGAGATGACGTCCATTCCGTAGGTGCTGCGGAATTCCTTTTCCTCCGTCAGCGCGGTACCGGTCATGCCGCCCTTCTTCCGGAATTTGTTGAAGAAGTTCTGGAAGGTGATCGTGGCAAGAGTCTTGGACTCTCTCTTTACGTTTACGTGCTCCTTCGCCTCGATGGCCTGGTGCAGGCCGTCGGAGAAGCGGCGGCCGGGCATAATGCGGCCCGTGAACTCGTCGACAATCAGGACCTCGTCGTTGGAGACCACATAGTCCTTGTCCCTGTGCATCAGTTCCTTTGCGCGGAGCGCCAGGATGACGCAGTGCTGAATTTCAAGGTTCTGCGGATCCGAATAGTTTGTCAGCTGGAAGAACTTCTCCACCTTGGCGACGCCGTCCTCGGTGAGGTTCACGGTCTTGTCCTTCTCATCCACCACGTAGTCGCCGGTCTCGGTGATCTCTTCGCCCATGATGGCGTTCATCTTGGTGAATTCACCGCTCGCCTCGCCTCTCTCCAGCTG
>CACXCJ010000133.1 GCA_902766175.1 uncultured Lachnospiraceae bacterium
CATGGCCTCCCCGTTGTGTGAGGGCATCTGTTCCGGTACGAATGAGGCCCCATGGTCAAGCGGTCAAGACATCGCCCTTTCACGGCGGTAACACCAGTTCAAATCTGGTTGGGGTCACTGGTAAGTTTCGAACTCTTACTTGGAGCTTTAGCTCAGTGGTTAGAGCAGTCGGCTCATAACCGATCGGTCCCGGGTTCGAGTCCCCGAAGCACCATTTTTGTATTCCTTGTTAGCTCAGTCGGTAGAGCACGCGGCTGTTAACCGCGGTGTCGTTGGTTCGAGTCCAACACAGGGAGCTTTGGCCTGGTGGCTCAGTTGGTTAGAGCGCCGCCCTGTCACGGCGGAGGTCGTCGGTTCAAGTCCGATCCGGGTCGCTGGGCATCCGGAAGGGATGCCCGTTTTTTGCTTTCTGATCTCTTATATATTCGCCGGCGTGGCGGAATTGGCAGACGCCCGGGACTTAAAATCCCGTGGTCAGAAATGACCGTACCGGTTCAAGCCCGGTCGCCGGCAGCAGAAAAACTCCCGGAACGCGCATTGCGCGTTCCGGGAGTTTTTCTGCACTCTGCCTTGCGGACAGGAAGCTTCCGGCGGCCATTTGATGCGCTTTCTTGTGTGCATTCTTGTGCACTTTCTGGTGTATTTCGTGCGGGCGGGGCAGACGAAAAACCGGCCCGCCTCGCTCCTCTGTGGCACAGAGGGAGAGAAGCATTCCATTTTCCGATTAAAAATATAAATAAAAACGATAAAATAACGTTGTTAATTTAAATTTAAAACGCACGATAAATAATAAAATTAAATTAAAATTCTTATTTCTGGCACACGGATTGAGATAACGGCCTTTTTTCGCGTGATCAGGGGAGAAAGGATAAGGATTTAAGCCATTTTTAATATTTTTGATGCGGGATTTGAAATTTTGCACAGATAAATTGGAAAAATACTGCATCAAATTAGCAATTTAGCAGAGTAAATTGCACAGAATATTATGCAATGTTAAACTGACTGTGGAATCCGGAGAGGGGAACAGGTCCGATTTCACAGCATTTTTGTATTTACAGCAGTATCGATTTGCTTTTTGGTCCATCTTTTATCGGAACATTCAGAATCATCTGTTTTCAAAAGATTTACCGGAACAATTTCATTGCGGAGGAGAATGCAGTATCCGTCAGAGGGAAAGGAGAGTTGTTTTATGGAAAAGGTAATTTTAAATGGCAATGATCTCACGCTTCAGGAAGTCGTTGACGTCTGCCGGAATCACGCGGAGGTCGGGCTCTCGGAGGACTCGAAGAAGGCGGTTCTTGCATCCAGGAAAATAGTGGATGAGCTGGTGGAGGAGAAAGCGGTTGTCTATGGAGTTACAACCGGATTCGGCAAGTTCTGCAACGTCGTCATCAGCGAGGATCAGAGCAAGGCACTTCAGAAGAACCTGATCATGACACATGCTGTCGGCGCAGGCGATCCGCTTCCGGAGGACGCCGCGAGAGGAATGCTGCTTCTCCGGATCAACAACCTCGCGAAGGGCTACTCCGGAATCCGCATCGAGACATTGAACACCATGATTGAGATGCTGAACCGCGGGGTGACGCCGGTGATTCCGTCCAAGGGCTCCCTGGGAGCTTCCGGCGACCTCTGCCCGCTCTCGCACATGGTCCTGGTGATGCTCGGCCTCGGCAAGGCTTACTACAAGGGAGAAGTGCTCCCGGGTGCGGAGGCGATGAAGCGTGCCGGCATTCCGACCATTGAGCTCGCCGCAAAGGAGGGCCTGGCGCTGAACAACGGCACACAGTGCATGACAGCGGTCGGCTCCCTGGCTGTCTACGATGCGATCCAGCTCCTGAAGGCGGCGGATATCGCCTGCGCTTTGAACTTTGAGGCACAGAACGGCATCACGGACGCACTTGAGCCGCGGGTCCACGAGCTGCGCAGACATGCGGGACAGGCGGCGACGGCAAGAAATCTGATGCGTCTCCTTGCAGACAGCAAAAACACGACACACCAGGGCGAGCTCCGTGTGCAGGATGCCTATTCGCTCCGCTGCGCACCGCAGATTCACGGCGCCAGCAAGGATGCGGTCGATTACGTGAAGGAGAAGGTGGATATTGAGATCAACTCTGTCACGGATAACCCGATCATCTTCCCGGAGGACCGCTCGGGAATTTCCGGCGGAAACTTCCACGGTCAGCCGATGGCGCTGCCGTTCGATTTCCTGAAGATCGCGGAGGCGGAGATTGCGGATGTCGCCGAGTGCCGCATTGAGCGTCTCGTGAATCCTGCGTACAGCGGCCTGCCGGCATTCCTCACAAATCACGGCGGCGTCTGCTCCGGCTTCATGATTGTCCAGTACACGGCTGCGGCGCTGGTCTCCGAGAACAAGGTGCTTGCGCATCCGGCGAGCGTCGACAGCATTCCGTCCTCCGCAGGACAGGAGGACCACGTCAGCATGGGCACCATTGCGGCGCGTCAGGCGGCGGAGATCGGGCTGAATGTCCGCAGGGTCCTTGCGATGGATCTCATGGTCGCCTGCCAGGGCATTGACCTGCGCGGCAACAAGGGACTCGGCAAGGGAACCCAGGCCGCGTACGACCTCGTCCGCAAGGGCTGCGCGACACTGGATGAGGACAGAGAGCTCTATGCCGACATCAATTACTGCGAGTCGATCCTCGCGGACGGAAGCCTCGTCAGGGCAGTCGAACAGGCGATCGGCGGGGAACTGGAGTATTAATTCCCGGATTTTCAGCAGCGACCCAGGATTCTGAAACGAAGCACTACCCGGCAGGCTGCGCACGGATTCAGACTGCCGGGATCACGTTCAATCACATTTCACGAGGGGGATTAAAATGAGCGAAAAGAAGACGAAGGAAGTCCGGCTGCCAAATTTCGTGGAGGCCCTGATTCCGATTGTAGTCATGATGGCTCTCATGCTCTACGGATTTGTTGGAAAGAGCGGCTATACAGATGCACATATGCCGCTGATCTGCGCGATTGTTGCTGCGTGTGCGGTCGGACGGGCCTGCGGACATTCCTTCGAGGACATGCTTGCCGGCATGCTGGACCGCCTGAATACGACGATGGAGGCAATCCTGATTCTCTGCACCGTCGGTCTTCTGGTCGCATCCTTCATAATGTCCGGCACCATTCCGGCCCTGATCTATTACGGACTGGATCTCCTGACCCCGAAGCTCTTCCTCCCGGTCGGCTGCATCATGTGCGCAGTGGTCGGTCTGGCGTGCGGCTCCTCCTGGACGGCGACAGCTACGGTCGGTATAGCGTTCCTCGGCATCGGCGCGGGCCTCGGCATCAACCCGGCCATCACCGCCGGCATGATCATTTCCGGCGCGTATGTCGGCGACAAGTTCTCTCCGCTGTCCGACACCACGAACCTCGCGGCAGCTGTCGCGGAGACCGGTCTGTTTGACCACGTCGCGGCAATGGTCTCCACGACCCTCCCGACGTTCATCATTGCCCTGATTCTCTACACGATCCTCGGCCTTAACATCAATACGGCCGGATATGACCCGCAGGTCGCAGTCGACCTTCAGGCGGCACTTGCGAACACGTTCCATCTGAGCCCGATTCTCATGGTCCCGATCATTGTCGTCATTATTGCCTGCGTCGTGAGAATGCCCGGCCTGGTCGGTATCTGCGTCTCCGTTCTCACCGGCGTTCTCTTCGCAGTGTTCACCCAGGGCTATCACAGCCTCGGCGACATCTTCAACGCCCTGCATTACGGCCTCGAGTTTGACACCGGAAATGAGATCGCGGATCAGCTGTTAAACCGCGGCGGCATGGATCACCAGATGTGGACCATCAACCTGATTCTCCTTGCGGTCGCCTATGGCGGCGCGCTGGAGCGCTGCGGCTGCATCACTGCGCTGTTCGGCGGACTGAAGAAGAGACTGAACTCGGTTGCGAGCCTCGTGATCGCGACGCTGATTACCTCCGTGTTCTGCGATGCGACGATGTGCGACCAGTTCCTCGGAATCGGTGTCCCGGCGCCGCTCTACGCGGATAAGTACGATGACCTCGGTCTCGCCCGCAACATGCTGTCCCGCTCCCTCGAGGACGCAGGCACCCTCTGGGCCGTCATGTTCCCGTGGACCGGCTGCGGCGCTTATCAGTACGGAGTCCTCGGCGTTCATCCGTTCACTTACTTCCCGTACGCATTCCTGAACCTGCTGAATCCTATCTATGCGGCGGTCATGGTGCTGCTGAAGAGAAATATCTTCTGGGCTGATGGCGCTTACACGAACCTGCTCGGCAGAACGAGAATGGGGAAGGTCGCCGAGGCACCGGCGGAAGCGCATGCGAAGGCTCTCGCGAACCTTGAGCGGATGAGGAAGGAAGGAAAGGCTCCGATTCCGGAAAAGTAATAGCTTCGTCATTCAAAAAATGGTAATATGATACCCGGGGCGTATGACCTTTTCCCAGTCTCGTCCCGGGATTTTTTTTTGCAAAGCCGGTGCATGAATGTCTGTCCCGGCAAAACGGAGGATCAAGATGAAGAAATACACGCTTCCGTGGGAGGATCTTGACGGGCCGAAGTTTGAGGCGAAGCCGGTCAAAGTACAGAAACAGTGGGTGATTCACGGGACCTGGGCACTGTCTGCTGCGTTTATCCTGCTCGGCGTCATCACCCGCTATCATCTGACGGCCGTGTTCGGCGTTCTGCTTATTCTCGCTCTCCTGATGGAGAAGAAGGTGGTCGTTACGTCGCGCGGCATCGAGACCTTTTACCAGATGCGGATCACGACCCATTACGAGATCTGGCCGTGGAGGGAAATCGAGGCGATTGCGCCGGGGGACAGGAAAAGCCCGGAGCACCCGGAACTGGTCCCTCTCTTTTTCAGAAGGGGAGAGCGCGTGAAGCAGCTGCATTTCACGAGCGACGAGGTGCAGCAGATCAAGAAGCTCGCAAAGCAGCAGAACCGCGCGGTGCGCCTCGCATAGAAAATGCGCTTCAAATGTGCAGATATCTGTGCGGCAGTTTCGGAAAGGGTTATAATAGTGGTGCTGGAGAGTTGACGGGATTGCGGGAAAGGACATAGATGAAGACTTCTTACAGGGATGCTGAGCTGCAGATCGGGTACATCACTTACATGATCGTCGGCAGCTACTTTGGAAAGGTGATCTGCCGCACGCCGGCCATGGAAGCGAAGATGAAGCTCTACTATCATCTCATGAATGAAAAGGATCAGCTTCGTGCGGAGGAGGACTGCGACCGCTTTGCGGCGGAACGGGTGGTTCCGCTTCTTCCGGAGTCTGCGGATGCCGAGACGGTGGAGGTTGTGCTCCGGATGGACGGCGATACCGCGGTCGTCGAATTTTCCGACGGAATTCAGCGGTTTGAGGTGCGCGGAGAGGCGCGCGGCCGCCGCACGGAATTTTCTGTGAGCGTCCTTCCGGCCATGGAATCAGATGTGCCATATCCCGCACAGGAAGAGAAAGATTAAGTTCAGAGGTTCTGCATGTTTAATTTTTTGAAACGGAGACAGACATCAGAGGCACCGGAAAATACAGCTCCGGAGGGGACAGCCCCTGAGGAGACAGCTCCGGCGGGTAAGGCGCAGTCCGCAGAAGCAGCGGGCCCTGGCGAAGAGACGGCGCAGACGCCGGCCTCTCAGGAGAAGGCGGCCGAGGCAGAAGCGGTCCGGGAGGAGAGGGAAGCCGGAGCGGCACCGCAGACCTGGCCGAAGATTCCTCCGCTGAACCGGATCAGCATCACCGGGAAGAAGCTCTCTCTCCCGGAGGATTTTCCGGAGGAGAGGAAGGCGGAGCTCGGCGGCATCGCCCTGGAGAAGACCATCGCGGAAGAGTCCCTGAAGCCGCTCTCCCTGGAGGAGCTCCTGTTTGTCACGACTGTTTTCGCGATGCACCATGCAGGACAGAAGACTCTTGAGGAGCGGGAGGAGCAGAACAGCCGGACGCTCCACAACGAGCTTCTGGACCGCGTGAGAGGCGCGGGGAAATTCTACTGTCTGTATGAGAAGAGCACGGGTTACCCGCTGCTTGACGACGGATTTGTCCTTCTGTACCTGGGCCGCGGACACGCGGAAAAGGCCGCGGAGCTTTACCGGGCGCAGTACCGGAATCCGGATGTCCGCGAATTCACAGACGTGAACGATTTCTTTAACCGCCTGTACTTTCTCGGAATGGAGCGGGTCCTGGTCGACAACGGCTTCTACAAGGGAATACTCGGACGCGGGGAGATGACCGCCCCGCCGGATGCGCTTCTGCAGGAGGGTCAGACAATTCAGGCGGCGCCCCGGCTCTGCCTTGCCATGGTTGATGTACTGCAGGAGGTACACTGGCCCGTCAAGTATGAGAAGCGCGAGGAAATCCTCCGGGCGAAGGTCTCCCGCATGACGCAGTTCGCCGCGGCGACGCGCTTCCTTCTTCCGGTTGATGTGAAGAAGCCGGAGGGGCACGCAGCGGAAGGTGCCGCAGATTCTGAAAAGGTCATACCGATGCAGCAGGGGATGCAGATCCGCGCCCCGCTTCTCTCTGTCTCGCGGAGGCTTCCGCCGAAGGAACAGGGCGGAGAGCCGCAGACCGTGATGGAGAAGATGATCCCTCTCTACACGGATTTCTACGAGTATCGGAAGAACATGGCGCCGAAGGAGAAGCTCCGGCCGCTTGCCGTCCAGTTCCGGCAGATCGGACCGTTTCTCGCCCAGGCGTCCGGCGTCATTCTCAACGCGGAGGGAGAGAGAATCACCATCCGCAGGGAGAAAATTGAAGAACTCCTCGGCGGCGCGGCGCAGGGGAAGCCTGCGGGGCCGGCGGCAGCGCACTGACGCGGAAATTTAATTTCTGTAACAGAAAACCGTAGGAAAAAATTAAGACTTTCCCTTTTGTCTGATTTTATAATTAATTCTAAAGTTAAAATTTTATCAGATAGAAGGAGGTTCCACCTATGAAGAAAGTAAGACTTGTCGCAGCGCTTGCCGCAGCAATGACCCTCGCGATGTCGACAGCCGCAATGGCCGGGACATGGAAGCTGGGAGTCACCAGACCGAACGCCTGGTGGTATGACAATGGAGACGGGACGTATCCGGTCAGCCAGTGGATGTGGATCGACGGCAACAATGATGGGGTTGCGGAGTGCTATTACTTCGACAATGCCGGCTGGATGATCGCAAGCCAGGAGTCCCCGGATCACTGGGTGACCAATTCGGACGGCGCATGGACGCTCGGCGGTGTCGTCCAGACCAGAAATGTGGCACAGTAAGAGAAAACAGAAATAAACTGCTCCGGAGCTGTCTTCCCATGGCGGAGGGCAGCTCCTTTCCTGTCTTCTATTTTTCTCGCGCACTCCGTGAAACTATGTTACCATGATCGGAGATCAGGATGGTTCGGGAGGAAGAAATCATGGAACTTACGGAGGTACGGAGAGAGATAGACTGTCTGGATCAGTCTCTCAGGGAAGCACTTTTGAGGCGGCTGGACCTCTCCGAGGGCGCAGTCCGCGCAAAGATGAAGTCGGGGGACACAGAGGTGTTCCGGGCGGACCGGGAGAGAGAGATCCTCGAGACGCTCTCCGCCGGCGTAGAGGAGACAAAGAAGGCGGAGTATCTCGCTGTCCTGGAAAAAATTCTGGTGACCAGCCGCATGTATCAGTATGCCATTCTCTGCGAGGAGAGCGCGTTTGATGCCGCAGCGCTCCTTGCTCCCGGAATTCTTCCCGTTTCCGGAGCATCCATCATCGTTCTTTCTGTGAGGCTTCGCGGCGGCCAGCTGAATCAGGTTCTCGGCATGATCGGCGACTACCGCTTTCCGATCGAGGAGGTAGTGCCGGGCGCTCCGCGGGGGACAGAAGAAGGCGGGAGGAGCGGTGCGGCGGCAGAAGAGAGCGGTGAGGCGGCTGAGAGGAGCGGTGAGGCGGCTGAGAAGAGCGGTGAGGCGGCCGGGAGGAGCATGCGCGCGGCGTCTCGAAGCGGTGACGCCGGAGAGTCTCCCGCGGGAAGGGCCGCATCATACAGAATTTCCTTCCGCGGTGACTTCTCGGATCCGGCGGTTTCGCGCCTCCTTTTTCAGCTGAAGAACGAATGCATCTGCGTGAGAGTCGTCGAATTCTCCTGAGGCGCAGGAGTTCTCATTCCGTCTCTTGAGAGCGGGCGGATGCAGCTGCCGCAGGCAGGAAGGATAACGGATCGCTCTGCGCGCCACACGGGCATCCGCAAATTGTTTTTGACAGAGACTTGACAAAAGGCAGAATTTGGATTATATAAAGTATCTGTTGCAGCAAGAAAGCGTGCGTAGCTCAGCTGGATAGAGCACTTGGCTACGGACCAAGGTGTCGGGGGTTCGAATCCTCTCGCACGCGTGATGCCCTCAAGCCCGATCGGACTTGGGGGCCTTTTTTTCTTTCGTGCGGGGTGCGTGGGGCGTTTCCGGATGCTGCCGTCCGCTGTCCGCGCGGGCGAAAAGAGGTGGCAGGTCCCCTCAGCCTGATGCGGAGAGGGCAGAGGAATTGCGAAAGGGAAGAGGATTGCATGAAAGCTGTATGGGCGTTTCTGTACTGCGTATTAGCGGCGCTCACTGCACTCACAATTTATCTTTATGTCATTCCGGAACGTGATATGATGATGGACGAAACGGCCGCCCCGGCCAGCGAACCGGAATGGGTGGAGATTCCCGTGATTGCGCTGAACGGCGCAGAGGTGACGGCCGGCTACTCAGTGGTGGGAGAACTGACAGACACCGGTCTCACGCTGGAATATGAGGTGGACGGAAAGCGCTACGCCCTGGACCCGGCAGACGCAGAGAAGAACGCGGCGAAGCCGGCGTCACAGTATGTTGTCTATGTCTGTGCCGGCGGGAAAACGGTCGCGGAGCTCCGCTACACCAACATAACAGGCGCCGACCTCGCGCCAGAAGAGTGCGAGATTGATTTTCTGGATTTCAGGACTTCCATGGACGGCTTCGGGACGGTCCCGGTGTTCCTCGACGGGGTGGACATGACGACGTTTAGCATGGATCAGGCGGAGGAAAAGTTCCCCGACTTTACGCGGACTTCTTCGAGGGCCCCTGAGTACCGGAAGAGCATTGTGGCGCCGCAGGAGTCCATGGCCGCCTACTTCAGGGCGGATGAGGAAACTCCGGATCGTCTTGCGGCGTTCGGCGTGCGGAATTACCTTCCCGGATCCGGCAGGCAGGACGGGAAGACTGAGAGCGGCGCAGACGGAGAGAGGTTCGGCAGATGAACATCATAGAAGCTTCTAAACTGGTGTTTGACTACATCACCCGCGATGAGAGCGAAAAAGTGACGGACGTGAACCGCGCGGTGGATCACGTGAATCTTGATATCCGGCAGGGAGATTTCGTCGCGATTCTCGGCCACAACGGCTCCGGGAAGTCGACCTTTGCGAAGACACTGAACGGGATTCTTCTCCCGACGGAGGGGACCGTCCTGATTTCCGGCATGGACACTGCGGATGACAGCCATCTGCTCGACATCCGGAAGAATGTCGGCATGGTCTTTCAGAACCCGGACAACCAGATCATCGCGAATGTCGTCGAGGAGGATGTCGGCTTCGGCCCGGAGAATCTCGGGGTTCCGACCGAAGAGATCTGGCGGCGCGTCGACGCGGCACTTGAGGCGGTCGGCATGACCGCGTACCGCCTGAAATCGCCGAACCACCTCTCCGGCGGACAGAAGCAGCGGGTGGCGATCGCAGGCGTCATGGCCATGAAGCCGAAGTGCATCGTCCTGGATGAGCCGACGGCCATGCTCGATCCGAGCGGCCGGAGGGAAGTCGTGCGTACGGTCACAGAGCTTAACCGGAAGGAACACATCACGGTGCTTCTCATCACCCACTATATGGAGGAAGTCATCGGCGCGGACCGCGCGATCGTGATGGATGACGGAAAAATCGTGATGGACGGGACGCCGCGCGACATTTTTTCGCAGGTGGAGAAGCTGCGGGAGCTCAGGCTGGATGTGCCGGCGGTGACGGAGCTCGCGTGGGAGCTGAAGGAGGGAGGAATTCCTCTGCCCGACGGAATTCTCACCGTGGACGAGCTGCTGGAAAATCTTCTGCCGGCTCTGAAGGAGAAAAGCGGATGCTGATCAAGGTGGAACATCTCTCGTATGTCTACGGCCGGGGAACGGCGTTTGAGCAGAAGGCGCTGGACGACGTCTCCTTTGAGATTCCGGAGGGAGAGTTCGCGGCGCTCATCGGCCACACGGGTTCCGGAAAGTCAACGCTGATCCAGCACCTGAACGGTCTGCTCAGGGCAACGGATGGAAAGATCTATTACAACGGGCAGGACATCTACGCAGAGGGCTATGACATGCGGAAGCTCCGGACGAACGTGGGGCTGGTCTTTCAGTACCCGGAGCATCAGCTGTTCGAGACGGACGTGTTCACGGATGTCTGCTTCGGCCCGAAAAACATGGGCCTTCCCGAGGATGAGATCAAGGAGCGGGCAAGGAAAGCGCTCGCTCTGGTCGGGATGGACGAGAGTTTCTATAAGCTCTCCCCGTTCGATCTGTCCGGGGGACAGAAGAGAAGAGCTGCCATTGCAGGCGTGCTCGCCATGGAGCCGCGCGTCCTGATTCTTGACGAGCCGACCGCGGGACTTGATCCGAAGGGACGAACCGAGATCCTGGAGGAGCTGAAATCCTTGCAGAAGAGCCGGGGAATCACGATCATCCTGGTCTCTCACAGCATGGAGGATGTCGCGATGTACGCGGACCGCGTGATCGTCATGCACAGAGGACAGAAAAAATTCGACGGGACCCCGCGCGAGGTCTTCCGGCACTACAGGGAGCTGGAGGAGTTCGGACTCGCGGCGCCGCAGATCACCTACATCGTGCAGAAGCTCCGGGAAAACGGCGTGAATATTTCTGAGGATCTCATGACGGTCGGGGAGGCGCGGGATGCGATTCTCGCGCTGTACCGGAAGAAGGGAGAGGGAACATGCTGAAGGACATCACCCTCGGCCAGTACTATCCGGTGGACTCGCCGCTCCACCGTCTGGACCCGCGCACCAAGCTGTTCGGCACGATGATTTTCATCATCTGCCTCTTTCTGTGTGAGAACTGGCAGGGCTACCTGCTGGCGACGGTCTTTCTGGTCGGCATAATCCGCGCTTCGAGAGTGCCGTTCGGGTACATGGTGCGCGGTCTCAGGGGAATTCTGATTCTCCTTCTGATCAGTGTGGCGTTCAACCTCTTTCTCACGGACGGGACCGTGATTTTCCAGCTGGGATTTCTGAAGGTCACGCGGGAGGGCCTGCGGATCGCCCTCTTCATGGCGGTGCGCCTGATTTATCTGGTGCTCGGCTCGACCGTCATGACACTCACCACGACGCCGAATGCCCTGACGGACGGCCTCGAGAAGGGGCTTTCGTTTCTCCGCTTCTTCCGGGTCCCGGTGCATGAGATTGCGATGATGATGTCCATCGCGCTCCGGTTTATTCCGATTCTCATGGAGGAGACGGACAAAATCATGAAGGCGCAGATGGCACGCGGCGCGGATTTTGAGAGCGGAAATCTCCTGCAGAGAGCAAAGGCCATGGTGCCGCTCCTGGTGCCGCTGTTTGTCTCTGCGTTCCGGAGAGCGACGGATCTCGCCATGGCGATGGAGGCGCGCTGCTATCACGGCGGAGAGGGGCGGACCAAAATGAAGCCGCTCCGCTATCAGCTCCGGGACCGTGTGGCTTATGCCGTGATCCTCGCCTTTCTGGCGCTGATCGTCGCAGTGAGAGTTCTGTTCTGAGGCGGCGGGCGCCGAAAATAACAACCCCTGCAGGAGTTCTGCCGGAATGAGAAGAATCCGATTGACTGTGAGCTACGACGGCACGGCCTACTGCGGCTCGCAGATCCAGCCGAACGGCCCGACAGTGGAAGAAAAACTGAACGATGCCCTGACCCGTCTTACGGGGGAGCCGGTCCGCGTCATCCTGGCGAGCCGGACGGATGCGGGCGTGCACGCCCTGGGAAATGCTGCCGTCTTCGATACCTCGATGCGCATGGCGGCGGACAAATTTGCTGTCGCCCTGAATCAGCGGCTTCCGGCGGACATCCGGGTACAGAGGTCGGAGGAAGTTCCGGAGGACTGGCATCCCAGAAAGCAGAACTGCACCAAGACCTATCTCTACCGGATCTGGAACTCCAGGACGCCGGACCCGCTTGTGCGTCTCTACTCTGCCTTCTGCTACTATCGTCTGGATCTCGGGAAAATGCGGCGCGCCGCGGCCTGCCTCACGGGGGAGCACGACTTCGCCGCGTTCTGCTCCGCCCGCAGTCAGGCGGAGAACACGGTCCGGACGATTGATTCCATCGAATGCTTCGAGGAGAGACCTTCCGGGGGCGTCTGCCCGGAGCAGGACGGAAGCGGCCGGATGATCGCGATCCGCATCAGCGGAAGCGGTTTTCTCTATAATATGGTCCGGATCATCGCGGGGACTCTGCTCCAGATCGGGGAAGGCATCCGCCCGGCAGAGGACATGAGGAAAATCCTCGCGTCGAGAGACCGGGGGCAGGCAGGTCCTGTCGCGCCGGCAGCGGGGCTCACACTCCTCTCGATCCGCTTTGAGCCGCGCCTCGTGCCGCATCTCGCCGCGGAAAATGAGGACTGGAGCTGGGAGCTTGACCAGGCGGAAACTGCCGGGAGCGGCGTGAGCCGTCTCACGATCCGTTTCTGCAGAAGACCTGCTGATTATGCGCCGCTTCTCACGCGCCTGCTTCATCAGGCGCACCGGAACGGCGCCGCCTCCGTCCTGGTCCGCGATCTGGAGAGCCCGGACCGCCCCGGAACAGGACGGGAGTACGGCTTCTATGTCCTGCGGGATTCTGACGACCCGGCCTACCCGTTCCTCGCGCGGGACAGGAAGGAGACGGAGAACACAGACTGACAGACGCGGGAGATGCAGCCGCCATGAAGGAGTACGCATTGAATCCATTCTTTCCCGAGGCGCGGTATAAATCCGCGTACGCGGTTCCGTACGAGAAGCTGTACGCGGCAGGAATCCGCGGCGTGATTTTTGACATCGACAACACGCTGGTTCCGCCGGATGCGCCGGCGGATGAACGGAGCAGGGAGCTCTTCAGGAGGCTCGGGGAGATCGGCCTCAGGACCTGTCTCGTCTCCAACAACAGGGCGCCGCGGATAGCCCCCCTTGCGGCGGCGCTCGGGACTCAGTTTGTCGGAAAGGCGCTGAAGCCAAGGAAATACGGGTATCTCCGGGCCATGGAGATCATGGGGACAGAGCCTGAAAGCACCATTTCCGTGGGCGATCAGATCTTTACCGATATCTGGGGCGCAAACCGGATCGGGATGCATACGGCGCTCGTAGAGCCGATGGAGAGGCGGGAGGAGCCGCAGATTGTACTGAAGCGGATTCTTGAGCTGCCGGTGCTTTTTCTCTATGCGCTGGAAAAAAGACGGGGACATCTGCCGGATCCCTGCTGGGTGCGGGGAGGAGCCGGCGCAGGGCGCAGCAGGGACGGAAGCTGAGCCGGGAGACAGGAACCGGGAACTGCTCCGGAGAAGGAATTGAGGGGGACCCGGGCCGGAAGATTCTGGAGAAGGGAAAGCTCCGGAGAAGGTAAAGTTCTGGAAAGGAAGGTAACGTATGATCACAGCAGCAAGCAGAATCGCCGGGCTCATCGCGCACCCGGTCGGACACAGTCTTTCCCCGCTCCTCCAGAATACGCTCGCGGAAAGGACGGGGCTTGACTTTGTCTATCTCCCGCTCGAGGTAAGAGACCCTGCGAGGCTCGGGGAGGCGCTCCGCGGCGCCGCCGCATTCGGCTTTGCGGGCATGAACGTGACGGTTCCGTACAAGGAGGCGGTGATCCCGTATCTCTCCGGCATCGATCCGTGGGCCCGGAAAATCGGCGCAGTGAATACGCTGACACTGACAGAGAGCGGCTATGAGGGGAGCAACACGGATCTCCCGGGCATGAAGCGCTTCCTGGACGATGCGGGCATTTCCCTCCGCGAGAGAGCGGTCGTCGTGCTCGGAGCCGGGGGCGCGGCCAAGGCGATCGCGGTGCTTGCCGGCAGCATGGGGGCCGGGAGCATCTCCCTCCTGAACAGGACAGTGGAGCGGGCTGAGGCGCTCAAGGAGGAGCTTTTCCGGGTCTGCCCGGGAATTCCTGTCACGGCAGCGCCGGTCGATTCCTGGAAGCGCGCGGTGCCGGAGCGCTCCATCGTGTTTCAGTGCACGAGCGTCGGCATGTTTCCGGGAACAGAGGAGGTCCTGATCGAAGACGACTTATTCTACCGGCGGGCGGAGACCGGCATCGACATCGTGTACACGCCGTCCGAGACGGTATTTCTCAAAAAGATCCGGAAGGCAGGCGGAAAGGGATACAGCGGGCTTCCCATGCTGGTGAACCAGGGAATCCTCTCCTTTGAGCGCTGGAACGGCCTCACAGTCCCGGATGAGGTGAGAGCGGAGGTCTGCGGAGTGCTCCGCGCGGAGCTTGACAGGAGAGAGGGAAGGAGCGCGGCGCAGCGGGAAACCTGACGTCAGGGCGGAGAGTTCCGGGGAATGAGGGAGGTTCCTGCGGGCTCTGACAAAATCCGGGAGAGGTGCGTGTTTCCGCCGGACTTCGCAAAGAAAACGCTTGCGGCTTCGGAATTCTTACTGTAAAATATTGCCCGTGTATCGGGTAAATTTATGTCAAGCAGAGAAATGGGATCGTTTCTGTGCCTGATCCGTAGACAAACAAGGAGGTTTGTAGAGATGATTTCTGCAGGTGATTTCAGAAACGGTGTGACGCTTGAAATTGATGGCGCGGTTTACCAGATTCTCGAGTTCCAGCACGTGAAGCCGGGAAAGGGCGCGGCGTTCGTCCGCACGAAGATCAAGAACGTCATGACGGGCGCTGTGACCGAGCGCACGTTCCGTCCGACCGAGAAGTTTCCGACCGCGAGAATTGACCGCATCGAGATGCAGTACCTGTACAAGGACGACGATATGTACTACTTCATGAACACCGAGACCTACGATCAGGTCTCTCTGAGCAAGGAGCTGGTCGGCGAGACGATGAAGTTCGTGAAGGAGAATGAGATGGTCAAGGTTGTCTCCTACAACGGAAACATCTTCTCCGTCGAGCCGCCGATGTTTGTTGATCTCGAGATCACCGCGACGGAGCCCGGCATCGCCGGCAACACCGCGACGAACACGCTGAAGCCGGCTACGGTGGAGACCGGGGCCGAGGTCAGAGTGCCGCTCTTCATCAACATCGGTGACAAGATCCAGATCGATACCCGCACCGGCGAGTATCTCGGAAGGGCATAAGACCGGGGAATTCTGACGGGGCAGTCCCTGTGCGCGGGGGCTGCCTTTTCCATACTTTGAACGGAGGAAGCAATGAAGACGATAGAAGAGCGGATGAACGAGGAGATGCGCGAGGCATTCTCCTCGTGCGGCTTTCCGGAGGCCGGCGCGGCCGTGACAGTGTCAAACCGCCCGGATCTCTGCGAGTATCAGTGCAGCAGCGCCATGGCCGAGGCAAAAAAGTTGCACAGGAAGCCGATTGACATCGCGGAGGCGGTCGCGGAGCAGCTCCGGGGGAGCAGCGTCTTTTCCGAGGTGAGCGCAGTCATGCCGGGATTCATTAACCTGAAGGTGAGCGCAGACGCGATGGCGGAGGCCCTGAGAGCCATGGAGGCGGAACCGAAGTACGGCGCACACATGGACAGTCCCCGGACCATTCTCGTGGACTACGGCGGTGCAAACGCCGCGAAGCCGCTCCATGTCGGCCATCTGAGAAGTGCAATCATCGGGGACGCACTGAAGAGAATGGGCGCATTCTTCGGAAACAGGATGATCGGCGATGTGCATCTGGGCGACTGGGGCCTTCAGATGGGGCTGATCATCGAGGAGCTCCGCCTCCGGAAGCCGGATCTCTCCTACTTCGACCCGGGTTTCAAGGGAGAGTACCCGGCCGAGGCGCCGTTTACGATCAGCGAGCTGGAGGAAATCTACCCGACTGCGTCGAAGCGCGCCAAGGAGGACAAGGCGTTCGCCGAGAGGGCACATGCATCGACCAGGAAGCTTCAGGAGGGAGATCCCGGATTCCGCGCGCTCTGGAAGCACATCATGCGGATTTCCACGGCGGATCTCAGGAAAAACTACGACGCGCTGGATGTCCACTTTGAGCTCTGGAAGGGCGAATCCGACGCGCAGCCCTACATTCCGGGCCTGATCGAGGATTTCGAGAAGCGCGGCATCGCCCATGAGTCGGAGGGCGCGCTCGTGGTCGATATCGCCGAGCCGGGAGACGCAAAGGAGTATCCGCCCTGCATCATCCGGAAGTCGGACGGCGCCTCCCTCTATGCGACGAGTGATCTCGCGACGTTAATCGACCGGGAGAAGCACATCGCCCCCGCACTCTACATCTACGTCGCCGACAAGCGCCAGTCTCTCCACTACACGCAGTTCTTCCGCGCCGCGAGGAAGGGCGGGATTGTCCCGCCGGAGCATGAGCTGAAGTACATCGGCTTCGGCACCATGAACGGAAAGGACGGGAAGCCGTTCAAGACGCGGGAAGGCGGGGTGATGCGTCTCGAGGTCCTGATCCGCGACGTGAAGGAGGCGGTTCTGAAAAGAATTCTCGAGAACCGGGAGATCCCGGAGGAAGAGGCGCAGGAGACCGCCCGGATCGTTGCGCTCGCCGCGCTGAAGTACGGCGACCTTCTGAATCAGGCCGCGAAGGACTATGTCTTCGATCTGGACCGCTTCGCTTCCTTCGAGGGAAATACGGGCCCGTACATCCTGTACACGGCAGTCCGCATCAAGTCGATTTTGAGAAAGTACGGGCAGCGGGGAGGAGCGCCGGTCTCGGCAGGGGATCTGCTTCCCGCAGAGCTTCCCGCAGAGCGCGCGCTCAGTCTCGAGCTCACGCGCTACGCGGGCAATGTCGAGGCTGCCTGGAGAGATCTGGCCCCGCACCGCGTGTGCCAGTACCTCTACAGCGTCGCCGACCGCTTCAACGCGTTTTACCACGAGGTTCCGATTCTCTCGGAGCCGGATGAGACGAAGAAGCGCTCCTACCTCGCGCTGATCCGGATCACCGGCGGCATTCTCGAGGCCTGCCTCGGCATGCTCGGAATGCGTGTGCCGGAGAGAATGTGAGGCTTCCGGCCTCTTGAAACCGGAACGGCCTGCGGGGAATCACAAGGCACGGCAATTTGATCCTGAGGGGGGAAAATGTCATGAGCTCACTGAACCAGCTGCCGCGCAGGCGGATGGAGGGGACCCTGGTCCTTTTCATCACCGCAACCATCTGGGGATTTGCATTTGTTGTCCAGAGCGTCGCGATGGACAGCATCGGTCCGTTTACGTTCAACGGGGCGCGCTTTCTTCTGGGCGGCGTCACCCTGCTGCCGCTGCTTTTCTGCAGGAGATATCTGAGATTCGGCGCGGAGTACCGGAGGAGCGCGGGAGAGAGGAGAGCGCGCGGAAAAACCGCCGTCTGCGGCGGAATTCTCTGCGGTATTGCGCTCTGCGCGGCAAGTCTCTTCCAGCAGTTCGGGATTATGTACACGACGACCGCGAAGGCCGGATTTCTCACGGCGCTCTATATCATCCTGGTCCCGTTTTACAGCATTCCGCTCGGAAGAAAGCCCGGGAGAAATGTCTTCGCCGGTGCGTTTCTGGCACTCATCGGCCTCTATCTTCTCTGCATGGAGGGCGGCCTGCGGCTCTCAAGGGGGGATCTTCTCTGTATTCTCGGCGCATTTCTCTATCCGCTTCAGATCCTTGCCGTGGATCACTTCGCGCAGAAGACGGATCCGGTGTCCCTGAGCTGTGCGGAGTTTCTGACCGCCGGTGCGCTCTGCCTTGTTCCGGCGTTTGTTTTCGAGAATCCTTCCGCCGCGTCGCTCTGCGCTGCAGCCGCCCCCATTCTGTACATGGGTATCCTGAGCAGCGGAGTCGCCTATACGCTCCAGGCAGTCGGGCAGCAGATGCTCCGGAATCCCTCGCTCGCCTCGCTCTGCATGAGCTTTGAGTCGGTGTTCGCGGCGATCGCGGGATGGCTGTTTCTGCACCAGTCGCTCTCCCCGCAGAAGATGCTCGGCTGTGCGGTGATGTTCGCTGCGATCCTGATCGCACAGAGATAAAAGAAGTACATTTTTCATGGGCGCCACAGGTACAGTTTTTGTTTATAAATTGAACTGAAATTTTAGAACACTTAAGGAAAACGACGATTGTATTTAAAAAAAAGCACGCGTAAAATCTTTTTTTCGTAAATTTCCATATGGCTGTGCTATAATTTTTCAGGCAAGTGGCACTTGCAGGTGCGGGAGAATTCGCGCTCCGGAGGGAACCGGTCTGTGCGTCCGGGCCTGCAAAATATTAAGGAAAGAGGGTAGTCTGATGGGATTGGCAACATTTAAAGGCGGCGTCCATCCTTACGAGGGCAAGGAACTCTCGAAGGACAGACCGATCGTCAGACTTCGCCCCGAATCCGGCGAGATGGTATTTCCGCTTTCACAGCACATCGGTGCTCCGGCGAAGCCTCTCGTGCAGGTGGGCGACGAAGTCCTGGTCGGTCAGAAGATTGCCGAAGCAGGCGGTTTCATTTCTGCGGTCGTCATCTGCTCCGTCTCCGGCAAGGTCAAGAAGATCGAGCCGAGAACCCTGATCACGGGCAGCCGGTGTATGTCCATCGTCGTCGAGAACGACGGGCAGTACCGCGCTGTGGAGCACTTCGGAGAGGCGAGAGATCCGAAGACGCTGTCCAAGGCAGAAATTCGCAATATCGTGAAGGAGGCGGGAATCGTCGGCCTCGGCGGCGCAGGTTTCCCGACCAGCGTCAAGCTCTCTCCGAAGGACGAGAACGCCATTGACTATGTGATCGTGAACGGCGCAGAGTGCGAGCCTTATCTCACCTGTGACTACCGCACCATGATCGAGGAGCCGGAGCGCGTGGTCCGCGGTCTGAAGGTCATGGTCTCTCTCTTCGACAATGCAAAGGGCGTGATCGCGGTGGAGAACAACAAGCCGGACGCGATCGCGAAGTTCCGTGAGCTCGTGAAGAATGAGGACCGCCTGGAGGTCTGCGAGCTCAAGACGAAGTACCCGCAGGGCGGTGAGCGCTCCATCATCTATGCGGTCACGGGAAGAGAAATCAACTCCAGCATGCTTCCTGCGGATGCGGGCTGCGTCGTGGATAACCTGAGCACGGTCGCGGCGATCGGCGATGCGGTCTGTCAGACCACCCCGCTTGTGGAGCGCACCATCACCATCACGGGGGATGCGGTCGCGACACCTCAGAACTTCCGCGTTCCCTGCGGCATGAACTACAACGACATCATTGCGGCGGCCGGCGGCTTCAAGACCGATCCGGCGAAGGTGATCTGCGGCGGACCTATGATGGGACTTGCGGCATTCACCACCGACGCTCCGTGCCCGAAGAACGGCTCTTCCCTCACCTGCTTCACGGTGGATGAGGTCGAGAAGTTCAAGGAAACCCCGTGCATCCGCTGCGGACGCTGCGCGACGGTGTGCCCGGAGTTCCTCGTTCCCGTTCTCATGATGAAGGCATGTCAGGCGGATGATCCGGACCAGTACGAGGCGCTGCACGGCATGGAGTGCATCCAGTGCGGCAGCTGCTCCTACATCTGCCCGGCGAGAATGCCGCTGACCCACGCCTTCAAGACGGCCAAGCTCATGTTCCAGGCCAAGG
>CACXCJ010000134.1 GCA_902766175.1 uncultured Lachnospiraceae bacterium
CGTGGTGAGCTTGGAAACTTCCTTCTTCAGCTTCTCGATCTCAGCGCCCTGCTTGCCGATCACGACGCCCGGCTTCGCAGTGTGAATGATGACGCGGACCCTGTCAGAGGCGCGCTCAATCTCGATGTCGCTCACGCCGGAAGCGTAGAGCTTCTTCTTCAGAAATTTGCGGATGTTGTAGTCCTCAATCAGATTGTCTGCGAAATCGCCTTCCGCATACCATCTGGAATCCCAGTCCTTGATCACGCCGACTCTCATGCCGTGCGGATTAACTTTCTGTCCCATTTTTCCCTCCTCACTTCTCGTCCAGAACAACCTTGATGTTGGAAGTTCTTCTCAGGATCCTGTAAGCTCTGCCCTGTGCGCGCGGATGGATCCGCTTCATGATCGGGCCGCTGCCCGCCCAGCACTCGGCGACATACAGATGATCCGCCTGGAGGTTGTTGTTGTTCTCCGCGTTCGCAACTGCAGACTGCAGAAGCTTCTTGATCACGCTGGAAGCATATCTGGGATTATAAGTAACAATTCCAAGAGCCGTTCTCACATCCTTGCCCCGGATCGCATCCAGAACAAAGCATGCTTTCTGCACCGGAATTCTCGCATAAGTGAGCTTTGCAGACGGTCTCTTATCGATCTTTTCGTTTCGCTCTCTCTTGATCTGAGCTCTATGTCCCTTCGCCATTTTGAAACCCTCCTTTCAGCTCTTTATGACGAGACTTTCTTCTCATCTCCCGCATGACCGCGGTAGGTGCGGGTCGCGACAAACTCGCCGAGCTTGTGTCCGACCATATCCGGCGTGATGTACACCGGAACATGCTTGCGGCCATCGTGAACCGCGATCGTCAGTCCGACGAACTCCGGCGTCACCATGGAGCGGCGGGACCAGGTCTTGATCACGCTCTTCTGACCGGACTTGTTCATTGCTTCGACCTTCTTCATCAGACTCTCGTCGACAAAAGGTCCTTTCTTCACTGAACGTGCCATCTGTATCCCCCTCCCTTATGCATTGGCCGCAGCGCCGGCTGCCTTGCCGTTTCTTCTTCTGATGATCAGCTTGTTGGAATGCTTGTTGTGCTTTCTGGTCTTCAGGCCCATAGCAGGCTTGCCCCAGGGAGTGCAGGGTCCCGGACGTCCGACAGGTGCCTTGCCTTCGCCGCCGCCGTGCGGGTGGTCGTTCGGGTTCATGACGGAGCCTCTGACGTGCGGGCGGATTCCCATGTGGCGGGTTCTTCCTGCCTTGCCGAGGTTGATGAGGTTGTGGTCACCGTTTCCGACAACGCCGATCGTCGCGCGGCACTCAATCGGAACCAGGCGCATCTCACCGGACGGAAGACGAAGCGTAGCGTACTTGCCCTCCTTCGCCATGAGCTGTGCGGTGTTTCCAGCGGATCTTGCGAGCTGTGCCCCCTTGCCCGGATAGAGCTCGACGCAGTTGATCTGAGCGCCGACCGGAATCGAGGACAGCGGCATGCAGTTTCCGGTGCGGGCCTCGGCCTGCGCACCGCTCATCACGGTCTGTCCGACCTCAAGTCCCTGCGGCGCGACAATGTAGGACTTCACGCCGTCCGCATAGCAGATCAGGGCGATGTTTGCGGTTCTGTTCGGATCGTACTCGATCGCGACTACCTTTGCCGGAATTCCGTCCTTGCTGTTTCTCTTGAAGTCAATGATTCTCAGCTTTCTGCGGGAGCCGCCGCCTCTGTGGCGGACAGTGATCTTGCCCTGAGAATTGCGGCCGGCGGTCTTCTTCTTTGAGATGACGAGGGACCGCTCCGGCACAGATTTCGTAATTTCTGCGAAATCAGATCCCGTCATGTTTCTTCTCGACGGGGTATACGCGGTATACTTCTTGATTCCCATTTTCTTCTCCTTATGTTATTCATCACGGAATTGCACCGTATAGGTTCTGCGCGCCCGATCAGAGTCCCTGATAGATCTGGATCTCCTTGGAATCAGCAGTGAGCTGGACAATCGCCTTCTTCGTCTGCGCAGTCTTTCCGAAGGTCGTTCCTCTCCGCTTTGTCTTTGTCGGGCAGTTCATCGTATTCACGGACGCAACCTTTGCCTCCGGGAACATCTTTTCGACAGCCTCCTTGATCATCACCTTGTTTGCATCCGGATGAACAAGGAACGCATACTTCTTGTCTCCCATGCCGGACATGCTCTTCTCGGTCACGAGCGGCTTGAGGATCACGTCATAGTACTGAATGCTTGCCATTATGCGTATACCTCCTCGATCTTGGAAACAGCGTCTCTGGAAGCTACCACCGTGTTGTACTTGAGAATATCGTAAACATTAATGGTCTTCGGGGATGCAGCCTTGACGCCCTGGATGTTTCTCACGGAGAGAACCGTGTTCGTCTCGCCTTCCTGCGCGACGACCAGCGCCTTCTCGACCTTGAGATTCTTCAGCGTCTGGACCATCTTTCTGGTCTTGATCTCGCTCATGCCGAAATCATCCACAACGATGAACTTATTGTCCTGAACGCGGCTCGTGAGCGCGATCTTCAGCGCCTGCCTCTTTTCCTTCTTGTTCAGGGTCATCGTGTAATCGCGCGGAACCGGTGCAAACACAACGCCGCCGCCCTTCCACTGCGGTGCTCTCGTGGAGCCCTGTCTCGCGTGGCCGGTTCCCTTCTGTCTCCACGGCTTCTTGCCGCCTCCGGAGACCTCAGAGCGCGTCTTAGCCTTCTGTGTGCCCTGGCGCTTGTTCGCGAGCTGCGCGACCACTGCCATATGTACCAGATGCTCGTTCAGCTCAACGCCGAACACCGCATCGTTCAAGTCGATCGTTCCGACTTCCTGTCCGTCTGTATTGAATACAGCTACATTTGCCATCTTAAGCGTTCCTCCTTTCCTCGAGATTACTTATTGACCTTGACGGTCTCACGGATGGTGACCAGGGCCTTCCTGGAACCCGGAATTGCGCCCTTGATCAGAAGGAGATTGTTCTCCGCATCCACGCGGACCACTTCGAGGTTCTGGGTTGTGACTCTCACGTGTCCCATGTGGCCGGGCATTCCCTTGCCCTTGAAGACGCGGCTCGGATCAGAGGAGGAACCATTGGAGCCCTGATGGCGGTGGAACTTGGAGCCGTGTGCCATCGGTCCGCGGTGCTGATGATTCTTCTTGATCGCGCCCTGGAATCCCTTGCCTTTGGAAATCGCGGTCGCATCAACCTTGTCGCCTGCTGCGAAGATGTCTGCCTTGATCTCGTCCTTCACCTTGTAATCCGAGGCATTCTCGAAACGGAACTCCCTCAGGAAGCGGCCCGCCTCGTAGATTTCTCTCTTGTCCCTGTTCTCGCCGACGGTCTTCTTTTCAAGTCCCGCCTTGGTGA
>CACXCJ010000135.1 GCA_902766175.1 uncultured Lachnospiraceae bacterium
AACATTTTTGAACAACGAAATATCCAATGAAAGAGGTCCTCCGGAGCAGTCCGGAGGATTTTTTTTACAGTTAAATCTGAAATCATCAAAAATCATGCACAAAAACCGAGATAAAAATAGCGGAAGATGAAGGAAGTGTTGGACGGTTATCACAAAAACGAAAGGCGGCTGCTCCTGAAGGTCCTTTCTGGCACCCGGATTGCAATATTTAAAGTGTCAGCAACAGAGGGCAACAACAATTCAGGAGGTAAAGAAATGAAGAAAGTTTTTGCGGCAGTAATGGCTTCAGCACTTTGCGTTTCTTCCCTTGCTGGCTGCGGCGGTTCCTCGTCCAGCAGTTCCACAACAGCGGCAGCGACCGAGGCGGCTTCTACGACAGCTGCTGCGTCAGCGGCTGCAGAGACCACGGCGGCAGCGGCCGGAGAGTCCTCCGCAGCAGATACAGGAAGCGGGACCATTGAGCCGGAATGCTCCGCGGACGGACCTTCCGTGACACTCTCCTGGGCACACTCCTCCTCGACCTCTGACCGCCTCGCCCTTGCGACCGAGAAGATGGCGAAGGAAATCAATCAGGCTTCGAACGGCCGAATCACGATCGAGCACTATCCGGCATCCCAGATGGGCGCTGAGCGTGAGACGCTCGAGGGAATCACCCTCGGAACCGTCGACTGCGCAGTCATTTCCTGCGGCGTCGTCGCAAACTTCTCCCCGTCCGTGTACGTGACTTCCCTTCCGTATCAGATCGAGGACTATGAGACAGGCTGGAAGGTCTATGACGGAGACTTCGGCAAGACACTCGGCGCGAAGACCGAGGAAGAGGCCGGCTGGAAGTTCCTCGGCTGGTGCGACAACTCGATGCGTATGTTCTCGAACTCCAAGCACGAGGTCAAGTCCCCAGCGGATATGAAGGGACTGAAGATCCGCACGATGGAGAACGATATTCACATGCAGATCGTCAATGACCTGGGCGCTTCCGCAACCCCGATCGCATTCTCCGAGCTCTACACCGCTCTGCAGCAGGGCACCGTCGACGGACAGGAGAACGGCATCGCGCTGACCTACTCCATGGGCTTCAACGAGGTCGTGAAGTACATGACGATGTATCCGCACATCTACGATCCGTACCTGGTCGTGATGAGCAAGCAGACCTGGGACAGCCTGCCGGATGACCTGAAGCCGATCGTTGAGGAGTACGGCGCAAAGTACTGCCAGTATGAGCGCGAGTTCAACCAGCAGAACGAGAAGGATTACCTGAAGGAAATGGAAGACAAGGGACTGCAGGTCTACACCCCGACCGACGACGAGAAGAAGCAGTTCGTCGACGCAACTGCAGATGTTGAGGATCTGGTCCGCCAGAAGGCCGGCGACGAGATTGTCGATGCATTCAAGGCAGCGGCCTCCGCACAGTAATCGAAAACCGGTTAAGCTCCCGGCCGCACACACGACCGGGAGCATTTAAGGAGGAAACACGGATTCATGAAGAAAATCGTCGACTTCTTTGACAAGACCCCGGTTACGAGACTGCTCTCAAGCATTCTGATTCTGGCCATGGCTTTCATCATGGTTATGAACGTCATTCTGAGATACATTTTCCACTTCTCCTTCAACTGGGGCGATGAAATAGTCCGCTATCTCTGCATTTACATGTCGTTCCTGGGAATCGCCTCCTGCTGGAAATTCGGCACGCACATCGGCGTATCGCTCTTTGTCGAGCACGTCATGCCGGCAGGAATCCGCAAGTATATCCGACTGATTCAGGACATTATCTCGATCATTTTCCTGGCCGTCACCGTCTACTACGGCTTCATCCTGATCGAGAGAATCATCGCGAGCCATCAGCTGTCTCCGGCACTGAAGGTTCCGATGTGGATGATCTACGGCATTGTTCCGATCAGCAGTATTCTCGGCATCATCCAGCTCCTGATCGGCATCTTCCGCCATCACTCCTATGAGAAAGAGAGAGAGTAACCTGGTCAAATCAGCAAAGACACAGAATGAGGTAGAAAGATGGTAATAGCTGTACTGTTCATAACTCTGATTGTGCTGATTGTCCTGGGGGTTCCGATTGCAGTCTGCATCGGCGCAGCACCGATGGCCGCAATGGTGGCAGGAAATCAGATCAATCAGCTGTTCGTCTCCGCACAGAGAATGGTCACGGCACTGGATTCCACGGTGCTGATCGCAATTCCGCTTTTTGTTCTGGCAGGCGCGGTCATGGGCCGCGGCGGAATCTCCCGCCAGATCGTCAACGTGAGCTATGAGCTCTTCGGCTGGATGCCGGGATCCCTGGGCGTTGTGTGCGTCATCGCGTGCATGTTCTTCGCCGCGATTTCGGGATCCGCACCCGCAACCGTCGCCGCAATCGGAGGCCTGCTCATTCCGCAGATGATTGACGACGGATATCCGGCAGGCTTCTCCGCGGCGCTCGCCGCATCGGCAGGCATCATCGGCTGCATTATCCCGCCGAGCATCCCGTTCGTGAACTACGGCCTCATCACCGGCCAGTCTGTCAGTGAGCTGTTCGCGGCCGGCGTTCTTCCCGGAATCCTGATGGGCGTCGTGCTCTGCGCGCTGACGATTTACTACGCACACAAGTATCACTGGGGCACGAGAAACAAGGGCATTAACCCCGGAAAACTCTGGAACGCTTTCGTTCACGCGATCTGGGCGCTGCTTCTGCCGGTCATTATCCTCGGAGGCATTTACTCCGGTCTCTTCACCCCGACCGAGGCTGCAGCCGTGGCGAGCGTCTACGGAATTTTCGCGGCGATCTTCATCTACAAGGAAGTCAAGATCTCGGACCTGATCGACATCAGCTATGACGCCGTGAAGACCTCGGCGATGATCATGTTCATCGTCGCGACGGCGAACATCTTCAGCATTGTCGTCACGAAGCAGCAGGTCCCGGCAAAGCTCGCAAACCTGGTGCTCGGTGTCACGAATAACTGGGTTGTCATCCTGCTCATCATCAACGTTATCCTCCTGATCAACGGATGCTTCATGGAGACCACGGCTTCGACCTACATCTACACGCCGATCCTCTATCCGCTGGTGACCCAGCTCGGCTACGATCCGGTGCAGTTCGGCGTTGTGATGGTCATGAATCTCACGATGGGCCTCATCACCCCGCCGCTCGGCATCAACCTCTTCGTCGCGGACGGCATAGATAAACGAGTGACGTTCACAGAGACGGTGAAATACGTTCTGCCGCAATTCGTGGCGCTGGTGGTCGTCCTCTTCCTGGTCACCTACATCCCGGACATCTCGCTGTTCCTGGTGCACCAGATGAGAGGAGCCTGAGAGCGGCGGCGCAGGGGGAAACCTGAGCCAGCCGGATGCAAGAGGACTTTTTTAAGGGAAAAATGAGAAGAGAAAGAAAGGAGAATGCTTCATGTCACTGAAATCTTTCAATTTCAAGATCCCGCAGGATATTTACTTCGGCAAGGGATGCCTGAGCAAGATCCCGGAGCTTCTCAAGGCGGAGAAGGCTGAGAAGGTTTTCCTGATCAGCGATAACGGCCTGAAGAGCGTCGGGGTGGTGGACAAGGTGGAGAAGATCGTCACGGACGCCGGCATCGCGGTCGAGGATTTCCTCGACGTGATT
>CACXCJ010000136.1 GCA_902766175.1 uncultured Lachnospiraceae bacterium
AAAAAAGAAAGGCAGTGGCCGCTCTGGCGGGTCTTCTCGCCGCGATCTACGCCGCGGGATGTGTTTATTTCGGGGGACATCTTTTTCCTGGCACGACGGTGGACGGGGAGGATGCTTCTTTTCTTGATAGAGCAGAGGTGCAGAAGCTTCTGGAGGAGAGAGCGGCGCAGGGAACGCTCACGGTCCGGGCAAAGGGGGAGACCTTTGTCCTGGACCGCGCCGGAATTGCCTCGGCGGAGGATGCGGGGCAGTCTGCCGGAAACCTGTTCCGGCGGCCTGTCTCCCTCTGGCCCGCCGAGTGCCTGAGGAGGCACGAGCTTCACTCCGGACAGAAGATTTCCTTTTCGCGGGAGCGGGCCGCGCAGCTTCTGGAGTCCGAAGGTGTGTTCTCGTACTCCGAGGAGCCGGTCGATGCCCGGATCTCTGAATTTGAGGAGGGAAGGGGCTACACCGTGATTCCGGACGAAGACGGCTTCCGGGCGGAGCGGGAACAGCTCCTCGACGCGGTGGGGGATGCCGTGACCGCGGGAGCAACGGAGCTTGACCTCACGGACACGTTTTCTGTGAGGGCCTCCGTCACCGCGGACGATGCGGAATTAAACCGGATCTGTTCGGAAAAGAATGCGCTCGTGAATCACAGCTTTGCGTTAAAAATCGGGGACGCGGAGCAGACGCTTTCCGGGACGGAGCTGAACAGCTGGCTCGTCACTTCGAGAGAAGGGCAGTTCGGTCTCGACGACGGAAAGATCACCGCCTATGCAGAGCAGCTTGAGAGTGCGTTCGCAGGAAAACTTGCCTCTCTCTCCGATGCGTCGGAGGGCGGACGGCAGTATCTGGTGGATGCGGGACGATTCAAGAGGATTCTTGCCGCGTGCCTCCGGGTGACGCTCCCGAGAGCGGAGACTGCGGCGGAGAAAAAGGCGAGAGAGCGGGAAAACAGCGCGGTTTTAAGAAAGGCGAAGCGCGACGCGAGGAAGGCGAAGACGGAGGAGGAGAAGCAGCGGATCCTCGCGGAGGCGGAGGCAGCTGAGAAGCCGGAGCCGGAGATGATCGCGCTCCCGTATGTCACCGCGGACAGTGCGCCGCGGGGAGCCGCAGAGGAAGACACAGCCCGCGGGGCGGAGAGAAATGCGGAACAGGCCGCGGCGCAGGAGGCAGAGCAGCAGGAGATGCGCAGGGCCGTGCTTCTGGACGGGGTCTACATCGAAAATCTTGAGACGGAGGAGGCGGCGCAGAGCCGGAAGGAGAAGGCGTTGCAGCAGCTTCCGCCGGCGACCCGCGCAAATGCCCTCCTTCCGGATGATCCGGAGGCCCCCGCTTCGGAGAGCTCCCCGGAGAAGGCGCGCGCTGCGCGCGCGGAGGCGGTGACGCTTCCGGAGGGCGTGATCTATGTGCCGGTCGTGGAGGCGGATCCGGGATTTCTTCCGAGCTTCGGCCTCGACTACATCGACATCAGCCTCGAGAATCAGCACGTCGTGCTCTATGAAAACGCCCGGCGCGTCATGGAGAGCGACTGCGTGACGGGGCTTCCCACAAAGGAGCGGGAGACCCACAGGGGCGTTTTCCACATCAACTACAAGCAGCGGAACCGGATTCTCCGGGGGCAGCAGAAGCTCTACGCGTCCTTTGTGAACTACTGGATGCCGTTCGATGCCGGCATCGGTCTGCACGACGCGACCTGGAGAGGAAAATTCGGCGGGAAGATCTACGCGCGCGCGGGAAGCCACGGATGCGTGAACCTGCCGCTCGCCTTCGCGAAGCAGCTGTACGCGAGAATTTACACGGGAGAGACCGTGTACGTCCACTGAGGATGCGGGGGGAGCGGATTCCTTCTTGACACGGAAACGGCTCTGACATAGAATAAGCCACAGCGGAAACAGAAAAACGGGGTGCTTGCAGTAGCAGGCTGAGAGTCGGCTGAAGGGCCGTAACCCGCAAACCTGATTTGGATAATGCCAACGTAGGGATCATAGACCGGAGTCCTGGTTTTCCTGCATCCGTTCCCGGGTGCTCAGGCCGCTCGGACTGCGGAGTTCGCGGAAGATTTTGCGGAGGAGATGCTGCGTCGGCATCTCCCCGTTTTTTTGTGCGCGGGGCGCGCAGAGATTTTCCGGCTTCTGCCGGACGCGCCCGGCGCAGTTTCTGCGCGCGGCGCACCGGGGGCACCACCTTCGCCGCGTTACAAAACGTCTCCGGCCCGGAATTTACCGGGCCGCCTGTCAGAAAGGAGAAAAAATGAAGACAGTGATGACGATCGCCGGAAGCGATTCCAGCGGAGGCGCCGGGATTCAGGCGGATATCAAGACCATGCTCGCAAACGGTGTTTTTGCCACCTGTGCGATCACGGCACTGACAGCCCAGAATACAACCGGCGTGCAGGGAATCATGGAAGTGACTCCGGAATTTCTCGAGCAGGAGATTGACAGCGTGTTCACCGACATCCGCCCGGACGCGGTGAAGATCGGGATGGTCTCCTCCTCGGGGCTCATCCGGAGCATCGCCCGAAAGCTCAGGCAGTACGCCGCGGAAAATATTGTCGTGGATCCGGTGATGGTCGCGACGAGCGGCGCGCGGCTCATTAGCGGGGATGCGGTCGCGACACTGAAGGGGGAGCTGCTCCCGCTCGCGACGGTTCTCACGCCGAATGTCCCGGAGGGCGAGGTTCTCTCCGGGATGGAGATCCGCTCGGCGGCGGACATGGAGAGAGCTGCGGAAAAGATCGGCACCGCATACGGGTGTGCGGTGCTCTTAAAGGGCGGCCACTCCCTGAACGACGCAAACGACCTCCTCTACCGGGAGGGCGATGTGAAGTGGTTCCCGGGGAAACGGATTTTAAACAACAATACGCACGGGACCGGCTGCACGCTCTCCAGCGCCATTGCCTCCAATCTCGCGAAGGGATACAGCCTCGATGCGTCCGTCCGGCGCGCGAAGGACTATATTTCCGGCGCGCTCGGCGCCATGCTGAACCTCGGAAAGGGAAGCGGTCCCATGGATCACGCCTGGGATCTCGGCGGCACCTATGCTTCGCATGAGGTCTGATGCGGCGGCCGCAGAAGGAGCGGTGAAAGCGGAGCGTGAGGGGCCGCCTGCCCTCTCCTTCCGGAATGTGACCTTTTCCTATGAGCCGGACGGAGAGCCGGTCATAAGAAACCTCAGCGCCGAGATCCGGAGAGGGGAGTTCGTCTCGCTCGTCGGCCCGAGCGGATGCGGAAAGAGCACGCTGTTCCGCCTGGTAAATCAGCTTCTGCCGGTGACCTCCGGGGAAATTCTCGCGGACGGCCAGCCGATTCAGGAGAGGAAGAACTGCTGCGGCTACATGCCTCAGCAGGATCTTTTGTTCCCGTGGAGGAGCGTCGCAGAGAATGTCTCCCTTCCGCTTGAGATCCGCGGCGGCTTTTCGAAGCAGGAGATGCGGTCGATGGCGGAGGATGTTCTGAGGTCGGTCGGCCTCGAGGGCTGGGAGGACAGGACCCCGCGGGAGCTTTCCGGCGGCATGCGGCAGAGGGCGGCGTTCGCGAGGACCCTCCTCACCGGGTCGGATCTTTTACTGCTCGACGAGCCCTTTTCCGCGCTCGACTACCTGACGCGGCTCACGCTCCGAGAGTGGCTTCTGGGCCAGTGGGAGCAGGAACACAGGACCATCCTGTTTATTACCCACGACGTGGAGGAGGCGGTCTTTCTCTCCTCCAGGATTCTCGCTGTCACGAGGGCTCCCATCAGCGCGCTGCAGTCCTTCCCGGTTCCGCTTCCCTATCCTAGGACGGAGGAGACGATGGCACTGCCGGAGGCGGTTTCCCTGAAGGAGGAGCTCATTCACCTCCTGAGGAGGCAGAGGTCATGAGAGAGACAGGAAACAAGACGAGAAGAGAGTTTGCGCGGGAAAGCGCCGCGCGGCAGGACCTCGCAGGGAGAAGGCGGAAAAAGGCGGGAGACAGAGCGCGCGCAGCCGGAAGGGCGCGCCTTAAGGCAGGCGGTGCGGCAGGTGCGCACGAAAACCTCCTGGCAGGAGTTCTGGTCCTGCTGTTTCTCATTTTCTGGCAGGCGGCGGCAGTGCACATGAACGCGGCCTATATCCTTCCATCCCCGGTGAGAATCCTCAGGCGTCTCTTTGAGCTCCGCGGGCCGCTGTTCATGACCCATCTGCCGGCGACCATGGAGGTCGTCGCCATCGGCCTCGTGATCTCGGTACTCCTGGGAATCCTTCTCGCTGTTCTCATGGACGCGAGCCCGACCGCGGAAAAGGCGCTCTACCCGCTGATCATCGCCTCGCAGACGATCCCGACGACGGCGCTCGCGCCGCTCTTTGTCCTCTGGTTCGGCTATTCGATCTGGAGCAAGGTTCTCGTGACGGTGCTCATGACATTTTTCCCGGTTGCGATCACGATGTTTGACGGCTTTCGGTCCGTGAAGACGGAGATGAAGGAGCTCTTAAAGACCTTCGGCGCGTCTGAGCGGCAGATCTTCTGGAAATTAAAGGTTCCCGCCGTGCTCCCCTGTTTCTTCTCCGCCGTCAAGATGGCGGTGCCGCTCTCGGTGATCGGCGCGGCAATCGGAGAGTGGCTCGGCGCGCAGAGCGGGCTCGGATATTTCTCGCGCCGCATGATGACACAGCTTGACGGCGCGGGCGTTTTTGCTCCGATTATTCTCCTGAGCGCGGCAGCCATGCTTCTCGCGGAGGCAGTCGGGCTTCTGGAAAGACACTTTGTGTACTGGAGGGATGAATGAAGACAGGAAGAATGGCGGCAGCGGCCGTGATTGCAGCGGTGCTGTCAGCAGTGACGGCGGCCGGGTGCGGCGCCGGAAAACAGGTGAGCGCGGGCGCGGCAGTAACTGCCGCGGAGAGCGCCGGGGCAGGCGGATCTGCGGAGGCTGAAGCAGCTGGAGACGCTTCCGGAGCGGAAGAAACGGAGGAAGCGGGCAATGCTTCCGGCGGTAAAACTCGTGAGCTGGACATTGTCCTCGACTGGTATCCGAACGCGATTCACACCTTTCTCTACACCGCGATCGAGCGCGGCTACTACCGCGATGAGGGACTTGACGTGAAGATCCGCTTCCCCGCAAACGATAACGACGGGCTCGCGCTGGTCGCAGCGGGGAAGGCAGATCTCTCCATTTACTACCAGCAGGATGTGATTCAGGCGGTCGTGAATCAGGGCGTCGGGATCCGCTCCATCGGCGCGGTCTGCCAGACGCCGCTGAACGTCATTCTCTCGATGCGGGAGAAGAACGTGAACAGTCCGGAGGATTTCGCCGGGAAGACGATCGGGTACGGCGGCACGGCCCTCTCGGAGGAAATGGTGAAGGCCATGATGGAATATGTCGGCGCTGACCCCTCGAGCGTCACGATGCAGAATGTCGGGTTTGACCTGATGAGCTCCATGACGACCGGGCAGGTGGACGCGACAATCGGATGCCTGGTGAACCACGAGGTTCCGCAGCTTAAGGAGGAGGGCTTTGATGTGAACTGGTTCTCGCTCACGGACTACGGAATCCCGAACTTCTATGAGGTCTGCCTTCTCGCGAACAACGACCTGATCGAACAGGAGCCGGACACGCTCCGCGCATTTCTCCGCGCCTCGAAGAAGGGATTTGAGGATTTCAAGGCGGACCCGGACGGAACGCTCCAGATTCTGCTCGACAACCAGAATGCGGAGAATTTCCCGCTGACACCCTCCGTGGAAAAGGAGAGCGCACAGACGCTCCTGCCGCGGATGGAGCAGGACGGAAAGCCGTTTCTCTCTCAGACGGAGACGTGCTGGCAGGAAAATATAGAGTGGATGCTTGACCGGAAGCTCATAGACCGGAAGCCCGAGGTCTCCGAGGTCATGGCGGATCTCGGGGAGTGAGGAGAAAAGCAGAATTGAGGAAAAGAGAATAGAAGGCAGAGAATAGAAGAAGAGCAGAAGAAAAGCAGCAGGCGGCACCCGGGGAGGTGCCGCCTGCTCTGGCGATTTTTTGAGGGGATCAAAAAATCATGGGTTGGGGATGAAACTATAAATCAAAGGCAGAGACTCTGTCTCAGGCAGATGCCTCTGCCTCTGACTGTCTGAAAATTCCGGCCGCAGTTACTTCTTGCTGTAATCGTAGAAGCCTCTGCCGCTCTTTCTTCCGAGAAGGCCGCCGCGGACCATCTTGCGGAGCAGCGGATTCGGACGGTACTTGCTGTCGAGCGTCTCGTTGTAGAGAACGTTCATGATCTCGAGGCAGACATCGAGGCCGATCAGATCGCCGAGGGCGAGCGGGCCCATCGGGTGGTTTGCGCCGAGACGCATCGCCTTGTCCACGTCCTCGACCGAAGCCAGGCCTTCCGCGTAGATCGTGATGCCCTCATTGATCATCGGGATCAGAATGCGGTTCACGACGAAGCCCGGACCTTCCTTGACGATGACCGGATCCTTGCCGATCTCCTTGGAGATGTTGAAGATGTCCTCCACCATGGAATCCGGGGTCAGAATGCCCGGGATCACCTCGATCAGCTTCATGACGGGAGCCGGGTTGAAGAAATGCATGCCGCAGACCGGGCGGCTGATGCTGCTCATCAGCTCCGTGATGGAGAGAGAGGAGGTGTTCGTCACGAACTTGGTCTCAGGCGGGCAGATTGCATCCAGCTTCTTGAAGACGTCGATCTTTGCCTCCATGACCTCGATCGCGCTCTCGACCACGAGATCCGCGTCCTTCGCGATATCAAGGCCTCCGTAGCTCATCCTGGAGGTAATGGCATCCATCTGCTCCTGCGTCATCTTGCCGCGGGCCACGCGCTTCTGGAGCGCACTCTCGAATTTTGCCTTCTTTGCCTCCGGAGCCTTTCCGGTGACGATGCACATCCGGACTTCATCGCCGTGCTCTGCGAAGACCTGCGCAATTCCCATGCCCATCTGACCGGTACCAACGACTGCTACCTTCATAGACTGCTCTCCTTTTTTTATTAGGTTTTAGAGTGTGTTTACGAAATAACGTTAAAAATATAACTATCTTTGCTCTTATTATAGCAGATAGCGCTCTTTTGACAAGTGAATTCTGAAAATTCCCGCGGGATTCCAGAAGATTCGTGAAAACTTACAGATGGGTATGCTAAAATAGGGAAGCCTGACCTCGGGCGGCTGTGCTATGATATGAGACGGTGCGGCTCTGACTGACTGTCAGGTTCTGTTACACATAAGCTTATTGCAGGAGGAAGATTTACTATGGAAGATTTTATGCATCTTGCGGCAGAGCGCTATTCCGTCCGGAAGTATTCGGACCGGCAGATCGAGAAGGAGAAGCTGGAGAAGATTCTCGAGGCGGCGAACATCGCCCCGACCGGACACAACTGCCAGCCGCAGAAGATCTACGTCGTGCAGAGCAGGGAGGGCCTCGGGAAGCTCGCATCGCTCTCTCCCTGCACGTTCGGCGCGCCGACGGTGCTCCTCATCGCCTATGATCGGGACAAGGACTGGAAGAATCCTTACGAGAGCGGGGTTCACTCCGGAGAGGAGGACGCGAGCATAGCGGCGACTTTCATGATGCTCGAGGCGTGGGAGCTCGGCATCGGCTCCTGCTGGGTCAACATGTTTCCGAACACGAAGACGAGGGAGGCGTTCGGGCTTCCGGAAAACATTCAGCCGGTTCTCCTCATGCCGATGGGCTATGCGGCGGAGGGCTCCCATCCGTCCCACTACCACAGCGAATTCCCGGAGAAGGACACGATGGTGCAGTATCTGTGACGGAAAATCGACATAATTTCCGTGCAAGGCTGAAAAATCGGTTTATAATTTAGTGTGGAGCAGCTGAGGCGCAGGAGGAAAAACTGCCTGCGAGCAATTGGCCGGGAGAGCCGGGCGGCGCGTGTTCCGCGGCAGCAGGAAGCGGCGGAGCACCGGGACTCTCCGGAAGCAGGGAGGTGGTCTTGTGGATCTTGGCAGCAGACTGATCGAGGAGCTCGGGGTGACAGAGGTCTTTCGGGTCGGTCCGGTCACTGTCACGGAGTCAGTGGTAAACACCTGGATTCTTCTGGTGATCGTCCTCATTCTCTGTGCGTGGCTCACGCACGGAATGACGGTGAAGAATCCCGGCAGGCGTCAGCTTGCGGCGGAATCGTTTGTTCTCTGGATCGAGAGGACGATTAAGTCCATGCTCGGCGAGAAGGCGGCAAAGTATGTGTATTTTGTCATCACGCTCCTGATTTTCATCGCGGTCTCGAACCTGTCCGCGATTCTGGAGACGCGGATCACATCGGATTACACGATTTTCAAGCCGCCGACGAAGGACCTCAATGTGACGATTGCGATGGCACTGATCAGCATTCTTGCGGTAGAGATCGCGGGAATTCGCGAGAGGGGCGTCGGAGGATGGCTCAAGTCCTTCTCGAAGCCGATGGCGATCATCACCCCGATCAATGTCCTCGAAATTGTGATCCGGCCGCTGTCTCTCTGCATGCGGCTTTTCGGCAACATCTTCGGCGGTTTCATCATCATGGAGATCCTGAAGCTTCTGGTTCCGTTCGCGGTTCCGATCCCGTTCAGCTTCTACTTTGAGATTTTCGACGGGCTGATTCAGGCCTACGTCTTTGTGTTCCTGACATCGATTTATATTTCGGAAGCGGTCGAGTGACCGGTGCCTTTCCCTTCCGAGGGAAGAATTCCAGATCAAATTCAAGGAGGAAAATTGAGATGAGTTTAACAGCGATTGGCGCAGGCATTGCGGCGCTCGGATGCATCGGCGCGGGAGTTGGTATCGGCATTGCAACCGCTAAGGCGGCAGATGCGGTCGCGCGGCAGCCGGAGGCGGAGAGCAAGATCAGGAACACTCTGATCCTCGGTGCAGCACTCGCGGAGGCAACCGCCATTTATGCCCTGGTCGCGGCCATCCTCATTATCTTTGTTCTCGGCAAGTAATCCAAACGGGAGGAGGACAGATCTGTGTCAGGAAATATTATTTCAGTGAATCCGGTGAGCATCCTGATCACTGCTGCAAATGTCCTGATTCTCTACCTCATTCTCCGGCGCTTCCTGTTCAAGCCGGTGCACCGTGTCCTGGATGCCCGCGCAAAGGAAATTTCTGACCTGGATGCGAAGACGAAGGGCGCAGAGGCCGATGCGGAGGCGGAGAAGAAGCGGTACGCGGAAAAGCTCGCCCAGGCGGAAGCGGAGAGCCGGGAAATCATGAACGCCTCCGCGGACAAGGCAGAGAAGGAGGCGGACAGAATTCTCTCCGACGCGAGACAGCAGGCCGCAGAAATCATCAGCAGCGCGCGGCAGAAGGCTGACCTGGAGGAGAAACGGAGAGAGGCGGAGTCCGACCGCAGAATCGCAGACATCGTCGCGGAGGCAGTCCGGAAAATTTCCGCCGGGGAGAACACCGAGAAGCTGGACAGCGATCTTTACGACAGCTTCTTGAACCGGACCGGTGACGGAGAGAATTCAGTGACGGAGAAAGGAACGGGCGAAGGTGGCGAAAGTGGAAGAGGCTAAGGTCCCGGAGGCGGAGCTCGTCTATGTGACTCCGCCGACGGAGGAACAGCTCGACGCGATCCGTGCATTTTTAAAAAAGAAGCTGCATGCGGGGGACGTCCGCCTTCACATGACCCGGGATTCCTCGATCGGCGGCGGCTTCATCCTGAAGGCCGGGGACCTTCAGTACGACTGGAGCACGGAAGGCCGCGTGAGCCAGCTCAGGAAGGCGCTGGAGGACGGCGTCCGGAAGTCCCGCTATTCCTCTGAGGACATCATCGATATCCTGAAGGGCCAGATCAATGACTTCTCCCTCCACGCACTCGGAAGCGAGGTGGGAACCGTCGTGAAGGTCGGCGACGGCATCGCGACGGTGACCGGGATTCAGCATGCGATGTACGGGGAGGTCGTGGTGTTCGAGGACGGGACGCGCGGCATGGTCATGAATATCAAGCGCGATATGACCGGCTGCATCCTGTTCGGGAGAGAATCAGCGATCCGCGAGGGCGCCAGGGTCTCCAGAACCGGACGGAGGGCCTCGATTCCGGTCGGAGATATGTGCCTCGGCCGCGTGATCAACGCGCTCGGGGACCCGATCGACGGCGCGGGGGAGCTCCACGCGAAGGACCACAGGCCCATCGAGAATCCGGCGCCCGGAATCGTGGACAGAAAAAGTGTCAGCGTTCCGCTCTCAACCGGCATTCTCGCGATCGACTCGATGTTTCCGATCGGCCGCGGCCAGCGTGAGCTCATCATCGGCGACCGCCAGACCGGAAAGACCTCGATCGCCGTCGACACGATCATCAATCAGCGCGGGCAGAACGTGGTCTGCATCTATGTCGCCATCGGACAGAAGGCGTCGACGGTGGCGGGTGTCGTGGATTCCCTGCGTCGGAACAACGCGATGGACTACACCTGCGTCATGTCCGCGAGCGCGAGCGATCCGGCGTCGGAGCAGTACATCGCGCCGTATGCGGGCACCGCGCTGGCGGAATATTTCATGTATCAGTGCCGGGATGTCCTGATCGTGTACGACGATCTCTCGAAACACGCGGTCGCGTACCGGGCCATCTCCCTGCTTCTCGGAAGACCGCCGGGCCGTGAGGCTTACCCGGGCGATGTCTTTTACCTGCACTCCAGGCTTCTGGAGCGCTCCAGCCGCCTCACGCCGGAGCTCGGCGGCGGTTCCATCACGGCGCTCCCGATTATCGAGACACAGGCGGGCGATGTCTCCGCCTACATCCCGACGAACGTGATCTCCATCACGGACGGGCAGATCTTCCTGGAGACAAACCTTTTCCTGGAGGGACAGCGGCCCGCAGTAAATGTCGGCCTCTCCGTCTCGCGTGTCGGCGGCGCGGCGCAGACTAAGGCCATGAAGAAGGCGGCGGGTTCCATCCGCATCGACCTCGCGCAGTACCGCGAGATGGCGGTGTTCACGCAGTTCTCCTCGGACCTGGACGACGCGACGAAGAAGCTCCTGGGACACGGAGGCGCGCTGATGCAGATCCTGCGTCAGCCGAACGAGCATCCGCTCAGCATGGCAGAGGAAGTGGTGACGCTTCTCGCCGCAAACAGCGGACTTCTGGACGACATTCCGCGCGAGAAGGTCAGTGAATTTCAGCATGCTCTCCTCGAAAACATGAACAGCAGCCACGCCGATATCATGGAGACGCTCACCAGCAGGGGAACGCTTGCCGGGGAGCTCGGCGATGAGATCGGGAGGGCGGCAGAGGAATTTAAGAAGACATGGCAGGCGTAAAGGAAATCAGGGATCGGATTAACAGTGTCCAGGAGACGCAGAAGATCACGAATGCGATGTATCTCATCTCCTCGACGAAGCTTCGGAAGGCGCGCCGCGAGCTCGATGAGACGCAGCCCTATTACGAGGCGCTCCGCGCGCTGATTGCGCGGCTGGAGCGGCATCTCCCGGACATTCCGAGCCACTATTTCGAGAAGCCGGAGGATGCGGACCCGGACCGGACCGCTGCGTTCATTGTCATTACGGGCGACAAGGGGCTCGCCGGCGCCTACAATCACAACGTTCTGAAACTCGCGGAGGAGGAGATCGGAAAACACAGAAATTTCCGCCTCTTCGTGATCGGGGAGCTGGGGAGACAGTACTTTCTCACGCACGGCATAAAGATTGACGAGCACTTCGCCTACACGGCGCAGGACCCGTCTCTGCACCGCTCCAGAAGAATCATGGCGCACATGATGGATCTCTTTGACCGCGGGGAGATCGGGGAGGTGAACCTGATCTACACGGAGATGAAGAACAGCCTCTCCGTGCAGCCGGTGATGCAGCTTCTCCTGCCGCTGGAACGCTCGGTGCCGCATGGAGAGATCCCGATTGACGTGCGGCAGGAGACGTTCCGCTTTTATCCGAACGCGGAGACCGTCATCGACGCGATCGTCCCGAACATTCTGAACGGCTACATCTACAGCGCGCTTGTGGAGGCATTCTGTTCCGAGCAGAACGCGCGGATGATGGCGATGCAGTCGGCAAACCGGAATGCGGGAGAGCTCCTGAAGGACCTGAATGTCCGCTACAACCGGAGCCGGCAGGCTGCGATCACGCAGGAAATCACCGAGGTCTGCAGCGGCGCGCGCGCTCTGATGTGACAGGAAGGGTAAGGAAATGGCCAATACCGGAAACACGGAAGCAGAGAAAAAAACAGAGACAAGACAGATGGGCAGAATCGTACAGGTCATGGGACCTGTCGTGGACGTCGAGTTCAGTGACCACAGCGATCTCCCCTATATCCGTGACGCCCTTGTCGTGGAGAATGACGGACAGCGCTGCACGATGGAGGTCTCTCAGCATCTCGGGGACGGCGTGGTGCGCTGCGTGATGCTGAATGCGAGTGAGGGGCTCTGCCGGGATATGCCGGTCGTCGCGACGGGCGGTCCCATCACGGTCCCGGTCGGGGAGGAGACCCTGGGGAGGCTCTTCAATGTGTTCGGAGACCCGATCGACAGAAAGGGCCCGGTGAAGGGAGAGGAGCAGTGGCCGATTCACCGGGAGCCGCCGAAGTACGAGGACCAGTCCCCGGTGCGGGAGGTCCTCGAGACCGGCATCAAGGTGATTGATCTCCTCGCCCCATACGCGAAGGGCGGAAAGATCGGCCTTTTCGGCGGCGCGGGCGTCGGAAAGACGGTGCTCATCCAGGAGCTCATCACGAACATCGCGAATGAACACGGAGGCTACTCGATTTTCACCGGCGTCGGGGAGCGCTCCCGCGAGGGAAACGACCTCTGGACCGAGATGACGGCCTCCGGGGTCCTGAAGAAGACGGCGCTGGTCTTCGGACAGATGAATGAGCCGCCGGGCGCGAGAATGCGCGTCGCGGAGACGGGCCTCACCATGGCGGAGTATTTCCGGGACCGGATGCACAAGGATGTGCTTCTCTTCATTGACAACATTTTCCGCTTCGTGCAGGCGGGAAGCGAGGTCTCGGCCATGCTCGGGCGCATGCCGTCGGCCGTGGGCTACCAGCCGACGCTGGCAAACGACATGGGCGAGCTGCAGGAGCGGATCGCGTCCACGAAGGACGGTTCGGTAACATCGGTGCAGGCGGTCTATGTTCCGGCGGACGACCTGACGGACCCCGCGCCGGCGACAACCTTCGCACATCTGGATGCGACGACGGTGCTCTCGAGAAAGATCGTGGAGCAGGGCATTTACCCGGCGGTGGACCCGCTGGATTCGACGTCCAGAATTCTTGAGGAGAGCGTCGTCGGGGCGCGTCACTACCGGACGGCAATGAAGGTGAAGGAAATGCTGGAGAAGTACCGGGAACTCCAGGACATCATCGCGATCCTGGGCATGGACGAGCTCTCTGCGGCGGACCAGGAGACCGTGTACCGCTCGAGAAAGATCCAGAAGTTCCTCTCCCAGCCGTTTCACGTGGCGGAGAACTTCACGGGCGTGCCCGGCAGGTACATCCCGCTGGAGGAGACGATCCACGGCTTTGAGGCAATCATCGGAGGAGACGCGGACAGCTACCCGGAGGAGGCGTTTTTTAACGTCGGAAACATCGATGACGTGAAGCGGAAAGCGGAGAGCATGAAGTAATGGCGAAGACGTTTTACCTGGAAATCATAGCGGCGGACCATCCCTTTTACCGCGGGCGCGCGGTGAGCCTCATTTACACGACGAAATTCGGCGAGGCGGAGGTTCTCGCGAACCACACGGCGCAGATCTCGGCACTCGCGGACGGACTGCTCCGGTACAAGACCGAGGACGGTTTGTGGCACGAGGGAATCGCGGGAGTGGGGGTCATGAGATTTACGAACAACCGCTGCCGGGTCCTGGTGGATACCTGTGAGAAGCCGGAGGAGATCGACAGGGCCAGAGCGGAGGCTGCGCTCTCCCGCGCGAAGGAGAAGCTCCGCCAGAAGAAGTCGAATGAGGAGTATTACCTCGCCCAGGCCGCTCTTGCGCGCGCATTTGTGAGACTGAAGGAGACCAGCGGAAAGTGAGTGAAGCAAAGAGCACGAGACTTGTTGACCTGAAGGCAGGGCAGAGCGCCATTGTCACAGCTGTCGGTGGCGAGGGCGCTCTGAGACAGCATTTTCTGGATATGGGGGTGATCCCGGGGGCAGAGCTCACGCTCGTGAAATTTGCCCCGCTCGGGGACCCGATGGAACTCCGCATCCACGGCTATGAGCTCACGCTCCGGCTCGCGGACGCGGAGAAAATTGACATTGCGGGCATTCACACGGCGACTGTGCCGGAGGAGGAGACCCAGGACCGGCAGAAGGGGGTGAAGCCGGACCATCTGCATTTCCCCTACAGGGATGCAACGGGAACGGCTCCCGGAGAACATCCGGGCCTCGGAGAGATGGTGGGAAAGCACGGACAGCCGGCAGTCCCGGAGGGAAAGAAGCTCACGTTTGCGCTCGCCGGAAACCAGAACTCCG
>CACXCJ010000137.1 GCA_902766175.1 uncultured Lachnospiraceae bacterium
GACGCCCGAGGAGACCGCAAATGCGATGCGGGTCGGGATGTTCGCCTTGATGAGACCTGTGATGACGTTCACGCTCGGCCGCTGCGTCGCGATCACAAGATGCATGCCCGCGGCTCTCGCGAGCTGCGCGATGCGGCAGATCGACTCCTCCACCTCATTTTTCGAGACCATCATGAGGTCGGCCAGCTCGTCGATGATGATGACGATCTGTGGCAGCGTCTCCGGCAGCTCGTCCCGGTTCACAGTGCCGCTTTCCGCGGCCTCCCGGATCCGGTCGTTGTAGCCCTTAAGGTCACGGACCCCCGTCGACGCAAATTTCCTGTAGCGGTCCTCCATCTCGGCGACCGCCATGGCGAGCGCCCCCGCCGCCTTCTTGGCATCCGTGATGACCGGCAGCATGAGATGCGGGATTCCGTTGTAGACGGAGAGCTCGACCACCTTCGGGTCAATCATCATGAGCTTCACCTCGTCCGGCCGGTAGCGGTAGAGGATGCTCATGATCAGCGTGTTGATGCAGACGGACTTGCCGGAGCCAGTCGCGCCGGCGATGAGGACGTGCGGCATCTTCGATATATCCGTCACGACCGGACGTCCGCCGATGTCCTTTCCGAGCGCGAAGGCGATCTTTGCCCTGCTGTTCCGGAACGCATCGCTCATAAAGAGGTCCCGCAGATGGACGATCTGGCTCTCCGCGTTCGGGACCTCGATTCCGACCGCGGATTTTCCGGGGATCGGCGCCTCAATCCGGATATCCGGCGCGGCGAGGCTGAGCTTGATGTCGTCAGCGAGCGCGACGATCCTTCCGACCTTCACGCCCTGCGCGGGCAGAAGCTCATAGCGCGTGACCGCGGGCCCGCAGCTGTAGTTTGTGACCGTGACATCGACGCCGAAGCTCTTCAGCGTGTTCTGCAGCTTCATCGCCGTTTTCCGGTACTGGTCCGCGGAATCCGCTGCCTGCTTCTTTCCCTCCTCGAGAAGGCTGAGCGGCGGGAAGCTGTATTTCTTCGGTGCTTCCTGTACCTCCGCTCCGGGAAGAGCTTCCGCGGCGGCGGATTCCTTCGCCGCTGCCGCGGTATGGGTGCCGGAATCAGGAGCATCCTGCCAGACACCGTCTGCCTCCGGCTCTCTCGATTTTCTTCCGCTATGCTGCGCCGGGACAGACGGCACCGCCTCCCAGGCGGGCGTCTCCGTGTCTGCGCTCTCCATCTCCCACTGAGGGGCCTCTTCGTCCGCGCTCTCCAGAGTCGTCTGCGCGGGGATCTCCGCGTCCGCGCGCTCTATCTCCCCCTGAGGCGTCTCCGCGTCCGCATTCCACTGCACCTCCGCAGGGGTCCCCTCCGCCGGGATCTCCTCTGCGGGGATCTTCTCCGCGGGGGTCTCCTCCGAGGAGATTTCCTCTGCGGGGGTCTCCCTTGCTGCCCCGGAAGAATCTTCCGGGCTGCCGCCTCCGGCGGAGTCACTCCCTGTCTCCGCCTGCATGGTCTCCGCCTGCATGCGGACCGTGTTGTCCTCCGCGGTGATCGGACGAACCGGCGCAGAGGCGATACTTCCGCTGTTCCTCAGAATCTCATCCGCTCTCCGGAACGCTTCCTGAAGTGCCGGATCCTCGTCCGGATAAGAGGAAGCCGGATTCCTGAGCGCGGAGAAGGCCGGCTCGAGATTCTTCTCTGCGGCAGAAATTCCCTGCGCAAAGGATGCCGGGATGGCAGATTCCTCCGCCGAGGTCTCCGGCGCGTCCGGGAGGACAGTGCGGATTTCCGAAGCTTCCGCCGCGCTGCCTGCACGGCCGGCGCCTTCCGGCTGCTCTCCGACAGGCTGAACACCCGCAGATAGGTCTCCTGCAGGCTGGTCTCCCGCAGGCTGAACACCCGCAGACAGGTCTCCGGCAGACTGAACAGCCGCAGGGTGTGCTCCCGCAGACAGATCTCCGGCAGGCTGGTCTCCGGAGAACGGAACTCCAGCGGAGGAGTTCCATTCCGTCACACGAAAATCAATCCCGGCTGCACGCGTCTCTCTCTCCTCGCGCCGCTCCTGGACGCGCGTCCGGTGCTCCTCGCGCCTCCGCGCAAAATCCTCGCGCACATACCGGCCGGCCCTTCCGCCGCGCCTCTCGACGGCGCGGACAAATGAGCGCTCTGTGAGAACGACCAGCATGAAAATGATCACCGCCGCAAGGATCAGAAAGGCCCCCGCCGTCCCGAGGATCCTTCGCAGCGCGCCGCACAGAAGGCCGCCCAGCACACCGCCTCCGCCTCCCGCGCGGTACAGATCCGCTGCGCTGATTTCACCCTCTGCGGCGCCGCCCGTAAAAAGCCGGATCAGTCCGCAGACAGCGAGATAGAGAAGAATTCCCGCCGGAATCTTGACAAGCGCCTTGCCGTTCCCCGCGTTTGCGATCCCGTAGGAGACAGCGAGAAGAAGGAAAACGGGGAACACGTAGCCCGGGAGCCCGAACAGCCCCAGCTGAAGGCTACGGAAAAACCTCCCTGCGCTTCCGCAGAGCCCGAGGTTACTGAGAAGCAGAAGGGCGGCCGCCGCAAACGCGGCTATGACGCCCGCCTCCGAGCGGTAGAGCCGCGCTCTCTCCCGGCGCTCCTCCTCATATTTTCTGCGGAGTGCCGCCTGATTTTTCGACGCCGCGGTCTTTCTCCCGCTCGTTCTTCCACTCCTGCTCCGGGAGGAGGACGTTCCTCCGCTTCCGGCGCTCCTGCGGGAAGACTGCCTTCTCCTGCCTGAATTTCCTGAATTTGCCAAATCAAATCCTCACAATTTTCAATGTTCCGGGGCGCTTTCCCCTCTGAATCCGATCTCCTGATGGCCCCGTCTCTGTATTCATCTCATTATACCACGCCGCGGACAACCGGTGCACCCGCCCAGGCGCCCCTCAGTCCCCGAGCACGTTTCTGATCGCGCGGGGCGTTCTGTAGTTCCAGCTTGAGATCTTGATGCCGGACCGTCTGCTCGCCGCCGCGACGATCTGCCCGTTCCCGATGTAAATCCCCACGTGATTAATTCTGCCGCTCCGGTTCGAATAGAACACCAGATCGCCCGGCCGCATGGATGAGGAGGTCTGCTTCGTCCCCATCTTCGCCTGGCTCCCCGAATAGTGCGGAAGCGACACGCCGAAATGCTCCAGGATCCGCATCGTGAAGCCGGAGCAGTCGCAGCCGTTTGTCAGACTCGTTCCGCCCCAGACATACGGATTTCCCAGAAACTGCAGCGCATAGTTCACGAGCTGCTGCCTCACGGAGAGCGACTCCGCAGCTGCCTCCTCCTCCGGACTGAAGGCGATCGCCTCATTCAGCGCGTACCTGACATCGACGTAGTCGCTCTTCACATAGACGTCATCGTCCTCCTCGAGCTCAATCTTCACCCAGCCGTCGAGCTGTTCCAGAACCGGATACCTCTCGCTGTTCGTGATCTGCGTCCAGATGGCGGAGCTCTCATCCGGCTCGGAGCGCGCGTTCAGGACATCCGTGGTGACAATCGCCATGAGAGAGGCATTTTCCACCGCCTCATCCCGCGCCCGCTGGCCGGTCGCAATGAATTCGGCCTTCACGAATCCGGTGATGCCGCCGGAGCGGATTTTCAGCCACTCCCCGTCCTCCTCCAGGATATCGCATCCAGCCTTGCTCGTGAGCTTTCCGATGATCTTCCCGTCTTCCTCGGGCGTCTCCCGGATATTCAGGTAGTTGTTCACCTCCGAGACACCGAGGTTCTCGTACATGTTCAGGACCATGGCGCGAAGATCCAGCTTCCGCGCCTCGTTGAGGCACAGTTTTTCCGTCACGTAATCCCCGCTGATCCACCCGGAGGCGATGCGGACCCAGCCGTCCCGCTCCTCCCGGACCTCATAGCGCTCGTTCTTCAGAACCGCCCCCAGGATCTCCCC
>CACXCJ010000138.1 GCA_902766175.1 uncultured Lachnospiraceae bacterium
CAAGGGAATCATGAGAGGCTATTCCGGACTCCTGGAGGAGGAGTTCGTGGACATGGATGTCGTCATGGTGTCCGATATCATCAACCGCGGCGGCACGATTCTATACACGGCGCGCTGCGCTGAAATGATGACGAAGGACGGCCAGGACAGGGCGGCGGAGGTCTGCAGAAAGAACGGGATCGACGCGCTGATCGTGATCGGCGGCGACGGCTCCTTCCGGGGCGCGGGAACGCTCGCGGAGCGCGGTGTGAATGTGATCGGCGTGCCGGGCACCATTGATCTCGACATCGCGTGCACGGAATATACAATCGGTTTCGACACCGCGATCAACACGGCGATCGACGCGATCGACAAGGTGCGCGATACCTCCACCTCCCACGAGCGCTGCTCCATTATTGAGGTCATGGGACGGCGTGCGGGCTACATTGCCCTCTGGAGCGGCATCGCGACCGGTTCTGACGCGGTCCTGATTCCGGAGCGCTACGACGGAAATGAACAGAAGATCGTGGACCGGATCATCGAGAGCAGAAAGCGCGGCAAAAAGCACTTCATCATCGTGAACGCGGAGGGAATCGGGCATTCCGCGTCCATGGCAAAGCGGATCGAGGCCGCGACCGGAATCGAGACCAGAGCCACGATCCTGGGATACATGCAGCGCGGCGGCTCGCCCTCCTGCAAGGACCGCTTCTATGCCTCGATCATGGGCGCCATGGCGACGGAGGTCATCGAGGCCGGAAAGATGAACCGCATCATCGCATATTACAAGGGACGCTTCTGCGACTACGACATCAAGGAAGCGCTCTCCATGAAGAAGACAATCCCGGAGTATCAGGTGGAGCTTCCGGTGAAGCTCACGAGATGATGGGGGAAAATGTAGTTCTCTGCGGCGCAAATTCCTACAACCGGAAGTACTACCTGAACCCGCTCTTCTCGAAGCTGCCGGAGGAAATTCAGCGGGAGCTGAAGATCATGTGCGTGACCATCGTCGCGAAGTCAGGCGGAATTCTCACGCTGGAATTTGATCCGGACGGGGAGCTTCAGTTCCGGGTGCAGTGCGCGGAGAGAGACTACGAGTTCGATGACATCGCGAGCGGGATGGAGATCTCCCATGCGCGCGTCTCGCACCAGGAGCTCTTGGAGGAGATTCAGCTCTACTGGAGGGTTCTGAGGGAGAGGAATTCCAGGTGAAGATCGGGCCGGTGAACTTAAGGCACGGGATCGTTCTCGCGCCTATGGCGGGAGTGAGCGATCTGCCGTTCCGCCTTCTCTGCCGGGAGCAGGGCGCGGAGCTCGCGGTCACGGAGATGGTGAGCGCGAAGGCGGTGCACTACGGAAACCGCGGCACATTTGATCTGCTCCGGACTGTACCGGAGGACCGGCCGCTCTCCGTGCAGATCTTCGGGTCCGATCCTGAAATCTGTGCAGAGACTGCGGAAAAGCTGGAGAGCGGTCCGTGGGATCTCATCGATTTCAACATGGGCTGCCCGGTCCCGAAGGTCGTGAACAACGGGGAGGGATCGAAGCTCATGACGAACCCGCGCCTTGCCGGTGAGATTGTCTCTGCCATGACAAGGCGGATCCGGAAGCCTGTCACGGTGAAAATCCGCGCGGGATTTGACGGAAGTCACATCAACGCGCCGGAAATCGCGAAAATCCTGGAGCAGGCCGGCGCAGCCGCTGTCGCGGTGCACGGGCGCACGCGGGACATGTACTACTCCGGAAAGGCGGACCTCGGCGTGATCCGCGCTGTGAAGGATGCGGTCTCCATTCCTGTCATCGGGAACGGGGATATCATCGGCGCTGAGGAGGCCGAGCGCATGTTCCGGGAGACCGGGTGTGACGGCATCATGATCGGGAGAGGCGCGGAGGGAAATCCCTGGATCTTCTCCGAGATCCGCGAGTACCTTGAGACCGGGCGTATCCCGCCGGCTCCGTCCCCGGCGGAGAAGAAAAAACTCATACTCAGGCATCTCGCCATGCAGATCGAGGCGGACGGAGAGCACATGGGGGTCCTCAAGATGCGGAGCCACATCGCCTGGTACGTGAAAGGCATGGCGAATGCAGCCAGAATCCGGAATGCCGTGAATACGGCGGAGACGGCGGAGGAGCTGCGGGATATCCTCGATACGGCTTTCTGCGGGTAAAAGAATGAAAAATCAAAGGAAAAGCGGTGCTGTGCGGCGCCGCTTTTCTTGACATTGAAAAAGCGCCCTTTTATAATTTTGTTTATGTCTGTCCACGCGGACTTTTTTTGTATCCGAAACTGTCCGCAGTGCTTTTTCATGTTTTATATTGGAGGAACCGGAATCATGGAAGAGGTCAAGAAAAACGTACTCACCTATGAAGGGCTGAAGAAATATCAGGACGAGCTGCAGGATCTGAAGGTCAACCGCCGGAAGGAGATCGCGGCGAAAATCAAGGAAGCGAGGGAGCAGGGCGATCTCTCTGAGAACGCGGAGTATGATGCGGCGAAGGATGAGCAGCGCGACATCGAGGCGCGCATCGGGGAGCTCGAGGATCTGCTGAAGAATGCCGAGGTCTACATCGGGGATCAGGAGAGCAGCGATGTCGTCACCATCGGCAGCACCGTGAAGCTGAAGGATCTCGATTACGGAGATGAGCTCACGTTCAAAATCGTGGGGTCCACTGAGGCAAAGTCTCTGCAGGGTCTCATCTCCAATGAGTCCCCGGTGGGGCGCGCACTGCTCCGGAAGAAAGCGGGCGATGAAGTCACCGTTGAGACGCAGGCAGGAACCTCGCGCTACCAGATTCTGGAAGTCAGCAGAGACGAGGAATAAGCAGGAAGCGTAAGAGCAGACAGGGAAGAGCAGAATGAGTGAAGAGAACAGGAACGAACAGATGAATGCGCAGAGGACGGACGGAGCAGCGGCAGATGCCGCACAGGAGCAGGACACAAACCGTCTGATCAAGGTGCGCATGGAGAAGCTCAGGGAGCTGCAGGAGGCGGGGCGCGATCCGTTTCAGATCGTCACCTACGACCAGACCGAGCACTCCGCGCAGATCAAAAACAATTTTGAGGCGTTTGAGGGGAAGCAGGTCAGTATCGCCGGACGTATGATGTCGAAGCGCATCATGGGAAAGGCCTCCTTCTGCAGCGTCCTGGACCGCGAGGGAAGCATTCAGGTCTATGCCGCGAGAGATCTTCTCGGGGACGAGCCGTACCAGGAATTCAAGAAGCTTGACATCGGCGATATTCTCGGCGTGAAGGGCGAGGTTTTCAAGACCAGGACCGGGGAGATCACCATCCGCGCGGAAAAGATCGAGCTTCTCTCAAAGTGCCTGAAGCCGCTCCCGGAGAAGTACCACGGCTTCACGGATACGGACGCCCGCTACCGCCAGAGATACGTGGATCTCATCATGAATCAGGATGTGCGGGAGACCTTTGTCAAGAGAAGCAGGATCATCGCCTCGATCCGCCGCTATCTCGACGGCCTCGGCTTCCTCGAGGTGGAGACCCCGATGCTGGTGGAAAATGCGGGCGGCGCCGCTGCGCGGCCGTTCACGACGCACTACAACGCCCTGGATCAGGATGTGAAGCTCCGGATCTCTCTCGAGCTCTACTTAAAGCGCCTCATCGTCGGCGGCCTGGAGCGGGTCTATGAGATCGGCCGTGTGTTCCGGAATGAGGGCCTTGACACCCGGCACAACCCGGAGTTCACACTGATGGAGCTCTATCAGGCGTACACCGACTACCACGGCATGATGGATCTCACCGAGAACATGTTCCGGCACGTCGCACTGGAAGTGAACGGAACCACGGAGCTCACCTACGGCGATGTGAAGCTTGATCTCGGGCAGCCGTTCCGCCGCATCTCGATGATCGACGCGGTGAAGGAGTATTCCGGCGTCGACTTCAGCGAGATCCCGGACGATGCCGCCGCCAGGAAGGCAGCGGATGAGCACGGCGTCGCATACGAGGCGCGCCACAAGAAGGGGGACATTCTGAACCTCTTCTTCGACCAGTTCTGCGAGGAGAAGATGATTCAGCCGACTTTCGTCATGGACCACCCGATCGAGATCTCGCCGCTGACGAAGAAGAAGCCGGACGCCCCGGACTATGTGCAGCGCTTTGAGCTTTACATCTGTGGCCGCGAGATGTGCAATGCCTACTCCGAGCTGAACGACCCGATCGACCAGCGCGAGCGCTTCAGGGCGCAGGATAAGCTGTCAGAGCAGGGAGATGAGGAAGCACAGCACACCGACGAGGACTTCCTGAACGCATTGAGCATCGGCATGCCGCCGACGGGCGGAATCGGCTATGGGATCGACCGCCTGGTCATGCTTCTCACGGGCGCACCTGCGATCCGTGACGTGATCCTCTTCCCGACAATGAAATCGCTTAAGGCCGAGAGCAAGGATTCAAACGAGGGAGAGAAGGACAGCAAAGGAACGGCTCAGGCTGAAAACAGCAAGGCAGAGGAGGCAGCAAAGGCGGAGAAAGCCGCAGAGGAAACTCCTGCTGAGAAGGCTGCCGCCGGAAACGGATCGGATGCGGACGGAGAGAATGCTTCCGCTTCATCTTCTGCTGAACCGGCCGGGACCATTGAGCCCACTCCGTCGGTAGAGGAAGGTGAGAAGCTGGACGCCGGTATTTCCTATGAGGATGCGCTGGCACTCCTTAAGAAGTACAACGAGGATCCGTTCCACATCACCCACGGTGAGACGGTTTCGAAGCTGATGCGCTACTACGCGAAGAAGTACGATCCGCAGAATGAGGAGTTCTGGGCGATCTGCGGACTGCTCCACGACCTCGACTGGGAGAAGTGGAACGATATGATGATCCACACGGTCAAGGCAGCAGACCTGCTGAAGGAAGCCGGTGTGAACCTGCAGGTGGCGCACGTCATCCAGACACACAATGAGCACGTTCCGGGGCTTCCGAAGCCGGAGGTCAAGATGGAGAAGGTGCTCTTCGCCATCGATGAGCTCTCCGGACTTCTCGGGGCGATCGTCCTCATGTATCCGTCGCACTCCGCCCAGGACCTGAACTTAAAGTCCGTGAAGAAGAAGTTCAAGGACAAGCATTTCGCTGCCGGCTGTGACCGGGACAATATCCGCCGCGGCGCGGAGCTGAACGGCATGGAGATGGACGATCTGTTCAACTCGATGATCGAGGCATACAAGGCGACGAACGACTGAGGTCCGCGGATACCTGGTCTGCACCTGTGACATGCTTTGATCAGGTCCTTGGAACTGTTTCACCTGGACGGACAGATGCAGTGTGAGTGATGCGGGATCACGCAGGATTTTACAACCAATCAGAGGCAATTTTCTGCAGTGACTGGGTTTTCACAACACTTTTGCAACAATTTTTGTTGTCATGACGAAGAATAACACTCCGTAATAAACAGAGATCCTTATTTCAGTTCTTTGCAGCCCATAGAGGCGCTCCTTTTTCAGAATCAATCTGAGAAAGAGGCGCCTCTTTTTTGTTTTGCGCATCGTTGAAGCTGAAAAGCATTGAAATGAAGCGGTGGGGCCCTCATGTAGCGCCAACAGAGGATGTGGAAAGACCGCTCTTCTTTGGATATAGAAACTGTAAACGCAGTCTGCAGCGATGGAGACATTGGCAGAAGCAGACAGTAAGGAGGAAATGCATGGAACAGGAGTATCAGGATATCACAATGCCAAGAGAAGTCAGAGAGGAGGTAAAGCGGCTTCGAAAAAAGTTTCTCCGTTACTAGGAGGCAGAGGTTGTGTAAAGCATTTCGCAGATGAAGGGACAGGACTACTTCAACGCATCCTATTACACAAAGATCTACAGGATCCGGAAACAGGTCAAGGACACGGCGGAAAAGACGCTGCAGGCAAAATACAGGAGGAATAACTGAGATGACAGAGAGAAGAGCAAAAATCGAAGAGACCAAAAATATGGCTAAGAAGAAGTATGTGCGATACAAGGAAGGCGCGGAGCTTTACAGCATGGGACTCAGCAAGTTTCAGCAGATGGCTCATGAAGCAAAGGCCACCTATAAGGTGGACAAGCTGGTTCTTGTAAGCATTGAGAAGTTTGAAAAATATCTGGAGACCTTTGCGGAGGACCTGTGACAAGGGCATCCTTCATGTCAGAAATACTGACACGAAAGTTGAACAGCATACGTCCCGTCTTCCCTATAATTGAATCAGAAAAATAATCCTACAAAGAACGTCATGGTACACATGAACGGTTCCAGTTTATCAGTCAGGAGGTAATCGGTCATGGCAAAGCTGAGAAAAGATAATCGCGGCAGAGCCACAATCAATGACACCTTCGACCGCTACATCCAGACGAAGCCGAACCTCCGCGACAGCACCCGGAGCAACTACATTTATATGTA
>CACXCJ010000139.1 GCA_902766175.1 uncultured Lachnospiraceae bacterium
CGTTTCTAAATTTTGATTCTTTTCGTTCTCAGACATCTGCACTCCCCCTCATGGTTCCTGAAATGGTTCCTAAACTGGTTCCTGAAAGCTTTTCGTAACGCCTTCGATGCAGACTTGCTAATTACCTCCCATGCTGTTTTACTCACGCGCCGCGCCTTTTGTGTCCCGCGCGGCGCGTCCGTGTCCTTACCGAAGAAGTGATCTGGAGATGACCATCTTCTGCACTTCGCTCGTGCCCTCGTAGATCTGGGTGATCTTCGCGTCGCGCATCATTCTCTCCACCGGGTACTCACGGGTGTATCCGTAGCCGCCGAAGAGCTGGACGCACTGCGTCGTGACCTTCATTGCGGTCTCCGCAGCGAAGAGCTTTGCGTGTGCGGAGCTGACCGAGTACGGAAGCTTGTTGTCCTTCTCCCATGCCGCCTTGTAGACCAGCATCCTCGCTGCCTCGATCTGGTTCGCGAGATCCGCGATCACGAACTGCGTGTTCTGGAACTGGGACAGGGTCTTTCCGAACTGCTCACGCATCTTGACATAGGCGATTGCCTCGTTCAGTGCGCCCTCCGCGATGCCGAGCGCCTGCGCCGCAATTCCGATTCTGCCGCCGTCCAGCGTGTGCATTGCGACCTTGAAGCCCTCGCCCTCCTTGCCGAGGAGGTTCTCCTCCGGGACAATGCAGTCCTCAAAGACCAGGCTCGCCGTTGCGGAACCGCGGATTCCCATCTTTTTCTCGTGCTTTCCGATGGAGAAGCCCTTAAAGCCGTCCTCCACGATGAAGGAGGAGATTCCGAGATTGCCCTTTTCCTTGTCTGTCATCGCCATGACAATGTAGATCTTTGCCTGTCCCGCGTTCGTGATGAAGCACTTGGAGCCGTTCAGGACATAGTGGTCGCCCTGCTTCACTGCGGTCGTCTTCTGTCTGGACGCGTCGGTTCCCGCGTTCGGCTCCGTCAGTCCGAATGCTCCGAGGCAGTCGCCGCTTGCAAGCGGGGTGAGATACTTTTTCTTCTGCTCTTCCGTGCCCCAGTCAAAGATCGGCGCGGAGCCAAGGGAAGTGTGCGCGGAGAGTGTGACACCGGTGGAAGCGCAGACCTTGGAGAGCTCCTCGACTGCGATGACATAGCTCAAGTAATCGCCTTCCTCACCGCCGTACTCCTCGGGCCACGGAATTCCGAGCATCCCGTTCTCCGCCATCTTTTTGACGCTCTCCTCCGGGAAGCGCTCATTCTCATCAATTTCTGCCGCCAGGGGCTTGATCTCCTTCTCGGCAAAGTCGCGGTAGATTTTCTGAATCATCTTGTATTCATCATTAAATCCGAAATCCATAGAGTCATACCTGCCTTTCTTTTGCTATTTTTTTACGAGAAAGAGAAGGAATTCTCTCTCTGAACATCGCACATTATACAAATGCACCGTCTCAATTGCATCAAATGCGGAAGCGGGGCGCTTTCTGGCGGCTGCGTCCGATGCATTTGACGCGCGGGGCCTCCATTGGGAGATCTGGAAAAGAAAGCCGGACCTCTGTCCTTCCGGCACCGGCTTTTTCTCCCCAGTCCCGCCATTTTCCGCTCTCCCGGAACGCGCCGCCGTGTCAAAGTTCCGTAAATCTTAAAGAGTGATTTTTCAGTCAATTTATATTTTTAAGTTTTTTTGAAAATATATTTATTCTTGTTCAGGGCCGGTCTCAAAAACCTGCCCGCCTCTGCGGCGGCGGATCCGCCGGGACGCACATCGTCGAATCCGGTCTTTCGGATTCGACGCAGACACGCCCGCCAGATGCCCGCTTTAGCAGAATCAGGAGACAGAACAGCGCTGCTTTCCTTTCGTCGACGTCTCACCGACATTCTATCGACTTGACGCAGTTAAACTGAGCTTGTACTTGATAAGGCTGTGAAAATTTGACGCTGACAGCCGGAAAAGACTTTTCAACGAATAAAAACAAGGAGGAACGCAATATGTCAATGAACGGCGGCAACATGTACCCCCCGAAGCCTGGAAAGCCGAAGGTTCTTTATTCCGTGAAAGCCCAGAGAGGCGGATTTGACAAGCCGGAAAGCCTTCGCTGCAAGGGCTGGAAGCAGGAAACCATTCTCCGGATGCTGGAAAACAATATGGAGAATGCAGAAATTCCCGAGCTTCTGGTGATCTACGGCGGCAACGGCAAGTGCGCCCGCAACTGGGAGTCCTACTACGCGATCATTGAATCTCTGGAAAACCTGGAGAATGATGAGACCCTCGTCATCCAGTCGGGCATGCCGGTTGCAGTCTTCAAGACACATGAGCTGGCCCCCCGTGTCGTGATGGCGACGACCAACATCATGAAGGCAACCTGGGAGCGCTTCTACGATCTGCAGGACAAGAACCTCACGATCTTTGCGCAGTACACCGCGGCTCCCTGGGAGTACATCGGAACCCAGGGCGTGATCGAAGGAACCTATGAGACCCTGTCCGCAATCGTCCTGAAGAAGGGCTGGACCAACGACATGCACGGAAAGATCTTCCTGACCGCGGGTGCCGGCGGCATGGGCGGCAACCAGACCTGGGCAGGAAAGATGCATGGCGCAGTTGTCATTCTGGCAGATGCTGATGAGCGCGTCATCGACCGGAGAATCTCCAAGAACTACATGGATATCAAGGTCAAGACCCTGGACGAGGCGTGGGAAATCGCGCAGAAGCACATCGCGGACGATGATCCGATCTCCATCGGTGTCGTCGGAAACGCTGCGGATATTTATGAGGAAGCGCTGAAGAAGAACTACATTCCGGCAGTTGTGACCGAAATGACCCCCTGCCACGACCCGATTTCCTACATTCCGTCCGGTTACACCGGAGAGGAAGCCGATGTGTTCCGCGGCCAGCACCGCGAGGAGTACCTGAAGGCGGCCCGTGAGACCATGAAGAGAGAGCTCCAGGCGCTGATCGAGTTCAAGAAGCGCGGCGTCGAGGCATTCGAATACGGAACAAGCATCCGGAAGGAGTGCATGGACGCCGGTATGCCGGAGGCGGAAGCGAAGCAGATCGAGGGCTTCGTCGCAGCCTATATCCGCCCGCTGTTCTGCGAGGGCCGCGGACCATTCCGCTGGACCTGCATCTCCGGAGATCCCGCTGATCTCGCGCGTCTGGATGATCTCGCACTTGAGATCTAAAAAAAAGAAAAAAAAAAAAAGAACTGGATCAACCTGGCCAGAAAGAATCTTCCGATCGAGGCTCTCCCGGCAAGAATCTGCTACATGGGCTTCGGCGAGCGCAAGCGCTTCGCTCTGGCAGTCAACGACCTGATCAAGAAGGGCGAGGTCAAGGGACCGGTCGCGTTCTCCCGCGACAATCTGGATTCCGGCTCCATCGTCAACCCGACCTTTGAGTCTGAAAACATGCCTGACGGCGGTGATTACATCTCCGACTGGCCCATGCTGAACGGTCTGCTGAACTGCGCGGCAATGTGCGATCTGATCGCAATTCAGGCAAACTACTCCATGGGCGAGGCCGTCCACACCGGCGTTACGATGATTGCAGACGGAACAGAAGAGGCAGATCTTCGTCTCTCCCGCTGCATGACAACGGATTCCGGCATCGGCGTTGTCCGCCACGCACAGGCCGGATATGCGGCAGCCAAGGATGTCTGCAACGGCAAGGGCAAGATCGCC
>CACXCJ010000140.1 GCA_902766175.1 uncultured Lachnospiraceae bacterium
ATTCTGCAGTCCTTCCTCGATGATAATATGCATCATGCCGTTCGCGAAAGCCACATTCGTGCCTGGTTTCAGTTTCAGGTGAATGTCCGCCGACTTCGAGAGATCGATATCCCGCGGGTCCGCCACGATGAGGCGCGCGCCGCGCTTCACAGCCCTGCGGATCTGCATGCCGAACACCGGATGTGCCTCCTCCGGGTTCGAGCCGATCAGAAAGATCAGGCTGGAGTCCTGCGTGATATCCTGGATCGTATTTGTCATAGCCCCCGATCCAAACGTGGTTGCCAGACCGGCAACAGTAGGGGCGTGTCAAACACGGGCGCAGTTGTCCGTGTTGTTGCTCTGGAAGGCGGTCCGAACCATCTTCTGAAGCATGTAGATGTCTTCATTTGTGGATCGGGAGCAGGCAAAGCCCGCGAGCGCCTCTCCGCCGAGCGTGTCACGGATGTCCGTGAACTTCTCCGCCACAAGGTCCAGCGCCTCGTCCCAGGTGGCCTCCTCGAATTCCCCGGTTTCCTTATTTTTGATCAGGGGCGTCCGGATTCTCTCCGGCGAGTCCACGAAGTCAAAGGACGCGCTCCGTCCCTTGACACAGAGAAGCCCGTGGTTCGACGGCCCGTCTGCGCCCTCCACATCGACGATCTTTCCGTTCTTCAGCACGAGGTACATCTGGCAGCCAACCGCGCAGTGCGGGCAGGTGGTCTTTACGCGGGTCACCTCCCAGCTGCGGTACTTCTTTTTTCTTTTCTCGGTGATGGCGCCCGTCGGACAGTTCTGCGCGCAGTTTCCGCAGGACTCGCAGAGCGTCTCCTTGTAGTTCTCGCCGAACGGCGCGTTGGTGATGCCGAACATCCCCGTGCGCCGCAGGGTGATCGCGGATCTCCCGACTGCCTTGTCGCAGGTGCTCACGCACCGCTCACAGTGGATGCAGAGCTCCGGATGGTAGGAGAGGAACGGGTGCCCCGCCACGGGAGGCGTCTCGATCTTCTTTCTCGTCCCGACAAAGGAGGACTCCTCCACGCCGTACTGGTAGCAGAGCTCCTGCAGCTCGCACGCGCCGTTCGAGGGACATGAGAAGCATCCTCTGTGGTGATTCGAGAGAATGAGGTTCAGCGCCATCCTCCTCGCCTTCACCACGCGCTCCGACATGGTCTTTATGACCATGCCCTCCTCAGCCAGCGTGTTGCAGGAGGTCGGCAGCTTCTCCATCCCCTCGACCTCGACCGCGCACACGCGGCAGGACCCGACGTTGTTGATCCCTTCCAGGTAGCAGAGTGTCGGAATAGGAATCCCGGCGCGTTTCGCCGCCTGAAGGATCGTGGTGCCCTCTTCTGCCTCGAGCTGCACCCCGTCGATCGTGAAGTGAATCATTCGTCCATCCCTCCCTTCAGGACGCCGCAGCCGAAGTGGTCGCACCTTAAGCACCGGTCGCACTCCTGCATGGCCTCCTCATAGGTAAAAGCGTTTTCCACCTGCTTGAAATCCTTTCTCCGGATGTACGGCGGACGCTCGGAGATATTTGCCCGGCCCGTCGGCGTCCGGTTATTCTCCCTCGGAACCGGGATTTCAACATCGACATCAATCCTGTGGTGATATCCGAGGTACTCGTCGATGTTGTGCGCCGCCACCTTGCCCGCCGCGATGGCCCGGATCGCCGTGGCAGGGCCTGTCGCGCAGTCGCCGCCGGCAAAGACGCCCGGCATGTTCTCCACTGCCGTGTCCAGTCCGGACTTCAGGACGCCGCGGTCCGCCGCCATGCCGAATTCCTCGAAGGGCTTGCTCACAATGTCCTGTCCGACCGCAATCAGCACCACCTCGCAGGAAAGGCGGAGCGGCGTCTTGTGCGCGTCCTTCGGCGCAGGTCTCCCCTTCTGGTAGGGGCCGATCATCTGCGGCTGGACAATCAATGCCGCGCAGTTTCCGTCCTTGTCCTTCTCGATGCTCTTCGGCGCATCCAGCGTCAGGAGCTCGATTCCCTCCATGACCGCCGACTCAATCTCGCTGTCCAGCGCCGTCATGTCCTCGCGCCTGCGCCGATAGACAATCATCACATCCTTCGCGTGGCAGCGGAGCGCCGTTCTCGCCGCGTCCATCGCGACGTTTCCGCCGCCGATCACCGCGACGCGCTTGCCTGTGTAGTCCGGGAAATTTCCATTTCCCACGTCATCCAGCATTTCCACCGCGGATTCCACATTGCCCGCGTCGATGCCCTCCATCCGGAGCTTCTTTCCGGTCTGCGCGCCGATCGCGACAAACATGGCGTCGTGCTTCTTCCGGATGTCCTCCACCGCGATGTCCTTTCCGATCTCGGTGTCATAGACCACCTCGATGTTTCCGGCGCGGAGAATGGCGCAGACATCCTCATCCAGGCGCTCCTTCGGGAAGCGGTAGTTCGGAATCCCGTAGCGGAGCATGCCGCCGAGCTTCTTGTGCCGCTCATAGATCACGACCTTGTGGCCCATCAGCGCGAGGAAATAGGCCGCCGTGAGCCCGGCCGGGCCGCCGCCGATCACCGCGACGCTCTTTCCCGTCGGAGGATTCCTCTTCGGGAGCGGAACGCGGTCCGCCGCCGCGTGATCCACCGCGAACTTCTTCAGGCCGCGGATGTTCAGGGAGTCGTCGATCAGGTTCCGGCGGCACCGGTTCTCGCAGGGGTGCTCGCAGATCATGGCGCACGCCGTGGGAAGCGGATTGTCCTTCCGGATCATCTTCACCGCATCCGCATACCGCTCCTCCCTAATCAGCGCGATATAGGCGGGGATGTCCACGTGTGCGGGACAGAGGTTCACGCAGGGCACCTTCTGCCCCACATCGGACGGACAGATGTGTTCCTTGATGTGGCTCTCGTACTCGATCTGAAAGTGCTCGAGACTGTCCAGCACCTCCTGCGCCGACTGGTAGCCGATCGCGCAGTCCGCCGTATCGCGGATGAAGGTCGCGAGGTCGCGCATGTCCGTCAGCGTATCCATCGTCGCGTCGCCGTTCAGGATGCTGTTCAGCATGCCCGCGAGCTGCGGAAGGCCGTCCCGGCAGGGGATGCATTTCCCGCACGTCTGGTTCATGGACGCCTGCAGAAGCGAGAGCTGCACCGTCAGCGGGCAGGTTCCCGGCGGGTAGACCCGGACCTTCGTCTCAAATCTCCGGAGCAGTGAGCCGATCTTCACATCAGCGCGGCGCGGATTCAGCAGCTGATATTTATACATACCCTTTCCTCCTGTAATTCTTCATTCCCGGAGGCCCATCCCGTGCATTTCTCTGTGCGCGGGCTCCCCGGATACAGGAACGTGCGCCGCCAGGCGCACATATGCAGACTGCAGACAGCTTCCCGGAAGCCGTCTGCAGTTTCCCTAATCATAGCACAACATTGTTCTTATAACAGTACATTATTTTATCTGTTATGCCGAAAGAAGCTGATTTTTTTCAGTTCTGTTTCCGGGGAAGGCTGCCCCGCGGAGATCCGGCCGCGCAGGAACTCCTCGTGCCCGGCAGCAGAGGGAAAACTCCGCTCTTCTCACTCGAGAAACAGCCGCCGGCCGCCCCGGTACTCCCTGACCTCCGCGATCCGCTGCGCACAGGGAACGCCCTCGCTCTGCCGGAGCGCCGAAAGAAGCGCGTCCGCATCCGCGGGAGATACCGCGATCAGCAGTCCGCCTGAG
>CACXCJ010000141.1 GCA_902766175.1 uncultured Lachnospiraceae bacterium
AGAATCCGGAGCGTAAGAATACCGGAGCGGGGAGGTTCCGGGAGAGAAGAGCTTATAAATAAATAAGAGAAGGAAGGAAGCGGGAAATAAAGCACCATGAGCAGCTGTGACACCTGTGTCTTTTACATCTACGACGAGGATTACGAGACATACTGCTGTGACGTCGACATTGATGAGGATGATTTTTTCCGGCTCCAGAGCAGGAATTTCCGGGAGTGTCCGTTTTACCACCCGGAAGATGAGTACGCGGTTGTGCGCCATCAGGCGTGAAAAGTGTGGTATGATCGTGTGAGCGCGGAGGATCCGGAACCATACATTCGGCGGGCGCTCTTTTCGGCGCATGTCCTGTGCTATACTGGTCCGGAGGTCCGCATGTTCAGAATTCAGGAGGAAAAGGAATGACTTACAAGGAACTTCAGGAGAAGATGCAGGGGCAGCTTGGTCCGCACTGCAAGGCGTGCCCGGTCTGCAACGGGAGAGCCTGTTCCAATGTGATGCCAGGTCCCGGTTCGAAGGGAACCGGCGACACGGCAGTCCGGAACTACGAGGCGTGGAAGAGAATCCGCATTAATATGGATACAATTGCGCCGAACCGGACGCCCGATACGACGTTTGAGCTGTTCGGGCGGAAGCTTAAGTACCCGATCATCGCGGGCCCTGTCGGCGCGGTGAATCTGCACTACGGCAGCAAGTACGACGATGTCCAGTACAATGACATTCTGGTTCCGGGCTGCGCGAAGGCGGGAATTGTCGCGATGACGGGGGACGGAACGAATCCGGAGGTGATGAAGGCCGCGGTGCGCTCCATCGCCGCAGCGGACGGCATGGGAATTCCGACCGTGAAGCCGTGGGACATGAACACGCTGGAGGAGAAGTTCGAGCTGATGCGCACCTCCGGCTCCTTTGCGGCTGCGATGGACATCGACGCGGCGGGGCTTCCGTTCCTGCAGGGCCTCACGCCGCCCGCGGGCAGCAAGACGGCGGAGGAGCTCGCGGATGTCATCCAGAAGGCGGGCAAGCCGTTTATTGTGAAGGGTGTCATGACGGTAGAAGGGGCCATGAAGGCAAAGCAGGCCGGCGCCGGCGCGATTGTCGTCTCGAACCACGGCGGCCGCGTGCTGGATCAGTGTCCGGCGACCGCGGAGGTCCTCTATGAGATTGCGCGCGCCGTGAAGGGAAGCATGACCGTCCTCGTGGACGGCGGAATCCGCTGCGGCACGGATATCTTCAAGGCGCTTGCCCTCGGCGCGGACGCGGTCGTGATTGCACGCCCGTATGTGAACGCGGTCTACGGAGGAGGCGAGGAGGGAATCGCCGTGCTGACGGAGTATCTCGGAAAGGAGCTCGCGGACACCATGAAGATGTGCGGCGTCGCCTCGCTCCGCGAGATCTCGGAGAGAAACCTCTACCGCCCGTCGAACCCGTACCTCACCGTGTGAGAAGGGAGGCGGATGATCCGCTGAATCCCCTCTCCTTTCCGATCAGAAGAGCTGGCCATAACCGGAGCACCACTGCATTGTGGTGCTCCGGTATTTTTTCTTAAGCAGAAGCTGCCGTGCGGCTGACAGCGTCGATATGCACACGAAACCCCTGAAAATGTCAGCGAACACCACATAAAATCGGGGAAACTGCCTCCAGAATGGTACTGATTCCCCACTTTACGCTTGACAGCCTGAAAATCGGTGTTAAAATAAGCACGTAATTATTACGTAATTATTAAGAGGTGTTACAAAATTATGCGCAATATTTTGTTGCCGATGAAGAAGGCGGCCATATATCTCGTGGCACTGCTTCTCGCCCTCTTTCCGCTCGCCGCTCTGGAGCCCGCAGGAAATATTTATGCCGCCGGAGAAAACCAGAGGGGGATCAGCGCGGTAAGAGAGGCCTCCGGAAGGACGCCTGTCAGCACCGCGCTCGGCGTATCTCCGCTCTCAGAGGCAGTCCGGAAAGCGGAGAGCGAAGCTTCCGCACAGGAGGCGGCGGGGGCATTGACGGCGGGCGCCGCGCGGAAGGCAGATCCTGCGGCGCTTGATCTGAGCTCCGCGGAGGCAGCGGCAGGCCAGACAGGGGCCGGAAAGCCCGAGGCAGAGGAGAGCTATCTCGCGTTTGACCAGCTCACGGTCCCGGAAATTGAGAGCGCAAGGATTGACGCGCAGAACACGCTTCTCGCGAAGCGGGAATCCATGGACCGCGAGTGGCTTGCGGCGAAGCAGGAGAAGATGGAGGAGGCGCGCCAGCAGGCGGCGGCCGCGGCAGCTGCGCAGAAGAAGAGCAGCCAATCCTCCGGTGCAGGAAGCGGGGCTTCCGTGAAATCCGGCGCGGGCACCAAAGAGACATCGGGGGGAGCTGATCTCGGAAAATTCAAGCTGACCGCATACTGTCCGTGCTATCAGTGCTCGCGCGGCTGGGGCGGGATGACCAGCTCCGGGCGCAGGGCCGAGGCGCGCCACACGATCGCGGTGGACCCGTCCGTCATTCCGGAGGGGACGCACGTCATCATCAACGGGCAGGAATATGTCGCGGAGGATACCGGCGGCGGCGTCAGGGGAAACCACATCGACATTTTCTATGAGAGCCACAGCGATGCCCTGAATTTCGGCGTCCGGTACGCGGAGGTGTACACGGCGGACTGAGAGGCCGGATGGCGGTGGCATCACGGGAAAAAGATTCATGATCATGAATAAGATTCCTGAAAAGGATTCCTGAAAAAAAACCTGCTGGATGCAGGAAAGAAAACGGGAGAGGAGCGCGCCTTCGGGCGGCGCTCCTTGCTTTTGCCAGGGCGCGGTGCGCCCGCAGGTCTCCCGGACACTGTAAACAAAGTGTGAATTCGCGAAAAAAGATTGACAAAGGGGGAAAGCAGGCATATATTAGCAAATGAAGATATTAGCACTCTTAAATAATGAGTGCTAATAAGGAAGGAGGAAACGGGATGGAACTGGACGACAGAAAAGTGATGATCCTCAGAGAAGTGATCCGGAACTATCTGGAAACCGGAGAGCCGGTGGGCTCCAGGACGATCTCGAAGCTTCCCGACTGTAAGCTGAGCAGCGCGACAATCCGAAATGAGATGTGCGACCTGGAGGACATGGGGTATCTCGTGCAGCCGCACACATCGGCCGGAAGGATTCCATCTGACAAGGGCTACCGCTTCTACGTGGACCAGATCCTGAAGGACAAGCAGAACGAGGTGCAGGAGCTCCGGGAGCAGATGTTTCAGCGGGTGGACCGCCTGGAGCTGGTGCTCAAGAGGCTCGCGAAGATCATCGCCTCAGACACGAACTACACCGCCATGATCAGCGGCCCGAGCGCCCACAAGGCGAAGATCAAGTTTCTGCAGCTCTCGAAGATGGATGACAAGAAGCTGCTCGTGGTGATCGTGGTGGAGGGCAACATCATCAGCAACCGCATCATCCAGGTGGAGGAGGAGCTCTCCGAAAAGGATCTCCTGAACCTGAATCTCCTCCTCAATTCGACCCTGAACGGTCTCTCGATCAATGAGATCAACCTCGATGTGATCAAGAAGCTGAAGCAGGACGCCGGGGAGCACCGGGCGTTGGTGGAGAACATCTTGAACGAGCTTGCCGAGTCCTTCTCGAACGACGATGACCTGCAGATTTACACGAGCGGCGTGACGAACGTCTTCAAGTATCCGGAGCTCACGGAGAACCACAGCGCGAGCCGGATCATCAACACATTCGAGGAGAAGGATGCGCTGAAGGAAATCATCCGCGACGTGAACGCCGTGGAGGACAAGGATCACGACGGCATCCAGGTGTTTATCGGAGAGGAATCTCCGGTTCCGAACATGCAGGACTGCAGCATGGTGACCGCAAATTATGACCTTGGCGGCGGCCTGCACGGGACCATCGGAATCGTGGGGCCGAAGCGTATGGATTATGAGAAGGTCCTGTCCACACTGAAAACAGTAATGAATCAGCTGGATCGGAGTTTCAGAAAGGAAGATGAGGGCAATGATGGAGACGGACAGGAATAGCGCGGAGAAAAGAGACGCTTCCCGGAGCGGGGAGCAGAAGGAAGCCGGTGCGGCTGAGGTGAGCAGCAGGGACTGCGCGGAGAAAGCGGAAGAGAAGGCCGCTGCAAAAGAGAAGGCGGAGAAATCCGCAGAAAGAAGCGGCGGCGCGGAGAGCCGGGAAAAAGGTGCGGCACCTGAGGAGAAGGGCGCAGCGGCGGCAGCGGCGGCGGCCGGAATCCTCGAGGAAGAGGAGGAAAAAGAAGCGGCACAGAAGGCAGCCGCCGGCGGAAAGAAGGACCCGAAGGACGTGCGGATCGCGGAGCTTGAGGACAAGCTGAAGCGTTCCCTCGCGGAGTTCGAGAACTTCCGCAAGAGGACGGAGCGCGAAAAGTCACAGATGTTTGACCTCGGCGCCAGAAGCGTCCTCGAGAAAATCCTCCCGACGATCGACAACTTTGAGCGGAGCCTCGCGAGCGCGCCGGACACGGAGGAAGCGAAGTCCTACGTCGAGGGCATGCAGATGGTCTACAAGCAGCTCTTGAAGAATCTGGAGGACGCGGGCGTCACGGCGATGGATGCGAAGGGAAAGCCTTTTGACCCGAACTTCCACAACGCGGTGATGCACGTGGAGGATGATTCCCTCGGCGAGAACGTCGTGGCGGAGGAACTGCAGAAGGGATACCTCTACAAGGATGCGGTGCTCCGGCACAGCATGGTGAAGGTGGCAAACTGAGACTCCCGGAGGCCTGGAGACAGCAGGCGGAAGCATCAGATAAGAGCATCAAGTCAGAAGCATCAAATGAAAAGCATCAGATACAGGCATCAGACAAAAGCAGCGCACAGAAGCATGAGATGAAACAGAAGCAGGAAACTGCAGCGGCGGGAAGCGGATGCAGGATCCTTACAGGAGGATAAACATATGGGCAAGATTATTGGTATTGACCTTGGTACTACGAACAGCTGCGTGGCAGTGATGGAGGGCGGAAAGCCCGTTGTGATTCCGAACAGCGAGGGCGACAGAACCACTCCGTCTGTTGTCGCATTCACGAAGACCGGTGAGCGTCTGGTCGGCAAGCCCGCAAAGCGGCAGGCAGTCGCGAACGCGGACCGCACCATTTCGTCCATCAAGAGACACATGGGAACGGATTACAAGGTGATGATCGACGGCAAGAGCTATACGCCGCAGGAGATCTCCGCGATGATTCTCCAGAAGCTGAAGGGAGATGCGGAGGCGTATCTCGGCGAGAAGGTGACCGAGGCGGTCATCACGGTGCCGGCGTACTTCAACGACGCACAGCGTCAGGCAACGAAGGATGCGGGCAAGATCGCGGGCCTCGATGTGAAGCGTATCATCAACGAGCCGACGGCAGCTGCGCTGGCGTACGGCCTCGACAATGAGAAAGAACAGAAGATCATGGTCTACGACCTCGGCGGCGGCACGTTCGATGTCTCCATCATCGAGATCGGCGACGGCGTGATCGAGGTTCTGGCGACGAACGGCGACACCCATCTCGGCGGCGACGACTTTGATAAGAAGATCGCAGACTGGATGATCGAGGAATTCAAGAAGCAGACCGGCGTGGATCTGAGCAAGGACACGATGGCGATGCAGAGACTGATCGAGGCGGCAGAGAACGCGAAGAAGGAGCTGTCCACCGCCACGACGACCGACATCAACCTTCCGTTCATCACGGCGACGGCGGCCGGCCCGCAGCACCTGAACATGACGTTAAGCCGCGCAAAGTTCGATGAGCTCACGAGCGACCTGATCGAGCGCACGCAGATCCCGGTGCAGAACGCGATGAGAGACGCGGGAATCACGAATGCGGATCTCGGAAAGGTTCTTCTGGTCGGCGGTTCTACGCGTATGCCGAGCGCGCAGGAGAAGGTCAAGCAGCTGACCGGCCACGAGCCGAGCAAGACCCTGAACCCGGATGAGTGCGTCGCAATCGGTGCCTGCATCCAGGGCGGAAAGCTCGCGGGCGATGCCGGTGCGGGAGATGTCCTTCTGCTTGATGTCACGCCACTGTCCCTCTCCATCGAGACCATGGGCGGCATCGCGACAAAGCTCATCGAGCGGAACACGACCATCCCGACGAGAAAGAGCCAGATCTTCAGCACCGCGGAGGACAACCAGTCCGCAGTGGATATCCACGTCGTGCAGGGCGAGCGGCAGTTCGCGCGCGACAACAAGACCCTCGGACAGTTCCGTCTCGACGGAATCCTTCCGGCGCGGCGCGGCGTCCCGCAGATTGAGGTTACATTCGACATCGATGCGAACGGCATCGTGAACGTCTCCGCAAAGGATCTCGGAACCGGCAAGGAACAGCACATCACCATCACGTCCGGCTCCAACATGTCGAAGGACGATATCGACAAGGCGGTGAAGGAAGCTGCCGAGTACGAGGCACAGGACAAGAAGCGCAAGGAGAATATCGACGCGAGAAATGAGGCCGACTCCCTCGTGTTCCAGACGGAGAAGGCGCTGCAGGATGTCGGCGACAAGATCAGCGCCTCCGACAAGGCGGCGGTCGAGGCGGACCTGAGCTCCCTGAAGGAAGCGATCAACCGTGCGCCGGCGGAGTCCATGACGGACGACCAGGTGAATGACATCAAGGCCGGCAAGGACAAGCTGATGGCATCCGCGCAGAAGCTCTTCGCCAAGGTCTACGAGCAGGCACAGGCGCAGCAGGCGGCGAACGGCGCGCAGGGCGCACAGAGCGGCCCGCAGCAGGGCGGCAACGGAAACGGAGCTGCCGGTGACGACAACGTCGTCGACGGGGACTTCAAGGAAGTCTGACGAAAACTGAGGGAAGCTGACAGGAAAGGATCACAATGGCGGAGCAGAAACGCGATTATTACGAGGTCCTTGGCGTCTCAAGGGACGCGGACGCGGAGACCATCAAGAAGGCATTCCGCACGCTCGCAAAGAAATATCACCCGGATATGAATCCGGGTGATAAGGACGCCGAGGCGAAATTCAAGGAAGTCAACGAGGCGTATGCAGTCCTGAGTGACCCCGAGAAGAGAAGAAAGTACGACCAGTTCGGCCAGGCGGCCTTTGACGGAGGTGCCGGCGGCGGAGGCTTCTATGAAGGCAATGCGGCCGACTTCGGCGACATCTTCGGTGATCTGTTCGGAAACGAGGGCGGAATCTTCGGCGACTTCTTCGGCGGCGGGCGCCGCCAGAGCGCGCAGTCGGCGAATGCGCCGCAGCGCGGCGCGAACATCACCGCCCCGGTGAACCTGACCTTTGAGGAGGCGGTCTTCGGGTGTGAGAAGGAGGTCACGGTCGACTATCACGAGACCTGTACCGCCTGCCACGGGACCGGCGCAAAGAACGGGACGAGCCAGGTCACCTGCCCGACCTGCAACGGCAAGGGCAGGATCGTGCAGATGAGCCGCGGCGTGTTCGGCACCATGCAGAACATCCAGACCTGCCCGAACTGTCATGGCACCGGAAAGATCATCAAGGAGAGGTGTCCGAACTGCTCCGGGACAGGGTATATCCGGACGCGGAAGAAGCTCAAGGTGACGATCCCGGCCGGGGTCGACAACGGAATCGCGATCCGGAATGCCGGCGGCGGAGAGCCCGGGCTGAACGGGGGACCGCGCGGCGACCTGCTGGTGGAGTGCCGGGTTGCCCCGCATCCGATCTTCAAGCGGCAGGACACGAACATCTACTCGTCCGTGGCGATTCCCTTCACGACCGCTGCGCTCGGCGGCACCGTGAAAATCAAGACACTGGATGGCGACATCGATTACGACGTGAAGGCGGGAACCCAGACCGACACGAGAATTCAGTTCCGCGGCCGGGGCGTTCCCTCCATGCGCTACAAGGGCGTGCGCGGCGACCACTTTGTGAATCTGGTCGTCGAGGTCCCGAAGAAGCTCACGAAGGAGCAGAAGGAAGCGCTCCAGAAATTCGCGGACACCATGAACGGGACCGGGGCGCCCAGGAAGAAGAGGCTGTTTCAATAAGACAGGCCGGTCAGACTGCCGGGATCTCATAAAGGGAAACAGAGAGAACGGAGAGAGGTGCACACGAGTGAAAGCTTGTGTGCATTTTTGTTTCGTGTTAGTATTACGTGGAAAATGCGGCCGGCGCTGACGGGGCGCCGCACAGAAGAAGAGGATTTCTATGAAGTGGAAAAAATTTACCCTGGAGACGACGACCGCCGCGGTGGATCTCATCAGCGCGGAGCTCGGCGGGATCGGCATCGAGGGAATCGAGATCGAGGACAATGTGCCGCTGACCGAGAAGGACACGAAGGGCATGTTCATCGACATTCTTCCGGAGCTCCCGCCGGATGACGGGACAGCGCGCGTGAGCTTCTATCTGGATCCGGATTCGGACACGGAGGGAAAGCTCCGGGAGGTCCGTGAGAAGCTCACGGAGCTCAGACGCTTCACGGACATCGGCAGCGGGACCATCACAGAGAGCGAGACCGAGGACCGGGACTGGATCAACAACTGGAAGACGTTCTTCCATCCGTTCACGGTGGACAACCTCCTGATCAAGCCGACCTGGGAGAAGGTCCCGGAGGACGACCGCGGGATGACTGTGATCGAGATGGATCCGGGCACGGCCTTCGGAACCGGGTCTCATGAGACGACGCAGCTCTGCATCCGTCAGCTGGAAAAGTACATAGGCCTCATGAAGCGGGCCGGCGTGAAGGAGGGGATCGAGGTCCTGGATGTCGGAACCGGGAGCGGAATTCTCGGCATCGCCGCGCTGAAGCTCGGCGCGTCCCATGTCTTCGCGACGGATCTCGACGAGAACGCACTGGACGCGGTCCGGGAGAATCTGCGGACGAACGGCATCGCCCGGGAGGAATTCGAGGTCGTGTGCGGAAACCTGATCGATGACCCGGAGATCCAGAAAAGGGCGGGGGATGAGAGGTATGACATCGCGGCCGCGAATATCCTCGCGCCCGTGATCATCGCCCTGCAGGGAGAGATTGCGCGGCACCTGAAGCACGGGGGCATTTTCATCACCTCCGGCATCATTGATGACAAGGCAGAAGAGGTGCGGAAGGCGCTTGAGGAGAACCCGGAGTTTGAGTTCCTGGAAGAGAACACACAGGGCGAGTGGGTGAATCTCACGGTCCGGAGAAAATGACATGTATCACTTTTTTGTGAAGCCGGAGCAGATCGCGGGAGGGGAAGCGCGGATCACCGGCGCGGACGTAAATCACATTGCAAATGTTCTCCGCATGAAACCCGGGGAAGAAGTGATGGTGAGCGACGGGAGCGGCTGGGAGTACCTCTGCCGGATCCGGGAGACAGGGCGGGAGGAGATCCTGCTTGAGGTCCGGGAGGAGAACAGCGGCGTGAGCGAGCTTCCGGTCCGGATCACGCTGTATCAGGGACTGCCGAAGAGCGCCAAGATGGAGCTCATCATCCAGAAGGCCGTGGAGCTCGGCGTATCGCGCGTGGTGCCGGTGGAGACGCGCCGCACGGTCGTGCATCTCGACAAGCGGCGGGCGGAATCAAAGGGAATGCACTGGCAGAGTGTCGCAGAGAGCGCGGCAAAGCAGTCGGGCAGGCTCGTGATCCCGGAGGTCTCGCTTCCGGTGAAATTTTCCGCGGCGCTCTCGGAGGCGGAAGCGGACGATGTCCGTCTGATCCCGTATGAGCTGGCGGAGGGGATGGACAGGACCCGGAGGCTCATTTCGTCGATCCGCCCCGGCATGCGTGTGTCCGTCTTCATAGGCCCGGAGGGCGGCTTTGCGGAGGAGGAGATCCGGGAGGCGGAGGCGCATGGCTTTGCGCCGGTCACGCTCGGAAGGCGGATTCTCCGCACGGAGACCGCGGGACTTGTGATGCTCTCGCTTCTCATGGCGGAGGCGGAGTGCCAGGCGGACAGCGGGGCAGCGGAGCGCCGGAAGGCAGAAGGTGAGACCGCGGAGTGCCATGCGGCGGAAGGACGCATCAGAGATGGAAATTTACTTTGACAATTCGGCGACGACAAGGGTCTCGGAGAGAGTCCTCGCCATCATGGAAAAGACGATGCGGGAGGACTACGGAAACCCCTCCTCCAAGCATCTCATGGGCGTCCGCGCGGAGAAGTACGTCCGGGACGCGGCGCAGAAAATCGCGAAAACCATGAAGGTCTCCGAAAAGGAGATCCTCTTTACGTCCGGCGGAACGGAGTCGGACAACCTCGCGCTGATCGGGACTGCGCTCGCAGGGAGAAGGCGCGGGAGGCACCTCATCACGACCGCGGTGGAGCATCCGGCGGTGTACGAGCCGCTCACCTTTCTCGAGGAGATGGGATTTGAGATCACGGTCCTTCCGGTGGATGCGGACGGGCATTTAAACCTCGCAGAGCTCGAAGAGGCCATCCGGCCGGACACGATCGCGGTGTCGACGATGTACGTGAACAACGAGGTCGGCGCCGTGGAGCCGGTCGGAGAAATTGCGTCGGTGATTCACAGAAAGAATCCGGAGACGTACTACCACGTCGACGCGATCCAGGCGTACGGAAAGTACCGGATCTACCCGAAGCGGCTGGGCATCGATCTTCTGAGCGTGAGCGGCCACAAGCTGCACGGGCCGAAGGGCGTCGGGTTCCTCTACATCGACCGCAGAGTGAAGATCCGCCCGATTCTCTTCGGCGGCGGACAGCAGGGCGGCCTCCGGAGCGGCACCATCAATGTGCCGGGGATCGCGGGTCTCGGCGAGGCAGCGGAGGAGGTGTACGAGAGCTTTGAGGAGAAGACCGCGCGGATGATCTCGGTGAAGAACCGGATTCTCGAGGGCGTTCAGGAGATTCCGGATGTCACCGTGAATTCAAGGCCGGATCTTCTCAGCGCGCCCCACATCGCGAGCATCTCGGTGAAGGGCGTCCGGGCGGAGGTTCTGCTTCACGCCCTGGAGGAGCGCGGCATCTACGTGTCGAGCGGCTCTGCCTGCTCCTCACATCACCCGGGCATCTCGGGAACCCTGAAGGGCATCGGGCTCGGGGAGGAGCTTCTTGACGCGACGATCCGCGTGAGCCTCTGCGAGGACAATACGATGGAGGAGGCGGAGGAGTTCCTCAGGGTGCTGAGGGAGCTTGTCTCCGCGCTCCGGAGATTCACAAGGCGCTGAAAGAGACAAACAGACCGCGTCCCGCCGGAAGGCGCGGCCGGGCGGGAAGCCGCTGAGATAACAGGAGAGTGCATGGAATATAAATCGTTTCTCATTAAATACGGCGAGATCGGCGTGAAGGGAAAGAACCGCTACAAGTTCGAGGACGCGCTCATAAAGCAGATTCGTATCGCGCTCCGGAAGGTGGACGGGACCTTTGCCGTCGAAAAGCAGCACGGAAGAATCTATGTCGAGGCGGAGGGGCAGTACGATTATGAGGATACGATCGAGGCCCTGAAGCGGGTGTTCGGCATTGTCGCGATCTGCCCGGAGATCCGCTCTGAGGATCGGAGCTTCGACGCGATCCGGGAGCAGTGCGTCTCGTTCATGCGGGAGAGCACGGGCGGGGAGAAAAAGACGTTCAAGGTCTTTACGCGGCGGATCGACAAGACCTACCCGGGAACGAGCGAGACCATCAGCGCGGATCTCGGCGCGGCGCTTCTCGATGCCTGCCCGAATCTCACCGTGAATGTCCGGGAGCCCGAGGTGAGCCTCCATGTGGAGATCCGGAACGAGGGCGTGAGCATCTATTCGCTCTCCATCCCCGGACCCGGGGGAATGCCGGTCGGAACCAACGGGAGAGCGCTCCTGCTGCTCTCCGGCGGGATCGACTCGCCGGTTGCGGGATACATGATCGCAAAGCGGGGCGTCCTGGTGGAGGCGGTCTACTTCCACGCGCCGCCCTACACGAGCGAGAGGGCAAAGCAGAAGGTCGTGGATCTCGCGAAAATCCTCGCGCGGTACGCGGGGCCCGTGAACCTGCACATCATTGACTTCACGGACATCCAGCTCTATATCTACGAGCAGTGCCCGCACGAGGAGCTCACGATTATCATGCGGAGATACATGATGCGGATCGCGGAGAGAATTGCGGGACACACGGGAAGCCAGGCCCTCATCACAGGGGAGAGTGTGGGACAGGTTGCGAGCCAGACGGTCGAGTCCCTGGTCTGCACGAACGAGGTGTGCACGCTGCCGGTGTTCCGGCCGCTCATCGGCATGGACAAACAGGAAATCATAGAGAGAGCGGAGCAGATCGGCTCGTACGAGACCTCAATTGAGCCATATGAGGACTGCTGCACGATCTTTGTCGCGAAACACCCGGTCACGAAGCCGGAGCCGAAGCGGATCCGGAAGTCCGAGGAGAAGCTCTCGGAAAAGATCGACGCGCTCGTGGACACTGCGCTAGAGACCCAGGAGAGAGTGCTGGTGGAGCCGGACTGAGCGCCTGAGCGGGAGAGCTGTGCGCGGAATGCGCTGCGGAGAGGGAAGCCGCGCCGGGCCAGGCGCAGCTTCCGCAGAAGAAAAAGAAGGGAAGCAGAACTGCCGGCTGCTGCCGGAAGGGTGCATACGCCGGGGACAGAAAAAAAGCATCCGGGAAGCTGCCCGGATGCCTGGATGAAGTCTCTGCTCTTTTTTACTGCATTTATTTTATGAGGCCGGCCTCGGAAATGGAAATTCTGAGAGGGCGGCGCGCTCACTGCACGATGTACGGCTTCAGCGCTTCCTCGATCTTTCCGTCCGCGTCATCGCTGTGAATGTTCAGCGTGATGGGCCTTGAGAGATCCAGACTGAAAATTCCCATGATGGACTTCGCGTCAATGACATAGCGCCCGGAAACGAGATCGAAATCCTCGTCGAAGCGGGCGATTGTGTTGACGAACGACTTTACCTTGTCGATGGAATTTAAAGAGATATTGACAGTTTTCATGACGAATAAGCCTCCTTACACGTTCATATGCGACGATTCTGTTTTTATCGTAAAGGGAAGAGGCCGCAAAGTCAAGACACGGAAGGCGGGAACAAATTGAAAAAAACTGCGGCATTTCACACACTCGGCTGCAAGGTCAACGCATATGAGACAGAGGCCATGAAGCAGAGCCTGCTCCGGGCCGGGTATGAGATTCTTCCCTTCACGGAGAAGGCGGATGTCTACGTCATCAACACCTGCTCCGTCACGAACATCGCGGACCGGAAGTCCCGGCAGATGCTGCACCGCGCCCGGGCGCTGAACCCGGATGCCGTGGTCGTCGCCGCGGGGTGCTACGCGCAGGGAGCGGCGGAGCTCCTGAGGAGCGACGAGACAGTGGATCTCATCCTCGGGAACGAGGAGAAGAATGACCTCGCCGGGGCGCTGGAGCGCTGGTTCCGGAACACAGGCGATGCGGGCCCCGCCGGCCCTGATGACGGCGCGGCGGCCTCTGGCGGTGCGGCGGTATTTGGCGGCACGGCGGACGGGCGCGGCACCGGGAGGCACCTGGCCCGGGTCGAAGCGGGCGATATTGCGTCAGTCAGACGTTACGATACAGCCGGGGCAGATACCATGCCGGACTACACGCGCGCGTTTCTGAAGATTCAGGACGGGTGCAACCAGTTCTGCAGCTACTGCGTGATTCCCTTTGTGCGGGGGCGCTGCCGCTCCAGGCTTCCGGAGGACATCCGGAGAGAGGCGGCCGCATTTGCCGAAAAGGGCTACCGCGAGCTGGTTCTCACGGGAATCCACCTCTCCTCCTACGGGCGGGATCTCGCGGAAACACAGGACCTTCTCTCCGTCGTGCAGCTCCTGGACAAGGTTCCGGGCGTGGAGCGGATCCGGATCGGTTCCCTGGAGCCGGAGATTATCACGGAGGAGTTCGTGCGCGGGCTGTCGGCGTGCAGCCACTTCTGCCCGCACTTTCACCTCTCGCTGCAGAGCGGAAGCGACACCGTCTTAGGGCGCATGAACCGCCGCTACACGGCGGAACAGTTTCTTGCCGGGACAGAGCTGATCCGGCGCGTTTTCCCGGATGCCGCGCTGACCACAGACATCATCGCGGGCTTTCCGGGGGAGACGGAGGAGGAATTCCGGGAGACACTGAAATTCGCGGAGCGGGTGGAATTTTACGAAATCCACGCATTTCCCTATTCCAGGAGAGCGGGAACGCGGGCAGCTGCCATGAAGGGACAGCTCACGCGCGCGGAGAAGGCGGAGAGAACGGCGGCGCTCACCGCGCTCAGCCATCGGCAGGCGCGCGCGTTCCGGGAGAAAAGAATCGGGAGGACAGAGGAAATCCTGACGGAGGACGCGGTTTCAATCGGCGGGACATCCTGGCTCACCGGTTTTACGCGGGAGTATGTGCGGATCGCCCTGCCGGAGGAGACGTGCAGGAAGCGCGGCATTGGCAAAAATGCACTTGTCAGGGGAACGGTGACCGGATTTCTCGGGGAAGATCTGCTTCGCATGGAGCTCAGGGAAGGGGGATGAGGGGTACAGAAATTACAATTTGCTGAAAATTCAGATCTATTGTGGATTTAATGTTAAAAAAGGAATAAAATTAGAATAATTCAGCTCTGATGAGAAAAGAAGATGGCCCAGCAGGAGAAGCTCAGGCCAGGGGGGGAGATGCCGATTTTCAGCCATATCTGGTTGTGCGGGCCCAGGTCCGCGTGCTTTGGAGGAGTTTGAGACTATGAAGGGTTCATCGAAGGAAAGCTACAAAGAAAGGCTCTGCATCACTCTTGATTCCGATGTTCTGGAGGCAGTCCGCCGCCTTGCTGCGGCTGACGACCGGCCGGTGTCTTCCTACATTAACCGCTGCCTGAAGCTTGTCGTGATGAAGGAAGCGGAAGAAAGTCAGAAAGACCAAAGTGTTTCGTAAGACTTTATCCCTTGAACCTCAGGAATTTTTCGTATAAAATATGAGCATCGAGAGGAAGAAATCATGAGCGGGAACTTACAGGATACTCGGTTCTTTCAGGCTGTGCAGGAAAACAAAATGGACGTCAGTGAAGTGCTCCGGAGAGTATATGAGGCGCTGACGGAAAAAGGCTACAATCCTGTGAACCAGATTGTCGGATACGTCATGAGCGGCGATCCGACCTACATCACAAGCCACAAGAATGCCCGAAGCCTCATTATGAAGGTCGAGCGGGATGAAATTCTGGAAGAACTTCTGAGCTATTACATTGATCACAAGCTGAACGGCAGCGATTGACCCCACTGCCGTTTTCCTGTCTGTATTTTTCCCGATCAGGATAGAAAGCCGCGTAAAGGACCGTTATGGGCTCGGTCAAACTGAAGAACGGAAGGAACGAAGGAACTGATGCGTCAGAGTTGGCATCAGCTTTTTTTGCTGCATCCCGCAGGGAAAGCGACCCTGCGGGTGCGCGCCGGTCTCTGCATAAGACAGGGAGAGAGACATGTCTGTTTTGATGGGACTCGATTACGGGTCAAAGACGGTCGGCGTCGCGGTGAGCGATGCCCTCGGTCTTACGGCGCAGCCGCTTGAGACGATCTGGCGGGAGAAGGAAGGCAGACTTCGGAGGACCTGTGCCCGCATCGAGGAGATCGTCCGGGCGCGGGACGTGAGGCTGATCGTTCTGGGACGTCCGTGCCACATGGACGGGAGCAGCGGAGAGCGCGTGGAAAAGTGTGAAATTTTCCGCGGCCTTCTCATGCGCAGGACCGGTCTGCCGGTGGTCTGGCAGGATGAGCGGCTCACGACAGCGGAGGCGGATTCTGTTCTCGCGGAGAGCGGCGTGGCGCGGGAAGAACGGAAACGCTTTCTGGATCAGGTGGCGGCCTCCCTGATCCTGAAGGATTACATGGAACTGCATCCGGAGCACGGAAAGGATACGATACGGAAAGAAATCTGAACATGAAGGAACCGCAGGACGGCGGGAGCGCGGAGCGCGCTGCCGCCTCGAAGGATGCCACGAGGATCACGGTGGAGGGACAGGACGGAAGCACGCTGGATCTCTACGTCCTGGAGGAAACGAAGCTGAACGGCATGTTCTACCTGCTCGCTGCGGAGAGCGCGGACGGTGACGGCGACTGCTACATCCTGAAGGATGTGTCCCGCGCGGATGAGAAGGAGGCAGTCTACGAGTTCGTGACGGACGATGCGGAGGCAGAGTACATGCTGCGTATCTTTCAGGAACTGGTCGATGCGGAGAGTGTAAAACTTACGGAGGAAACAAATTGAGCGAGAACGAAAAAAATCCGCTGAGTGCGATCAGGAAGCTGAAGGAACTGAGCCGTTCCCTCACGGAAGCTGGCCGGCCGGCAGAGAAGAAGAACAAGGAAGAAAAGAAAAGACAGAAGCCCGGTGCGGCATCGGAGAAGGAAGGTCGGGAGGCATCCGCCGGAAAAGCCGAAGCGCCGGAGGGCAGCGCAGAGGAAAAGAATCCGGGGGACGCCGGCAGGCGGCCGGTCCCCGGAAAGCGCCGGAAACAGGAGAGCCCGAAGGGAGAAAAGCGCACCGGAGAGAAGAGGAGCGAAGGACAGGAGAAGGAGAACGCAGGGCGGAAGGAAGCCGCGAAGCGGAAGGAACCGCAGAAGCAGAAGGCCGCGGAAAAGCTGAAGGGAGCCGGGAGGCAGAAGGCCGCGGACAAGCTGAAGAGTGTAGAGGAGCAGGGACAGGAGGCGCCGCTTAAGAAGAGAAGAAGGCGGCTTCCTGTGCCGGAGAAGACAGCTGCTAGCGCCGCGGAGGCTGCGGGGGCAGCGGAGCAGGCGGAGGAGCAGGAAAAGGGCAGGAAGCGCCGGAGAAGAGCGAAGACCTCGGCGGATGCGCCCGCAAGGAGCCAGGCGGAAGAGCCGAAGAAGCGCCGTGAGAGAGGCGTAAAGCCCAAGGCAGAGCCGAAGGTGCTGACGAGCTCGGTCGCCGGGGACTTAAGGCGCGCAAAGCTCCCCGCTGTGCATCCCGTCCGCACGGTCCCGGGCGCGAAGGTGAAGATCATCCCGCTCGGCGGCCTTGAGCAGATCGGGATGAACATGACGGCCTTCGAGTACGGGGACAGCATCGTCGTCGTGGACTGCGGAATCGCGTTCCCGAGCGAGGACATGCTGGGGATCGACTGCATCATCCCGGATGTGACGTACCTGAAGGACAACCGGTCGAAGGTGAAGGGCTTCGTCATCACCCACGGCCACGAGGACCACATCGGCGCGCTCCCGTACATTCTGAAGGATCTGAATGTGCCGGTGTACTCGACGCGCCTCACGATCGCGCTGATTCAGCACAAGCTTGAGGAGCACGGGCTCGCCGACTCTGCGAAGCTCTTCGTCGTGAAGCACGGGGACACGGTGCCGCTCGGGGACTTCAACGTGGAGTTCATCAAGACGAACCACTCGATTTCCGACAGCTCTGCGCTCGCGATCTTCAGCCCGGCGGGCATCATCTTCCACACCGGGGACTTCAAGATCGACTACACCCCGGTGTTCGGCGAGGCGGCGGACCTGCAGCGCATGGCGGAGCTCGGGAAGCAGGGGGTTCTCGCGCTTCTCTGCGAGTCGACGAACGCGATCCGGCAGGGCTTCACCATGTCGGAGCGGACGGTCGGCCGGACGTTCGACATCATCTTCGCGGAGCACAAGGAGAACCGGATCATCGTCGCGACGTTCGCCTCAAACGTGGACCGCGTGCAGCAGGTCATCAACACGGCGTACAAGTACGGCCGCAAGGTCGTGGTCGAGGGGCGCTCCATGGTGAATGTCATCGGAATCGCGAATGAGCTCGGCTACATCAGCATTCCGAAAGGGACGCTGATCGACATCGAGGAGCTGAAGAACTACCCGCCTGAGCAGACCGTCATCGTCACCACGGGAAGCCAGGGCGAGAGCATGGCGGCGCTCTCGAGAATGGCGGGCGGCACGCACCGGAAGGTGACGATCACCCCGTCGGATGTCGTCGTCATGAGCTCTCACCCGATCCCCGGGAATGAGAAGGCCGTGGACAATGTCATCAATGAGCTCTCGATCAAGGGCGCGGAGGTGATTTTCCAGGACACCCACGTGTCCGGCCACGCCTGCGCCGAGGAGATCAAGCTCATGTACTCGCTCCTCAGGCCCAAGTTCTCTCTGCCGATTCACGGCGAGTACCGGCACCGCAAGGCGCAGGTGGAAATCGCGCAGGCAGTCGGCGTGCCGCGGGACAACATCCTCTTCATGAACACGGGCGATGTCGTTGAGCTCACGGAGAACTCCTGCCGCATCACGGGGCGCGTCCAGGCCGGACCGGTTCTGGTCGACGGCCTGGGCGTGGGAGACGTCGGAAACGTGGTCCTCAAGGATAGACAGAACATCGGCCAGAATGGTATATTGATCGTGACGCTGGCGCTGGAGCGGGCCACAAATCTGGTTGCGGCCGGACCGGAAATCGTGTCGCGCGGCTTTGTCTATGTCAAGGATTCCGAGGATCTGATGGACGAGGCGCGGGAGATCGCGGCGGCGGCGGTGCGCGACAGCCTCGCCTCCGGCGTGACAGACTGGAGCAGGCTGAAGAACGTGATGAAGGAATCGCTGAATGACTTCTTCTGGAAGCGCATGAAGCGGAATCCTGTGATCCTGCCGATTATTCTCGGCATCGACTGAATCTCACCGCGCGCGGCGGAAGGCGGGAAGCCGGAAGACGCGCGCGGTTTCTGAAGTGAGGAAAAGCGCGTCATGAGACAGGGGTCTGAAAAACTGAACAGGCTTTCCTCCGTGATCCTGGGGCTTGCGGTCAGAATTGTGACGCTCGCGCTCCTTGTGTTTCTCCTGGTCCGCGGCGTCACATCCGCCTATGAGTTCGGCTACCGGGCGTTTCACGAGGAGAGCGTGGAGGAGGCGCCGGGCAGGGACGTCCGCGTCACCATTCCGGAGAATATGGACGCCTTTGACGCGGCGGCCTATCTCGAGCGGAAGGGACTGCTTGACGGCGTGTGGCCGTTCCGCATCCAGGCGGTTTTCTTCGGCCTCCGGGTGAATCCCGGCACGTACACGCTGAATACGTCCGAGACGCCGAAGGAGATGCTGGAAATCCTGAACACCGGCGCCTCGAGCGAGAAGGACGGAGCTGACGGAGAAAATGCCTCCGGGGCAGAGGAAGGCGGAACATGATCACGGACCCGCGCGTGGAGGCATATCTTGACCTTCTGGACCCCGGGAACGGACCGGAGCTCGAAAAAATCCGGGAAGCGGCGGAGAAGAGCGGCGTCCCGGTGGTGAGAAGAGCGGAAGAGGGGCTCCTCAGGACGCTCGTCGCGGCACTCCGGCCGGCGGAGATTCTTGAAGTCGGCACCGCGGTCGGCTATTCTGCGGCGCTCATGAGCCGGTATCTGCCGGAGGGCGGGCATATCACGACGATCGAGAGCTTTGCGCCGCGCGTCCGGGAGGCGGAGAAGAATTTTTCGCGCCTTCATCTGACGGACAGGGTGACGCTTCTTGCGGGAGATGCCGGAAAGTATCTCGACACCTTTCCCGCGGAGCACTTTGACCTTATCTTTCTCGATGCGGCGAAGGGACAGTATCCCGCCTGGCTTCCGGCGCTTCTCCGGTGCCTGAGAAGGGGCGGCGTGCTGCTCTCCGACAACGTTCTCCAGGAGAAAAAGGTGGTGGAGTCCCGCTTCGCGGTGGAGCGGCGGGAGCGGACCATACACGCGAGAATGCGGGAGTATCTCTATCTTCTCACGCACACGGAGGGGCTCGTCACGTGTGTCCTTCCGTGCGGCGACGGGATGTCTGTCACAGTGAAGAAAGGAACGGAATGAGTCGTCGCTTGAAGAAACCGGAGCTTCTGCTCCCGGGCGGAAGCCCTGAGGTCATGAGAACCGCGATCCGTTACGGCGCGGACGCAGTCTACATCGGCGGGGAGGCGTTCGGGCTCCGGGCAATGGCGAAAAACTTCACGGACGAGGAGATGCGGGAGGGCATCCGCTTCGCGCACGAGCGCGGGAAAAAGGTCTATGTGACCGCAAATATCTTCGCGCGGAATTCGGACCTCGTCCCGGCGGAGCATTACTTTGAGACCCTGAACGAGCTCGCGCCGGACGGCGTGCTGATCTCGGACCCGGGGCTTTTCTCCATCGCCCGGCGCGTGCTGAAGAGGATCGACCTCCACATCTCCACGCAGTCGAACAACACCAATTACGGGACCTTCCTGTTCTGGCGCGGGCTCGGCGCAAGGCGGATCGTCACGGCGCGGGAGCTCTCCCTCGCGGAAATCCGGGAGATCCGGGAGCACATCCCGGAGGATCTGGAGATCGAGACCTTCGTCCACGGGGCGATGTGCATCTCCTACTCGGGGCGCTGTCTTCTGAGCTCCTTTCTCGCGGGGCGGGATGCAAACCGCGGCGCCTGCACGCACCCGTGCCGCTGGAAGTACGCGCTGGTGGAGGAGAAGCGTCCCGGGCAGTACATGCCTGTGGAGGAGGATTCCCGCGGGACCTATCTCCTGAACTCAAAGGATCTCTGCATGATTGACCACATCCCGGAGCTTATCTCGGCGGGGATCGACAGCTTCAAGATCGAGGGGCGCATGAAAACCGCACTCTATGCCGCTGTCACGGCGCGCGCGTACCGCCGCGCGATCGACGACTGGTTTGCGGATCCCGCCGTCTATGAGAGAAATCTGCCGGAGTACCGGAGGGAGCTCACGAGGTGCACTTACCGCCCGTACACCACCGGCTTTTTCTTCGGGCGCCCGGGGACGGATGCGCAGATTTACGAGAGAAACACCTACGAGAGGGGCCGCACCTATCTCGGAACCGTGGAGGAGGCCGATGATGCCGGCCGCGTGATATTCCATCAGAAGAACAAGTTCTCCGTGGGCGATGTGATCGAGATCATGAAGCCGGACGGAAGAAATCTCCCGGCCGAGGTGCTGTCGATCGAAAACGAGGACGGACTTCCCGTGGAGAGCGCACCGCATCCCCTTGAGCGGCTCTCCGTGAAGCTTTCGGCGGAGGCAGAGCCCGGAGAACTGCTGAGAAGCAAAGGAGATGCGGAATGACCGTATTTTTCACGGCGGGTTTTCTGCTCTGCATCGGATACTGGATTCTCACCGCACTCTACGCGGGGCAGCTTCTTGCGCAGAATGAGATCTGGCTTTTTCTCGGGGCGGGATTTCTCCTGAATGCGGCTGCTGCCCACGGCTGGCGGAATGCGAGCCGTTACTTTTCCCTCCCGGTTGTGACGGCGCTCCACACGGCCTTTTTCGCGCTTCTCGCGTGCATCGCGGCGGCGGGAATCGTCACGGCCTCCGGCCTTCACCCGAAGAAAGCCGGCGGGCTCGACTACATCGTGGTGCTCGGCGCGGCCCTGAGGCCGGACCAGAAAATATCCAGGACTCTCGCAGTGCGTCTCGACCAGGCGGCGGAGACAGCTGCAGAGAATCCGGGCGCACAGATTGTCCTCTCCGGCGGAAGCGATGAGCGGGGAGAGGGGAGCGAGGCAGAGGTCATGGCGGAGGAGCTCACGAGGCGCGGCGTCGCGCCACAGCGCCTGCTCCTGGAGATCCAGTCAAAGAATACCTACGAGAACATCACCTACTCCCTGGCGTTAATCGACCGGGTGCGGAGCGAAAAGGGGCCGGCAGGAAATCCCGCGCGCGTGGGGCCCGGTACCGGCCACCCGATTCTGAGCGCGGAGACCCGCCCCCTGCGGGTCGGGATTGTGAGCTCGGACTACCATATGTACCGCGCGGTCCACATCGCGAGGAAGCAGTCGGCGCAGCAGATTTTCGGCATCGCCTGCGCCTCTGACCCCGTTCTCCTCCCGCACTACATGCTCCGGGAGAGCATCGCGCTTTTAAAGGACAAATTCCTCGGGCGCCTGTAAACTGCATCACGAAAGGAAACTGCATGTCTGGAAAAATCGATACGGCGGAGCAGCTGGAGCGCCTCCGTCTTCTTCCGGAGTACCGGATGGATACGTGCACGGCGATCCCCGAGATCGGCGCGGTCGGCGTCACCATGGAGCACAGGAGGACAGGAGCCAGGATTTTCCTGCTTCTCTGCGACGACGAGAACAAGGTCTTCACCATTGGATTCCGCACGCCGTCCATCAATTCCTGCGGCGCCGCGCACATCGTGGAGCACACGACGCTCTGCGGCTCAAGGAAGTACCCGTCCAAGGACCCGTTTGTGGAGCTCGTGAAGGGATCGCTCAACACGTTTTTGAATGCGATGACCTACCCCGACAAGACGATTTACCCCGCGGCGAGCTGCAACGAGAAGGATTTTGAGAATCTGTGCGACGTCTATCTGGACGCCGTGTTCCACCCGAACTTCTACCGGGAGAAAAAGATCTTCGAGCAGGAGGGCTGGCACTACGAGGCGGAGGATGCGGACAGCCCCCTCACGCTGAACGGGGTCGTGTACAACGAGATGAAGGGCGCCTATTCCTCCGTCGACGGCATCATGGAGCGCGCGGTGAATCAGGTCCTGTTCCCGGGCCACCCGTACGCGGAGGAGTCGGGCGGAGATCCGGACAATATCCCGGATCTCACCTACGAGGCCTACCTCGACTTTCACCGCAGGTACTACCATCCGTCGAATTCCTACATTTATTTCTACGGGGATCTCGATATGGCGGAGCGGCTTACGTACCTCGACCGCGAGTATCTCTCGCACTACGACCGGCGGCCGGTGGACTCCGCGATCCGGATGCCGGTCCCGTTTGAGGCGCCCGTGGAGCGGGTGTTTCCGTACTCTGTCTCGGAGAGCGAGCCGGAGGAGACCAGCTGGTACTTCTCCCTGAATACGAGGGTTGGCGGGGAACTGGACCCGCTGCTCTACAACGCGTTCCAGATCCTCGAGTACGTGCTGCTCGAGGCGCCGGGCGCGCCGCTTCACGATGCCCTGATCGACGCCGGCATCGGGAGCGATGTCTACGGCGGCTACAGCTACGGCATCCGCGATCCGTACTTTGCGGTGACGGCGGACCATGTCTCGGCGGACCAGAAGGACGAATTCCTGCGGATCGTCAGGGAGGTGCTGAAAAAGCTCGCGGACGAGGGGCTGGACCATGACACGCTCCGCGCCGCCGTGAACCTGAATGAGTTCCGCGCGCGGGAGGCGGACTTCGGCTCCTATCCGAAGGGCCTCATGTACGGAATCGAGTGCTTCAACAGCTGGCTCTACGACGCGGACCCCTGCATGCACCTGAAATTCGCGGACATGTTCGCGGAGCTCCGGGAGAAGATTGACGAGGGCTATTTCGAGATGCTGATCCGCACCCGTCTTCTCGGCAATCCGAACGAGGCGCTCGTGATTCTGAAGCCTGTGCGGGGTCTCACGGAGAAAAAGGACGAGACGCTCCGGGAGAAGCTGAAGAAAAAGGCGGCGGGAATGAGCCGGGAGAAGCGGGAGGAGATCGCCTGGGAGACAAAGGCCCTGAAAGCATACCAGAGCGAGCCGTCGCCCGAGGAGGACCTGAGGAAGATCCCGCTTCTTAAGAGAAGCGACATCGGCCGCGAGGCGGAGCACGTAATCTTCGAGGAGCGGACAGAGGACGGCATTCCGGTCATTGCTTCCAGCCTCTTCACGTCGCACATCGTGTATCTGAAGCTTCTGTTTGACTGCAGCTCGCTCTCGCTCGAGGACCTCTCGCGCATGGCTCTTCTGCGGGACCTCCTGGGCTACCTCGACACAAAGGAGCACAGCTACGGAAGTCTCTCGACGGAGGTGAACCTCAACACGGGCGGAACCGCGTTCTCGATCGACTGCTACCCGGATCTTGAAAGCGGCGGGAGCAGAAGAATCTTCAGCGCCGGCGCGAAGGTATTCCCGGGAAAAATCAGCTTTGCCCTCAGGATCCTGCGGGAGATGCTGCTTGAAACGCGGTTTGACGACATCGGCCGCTTCCTTGACAACCTCCTGGAGGTGCGGACCGGACTGCGGGACCGCCTCCTCTCCTCGGGGCACACGACGGCCCTGAACCGCGCCGGCTCCTTCCTCTCGGAGGTCATGGCGGTGAATGACGCCACAAAGGGGATTTCCTACTATAAGTTCCTCGAGGCGTTCGGGCGGGATCAGGAGAGAGCTGCGCGCGCGGCGGCGGATTTAAGGAGCCTCTGCGGGAAGATTTTCACGGCGGACAATCTCCGGATCCACATCACCGCGGACGAGGAGGACTACCGGTCCTTCGCGGCCGCCCTTCAGGGCTTCCGCGGGACCTGGCCTGAGACAGCGGACAGGCCGTCCGCCTTTGACTGGAAGAAGCTTGTGAGGAGCGAGGCGTGGGAGAGTGCCTCCCGCGTGAACTACGCGGCGCGCTTCGGCAATTTCCGGGACCACGGGTATCCCTACACCGGCGCGCTCCGGATTCTGAAGCTCCTTCTGAGCTATGATTATCTCTGGAACAGGATCCGCGTCCAGGGCGGCGCCTACGGCTGCATGGCGAATTTCGGGCGGAGCGGCAACTCCGGCTTTGTCTCCTACCGCGACCCGAAGATCCTCGAGACGGACCGGGTCTACGACGGAATTGCGGATTACGCGGAGCACTTCACGGCGAGCGAGCGGGAGATGACGAAGAGCATCATCGGCACCATCGCGGAGCTGGACATGCCCCTCACGCCCGTGATGAAGGGCT
>CACXCJ010000142.1 GCA_902766175.1 uncultured Lachnospiraceae bacterium
CGACGCCGGTCATGGTCGCGGAAATCGAGACGGCTGCGGTGGACTCGATTGCGAAATTTCTCCCGGAGGGTAAGACCACGGTCGGAACGCTGGTGAATGTGCAGCACGTCGCTGCGACGCCCGCCGGCATGAAGGTCCGGGTCGAGACAGAGCTCACGGGCATCAGCGAAAACGGAAAGATCCTCACGTTCCACGTCGAGGCCTATGACGGGAAGGGACTCATCGGCGTCGGAACGCACGAGAGAGCGATCGTCACGAAGGAGCACTTTGAGGCGAGGGCACTTGCGAAGCTGGGAGAAAAGGCATGAAGTACGACTATCTGATCGTCGGCGCAGGGCTGTTCGGCGCCGTCTTCGCGCGGGAAGCGGCCGATGCGGGGAAAAGGGTGCTTGTGATTGACCGGCGTCCGCACATCGCGGGCAATGTCTACACCGAGAAGATCGAGGGAATCAACGTCCACAGGTACGGCGCGCACATCTTTCACACGAATAACCGGGAGGTCTGGCGCTACGTGAACCGTTTCGCCGAGTTCAACCGCTTCACGAATTCCCCGGTCGCGAACTATAACGGGGAGCTCTACTCCCTGCCGTTCAACATGTACACGTTCAACCGCATGTGGGGGGTCGTGACCCCGGAGGAAGCTGCGGCAAGGATCGAGGAGCAGCGGAAGGCCGCCGGGATTACGGAGCCGAAGAACCTGGAGGAGCAGGCGATCAGCCTCGTGGGGACGGATATCTACGAGAAGCTTGTAAAGGGCTACACGGAGAAGCAGTGGGGCAGAAGCTGCACGGAGCTTCCCGCCTTCATCATCCGCCGTCTCCCGGTGCGCCTCACCTTCGACAACAACTACTTCAATGCGCTCTTTCAGGGAATTCCGGTGGGCGGCTACACAAGGATGGTGGAGCGGATGCTCGACGGCATCGAGGTGCGCCTGAACACGGATTTTCTCAAGAACCGGGCGGAGCTCTCCGCGCTCGCGGACAGAGTCCTCTACACCGGCGCGATCGACGCGTACTTCGACCTGAGTCTCGGGAGCCTCGAGTACCGGTCGGTGCGCTTTGAGACGGAGGTGCTCGACAAGCCGAACTTCCAGGGCAATGCGGCCGTGAACTACACGGACCGTGAGACGCCCTGGACCCGGATCATCGAGCACAAGTGGTTCGAGTTCGGAAAGGACGAGGAGGGAAACGACCTGCCGAAGACCGTCATCAGCCGCGAGTACTCCTCCGAGTGGAAGCCGGGCGGCGAGCCCTACTATCCGGTGAATAATGAAAAGAACAGCGCGCTGTACGAGAGGTATCGGGAAATGGCGCTGCGGGAGAAGAACGTCATCTTCGGCGGCCGCCTGGGCGAGTACAAGTATTACGACATGGACAAGGTGATTGAGCAGGCGCTTGCGCTCTCAAAGAAGGAACTGCACTGACCATGAGCAAAAAGGAAGTGAGACAGGTCTTCCAGAGCCTCTCGGAGGACCTGACCGCGGATGAATTTCTGGAGAAGGCGGGACTCAGAAGGGAGACAATCCAGGCGGCTTTGAGCCGGGAGTACTGGGAGGCCGTGATCTCCGGCCTTATTCCTGTGAAGAAGCGCTTCACCTGCCGGCAGATCTTCGATATCTGCCGCCCGATGATGACGCTTCTCTCCCCGGAGCCGGAGGGCGGCTGGATGCCGTTTGCCTACCGGTTCGTGTGTCACATTCTGTACCCGGAGGAGGAGTTTACCGCGGAGAGCGCGCCGTACCGCGCGGGTGCCGTGTTCTATCTCGAGATCCTGCGCTTCTTCTTCGATATCGAGCGCCGCCACGTGCCGTTCGAGCCGATGAAGGATTTTCAGTTTCTCTCCCCGGAGGAGATGCAGGGGTTTGAGTGCGCCGCGGAGTACCAGAAGTTCCTCCGCTTCTGGAGGAGCGAGTACATCTATGAAATGATGCGCCTGAACGCCGAGGTCACGGCGTTCAACACGCTCGAGCACATCGCAGGCGTGCACTACGTCGCCATGACCGTGGCGCGCGGGCTGTACCGTGCGGGGCTCCCCATAGACCTCACTCTGATCTCCGGCGCCGCCGCGGGGCATGACCTCGGAAAATTCGGCTGCAAGCCGAACGAGCGCGTCCCGTACATGCACTACTATTACACGGACGTCTGGTACACGACACGTGGCATCCGGACCATCGGACACATCGCGGCGAACCACTCGACCTGGGATCTTGAGCCGTCGAATCTCTCGGTCGAATCGCTGACTCTGATCTATTCCGACTTCCGCGTAAAGGTGAGCAGGGACAGGAACGGGGTGGAGCGGACGCGGATCTCCTCGCTCTCCGAGGCATTCGACGTGATTCTCCACAAGCTCCAGAACGTCGATGAAAAGAAGTTCCACCGCTACGAGCACGTGTACTCGAAGCTCGCCGACTTTGAGCGCTACATGCGCTTCAGGGGAGTGGACGCGGACCTCGACGGAAAGCCGAAGCTCCCGGAGCCCATGCCGGAGCCGGTGCTCCGGAACCCCGCGCAGAGCATCGAATCCCTGGTCTTCATGGCGATCGAGCACAACATCGATGTCATGCACCAGATGAATGCGGAGCTTCAGTTCGGCAACCTTCTCGAGGCCGCGCGGAGCGAGAAGCACTGGAAGAATGTCCGCGCGTATCTGAATATCTTCAGCGAGTACTTCACCTACACGAACGACACGCAGAAGGAGCAGATGCTCTCCTTCCTGTACGAGCTTTTCATGGGGCGGGACGGGGAGATCCGCACGCAGGCTGCCTTCCTCATGGGCAGGGTGATCGCGCAGTTTAACGCGGGTTACCGGAAGAGCCTTCCGACGGGCCGTAAGGACCTGGCGCAGGAAAAGGTGCTGAGTCTCTGGCGGCACTACATCGGGATCGTGCTGGACCCGGATCACCGCCTGATTGACCTGCAGCAGACGAGAATCCGCGCGCAGATGAGAAGTATCTTTGCCTCTCTTGTGGAGAACGCGGACGAGCGGGACCTCCCCGCGTTTCTCGGGGAGTTTCTCCGGTGGTACCGGAAGGCGGATCAGTATGAGGACGGCGAGAAGTTTGCGCTCCTGAACCCGGTGGAGCTGATGCCGTTTGACCGCATGAGCGCGGCGCAGATCCGGGAGGTGGCGGAGTTTTCGGCGGACTGCGCCGGACCCGGGAATCAGAAGGTCCGGATCATGGCGTGGAGGAACCTGTCGATCATCGCGGACTACCTGAAAAATTCCGGGAGAATGCCGGCGGAGGACGTGGCCGCCGCGGAGGCAGCGGATTTCTGTGCCGTCCGCGGGAGAATTTTAAATACAGTGGAAAGCGTGGACACTTCGTCGGCGCCTGCTTTCCTGTTCCTCAAATTCCGGATCTATGACGCGCTGGGCGTTGACACGGAGAAGCTCCAGAAGCTGCTCTACGGCCGCGATCTTGTCACGGAGATCTTCCTCGATAACCTGAAGGTCGGGACGCCGTGGGTTGCGGAGGTTGTGAACATCATGCTGCTCGCGGATCACGAGCTTCACGGCGACAAGAACCACATCCTCCACATCGCCGCGCATTTCTCGAACATGATCAAGGTCGGGCAGTACATGCTGGTACGCAGCACGGCGGGAGAGCAGCTGATCCGGATCGCAAAGGTCCTGAGCCCGGACCAGAGAAACGAGATCGCGGTGGAGATGCTCCGGAGCCTCGAGACAGAGGATACGGACTACTCCCGCTCGATTCCCCGCTGGCTCGGGCGCTTCGCGCTCTGGCTCCCGCCGGAACAGCTGGATGAGATCATCGCCTCCTTGAAGGGCCTCCTCGCGAGCCCCTCCGACAATGTCTGCGAGGTCATGCTGGACACAGTCGGGACGCTGCTGGAACACTACGGGGAGTACCCGGAGCGTTTTCCGGAGCCGGAGGACACCTACAGCCAGAGAAAGAAGCGCCTCTTCGGCCTTCTCCTCACCGGGATGGCGAGCTACCGGGAGCGCGTCCACCAGGAGGCTCTCCTGGTTCTCGGGCAGTCTGTCTTCGGATCAAGGTATATGACGCAGAGCGAGAAGTATGAAATCTTCTGCCAGTCGTACCGGAAAATATTGTTCGAGCTCACGGAGAATGTGGGCGGGGAGATGACAAAGCTCTACCGCGCATCGGCGCTCGCGTTCCTGTACCGCTTCATCACGGACTACCGCCTCTCGAAGGGGGAGTTTCAGATTGAGGAGCGCCATAAGGTCGCGTTCTTCCCGGGCACCTTTGATCCGTTCACGCTCTCGCACCGCGAGATCGCGCGGAAGATCCGCGACCTGGACTTTGACGTCTATCTCTCGGTGGATGAATTCAGCTGGTCGAAGAAGACGCAGCCGCACCTCATCCGCCGCTCGATCGTGAACATGTCGATCGCGGATGAGTTCCACATCAACCTCTTTCCCTACCAGATCCCTCTGAATCCCGGGCGGCCGGAGGACCTCAGGCGCCTGAGGCAGATCTTCAAGGGGCGGGAGCTGTACCTTGTGGAGGGGAGCGATGTGGTCGCAAACGCCTCCTACTACCAGGACCAGAGCCCGGTGAGCGCGGAGATCCGCTCCATGAACCACATCGTGTTCCGGCGCGTCGGCGACGCGAGGACGGATTCGCGGCTGAACCGCGGCATGATGGAAAAGATCACGGGGAAGCTTCTGGAGCTTGAGCTCCCGAAGGAGCTGGAGGAGATCAGCTCCACGAGAATCCGCGAGAACATCGATATGAACCGCGACATCTCGAACCTGATCGACCCCGTGGTGCAGGAGTATATCTACAACAACAGCCTGTACCTGCGCGAGCCGGAATATAAGCCGATCATCGAGGCGCGCGCGGTGACGTTTGAGATGAAGGTGCGCCCGGATGCGTCCCTGGTGCGCGAGATCACCGGGCTTCTGGACGAGAAGCAGGATCCGGACAGGGTCGCCGCGTCCATCCGGAATTCGGGGGACGGCCTGCTGCTGCTTCGGAACAATTCGGAGGACAACCGGCTGATCGGCGCGGCGCGCGTCCGCGTTCTCCTGCCGGATGAGCTGTTTCCGATTCTGAAGACCGTGAGTCTCACAGACCTCGTCCGGCAGCGGACCGCGGGAAACGTCCTGCTGATTTCCGGCATCTACGCGAAGCAGGACGCCATGATTCACGACGGGGAGCAGCTGCTGCTCACAGAGGCGCTGATCCGCTCCTACGCGAAGCGCTGCGACAACGCGATTTTCTATCCGGAGGACGGGTACTGCACGGAGCGCGTGCTCTCGGCGGTTCTCCGGTCCGGATTTTTGAAGCCGGAGGGCGCGGAAAATGAGGTCCCTCTCTATTTCGTGGACATGCACAATCCGCTCGTGCTCCTCGCAAACATGGAGACAACCCTGAAGGAGCCGTTTTCCAGCATGGACCGCGTGCTGAGGACCGTGCACCGCGCGCAGAAGGATCTGCAGCGGAGCATGGCGGATCTGTATCCGGGCCAGCTGGTGCTCTCCGTCTCCTCGTCAGTCCTGTTCCACCGGCTTGTGGACAAGATCACGACCCTGAACGGGGTGCCGCGGGACCCGGTGACGCCGCGGCAGCTCGGCAGCCTTATGTGCGTTCCGTTCGGCAAGATACTCCGCGGACGCGTAGTTCCGAACACGGTGACGAAGACCATCCACACGGACAAGGTGTACGCCCCCGACCTGAAGAGCGCCTCCGTCGAGGCCTTCCCGGGGTACACGCCGCTTCCGGTCCAGATGCGCGCCATCAAGTCGTTTGACCGGCCGGTGATTCTCGTGGATGATGTCATGAACCGGAGCGGCATCCGCATCAACACCCTGGCACCGATGCTTGCGGAGGAGGGGGTTCAGGTCCGGAAGCTCCTGCTTGGCGTGATTTCCGGCTATGCGCGGGATACGCTGAGAACCCTGCACATCCCGGAGGACTGCATCTACTACATCCCGAACATGCGCTACTGGTTCGCAGAATCGAGCCTCTACCCGTTCATCGGGGGAGATACCGTGCGGAGAGAGAAGCGGGACGCCGCCGGGACGGTGCCGAGCATCAACCTGATCTACCCGTACACGAACCCGCCGCTCGACGGGGCCTCGAGCGAGGCACTGTTTAACTTCTCGGCCTGCTGCATCAAGAACGCGCGGGACGTGCTGCTGGTTCTGGAACAGGAGTACCGGTCCCTCTTCTCGAGAAACCTCACGCTCTCCCGCCTCTCGGAGGCGGTGATTCTGCCGCTCTGCCCGGACAAGGGGAGCTGCATCCAGTACGACCCGAACCTTGCGGCGTCCGTCTACCTGCAGAACGACCTCGAGATGCTTTACCGGAGCCGCGTCAACACGCGGACCACAAAGGAGCGCCGGACCGGGCGCTGACGGAAAGGAGCGCCGGACCGGCCGGCGGGAAGACAGGCTTTTTAAGGAGGACGTTTGAAACTATGTTTGCATTTTTTGAGGCGGACAGAAATCTCTGCTGCGTCAGGGAAGAGGATCTTAAGACCGCGGCGAAGGCGCTTCGCAGGGCGGGATTTGGCTTTCTGCGCATGGATGCGCCGGAAAAGGCGGCGGCTCTCACGTACCTCTTCTTCCGGGATCCGGGGAGCGGCCGCGCTTCCTTCCTTGTGAATGACCCGGCGCTGCTTTTCCAGGATGAGGAGAGCGCCGCGTGGCTCTCCAAGACAGAGCTCGTGAAGAATGTGAACCGCGCGGATCTCACATCCGTTCCGCAGTGCATTCTGGACTGCGCATCCGCCGGAACGCTCCGCGCGGTGAATGTTCTCCATCCGCAGTTTCCGGCAATCTTCAGGGAGCTTCCGGACGACGAGCAGAACACCTCGCTCCGCAGGGCGAAGGAAGCGGCGGAGAAGCGCGGCCCCTCCTTTCTCCCGGCGGGGAAGAAGCGCGTGAACCTGATCGCAATCGGAGATGTCGGATCGAACATCCTGACGGGACTTCATCTTCTCGGCGGGGATGTGATCTCGGAAATCGGTATCTGTGACCTGAGCGAGAACACCGTGGCGCGCTGGGAGTTCGAGGAGAATCAGATCTCCTATCCGTGGGACTATGACCGCCTCCCGGAGGTGCACGCGGTAAAGGCGGAGAATCTCTTTGACTGCGACGTCGTGATTTTCGCGGCCTCGAAGGGAATTCCGCCGGTCGGCTCCAAGGTGAAGGACACCCGGATGGCGCAGTTCGAGAGCAACCGGAAGATCGTCGCCTCCTATGCGCGTCAGGCGCGCTGCGTCGGCTTCAGAGGCATGTTCTGTCAGATCTCCGACCCGGTGGACCCGCTCGCGCGCGTCATGTACCTGGAGAGCAACCGGGAGGAGAGCGGGGCCTTCGACTGGAAGGGGCTCCGGGCGGAGCAGATCCAGGGCTTCGGGCTCGGCGTCATGAACGCCAGGGCAGCCTACTATGCGAAGCGTGACCCCCGGTTTGCAAGGTTTCTCACGGAGGGCAGAACCTTCGGCCCGCACGGTCAGGAGCTGGTTGTCGCGGATTCGATCAGCAATTATGACGACGCGGTTTCCAGGGAGCTGACACAGCGCGTCGTGACCGCGAACCTCGAGATGCGTTCGCTCGGCTTCAAGCCGTTTGTCGCGCCCGCCTATTCCTCCGGCGCGCTGTCCGTCCTCCTCGCGCTCCGCGGGGAGTGGCACTGCGGCTCCGTGTGCCTCGGGAAAAGCTACATCGGCGTGAAGAACCGCTACACGCCCTACGGCCTCGAGACGGAGATTCTGCCCCTGCCGGATGTGCTGTTTGAGCGGATCCGGGATGCGGAGCGGTCGCTTCAGGAGATTGTCTGAGGAGGATCCATGGAAGACACAGTGCGCCCGGTTCTTCCGGTTGTGATGCCGGAGGACCCGGTCAACGGAAAGAACGAGCGCCTGGAATCGGTGCTTGAAAGCGCGCTCCGGGGGACCAGGCCGGTCTGGCTCTGCACGCCGGAGGAGACGGAAAACTACTTCCGGGCGCACCGCCCGAAAAAGGGGGAGGAGTATAGGCCGGTTCTCTTCGCCGCGGGCCTCGGAGAGGACGGGGTGAACACCGGCCTGACCGGCCTGTTCCGGCTTCTCAGAGGGGACCAGGGCCTTCTCGAGGGCTATGCCGGCGGCGTGATCGCGGACGGCATGAGCGATCTCTACACGAAATCCGCTGCCCGGGAGCTGGTCTTCACCGCGAACTGCGCCGGGTGCGCCTTCGTCGGGCGCCCGCTCGTCGAGGCGACGCGGACACTCTCGAACTTCACGATTTCCGCCCAGATTCTCTCGACGGACGAGCTGACCGCTTACCACCAGTGCGCGGCGGTTCTGGTGCAGGAAATTCTTTCGTTCAGGAGAAACGGACCGGGAAATGCCGCGCACTTTCTCTCTTCGCGGGAAGAGGAGAGAGGGGAGGAAATGCCGGGGACGCTGCCGGCAGACGGGCGCCGCCCGAATCTTCTCGTCCTCCACGCCTCCCTCCGGAAGACATCGAACACGCTCGCGCTCTGGCACAGGACCGCGGAATATCTGAGAGACGATCTCGATATCCGGGAAATCAGCCTGCAGAACGGGACCCTCTACGACTGTGCGGGCTGCCCTTATCACACCTGCCTTCACTACGGGGAGCGCGGCAGCTGCTTCTACGGCGGGATCATGGCGGAGTCCGTCTATCCCGCGGTGCGGCGCGCGAACGGGCTCGTCATGATCTGCGCGAATTATAACGATGCGCTGTCCGCAAATCTGACGGCCTTCATCAACCGCCTGACCGCCCTGTTCCGGCAGGTGCGTTTTTATGACAAGGCGCTCTTTGCGATCGTGGTGTCCGGCTACAGCGGAAGCGACATCATCGCGGAACAGCTGATTTCTGCCCTGAACATGAACAAGACGTTCTACCTGCCGGCGCATTTCTGCATGATGGAGACCGCAAACAACGCGGGGCAGGCCCTGAAGCTTCCGGGGATCGAGGAGCGGATCCGGGAGTTCGCAGATCGCATCCGGAGCACGCTGTGCGCGGAAAAATGACCCCCCTTAAGCGGCCGGCCTTTTCATCCGGAGAATGAGACTGTCCGCATATAGCGGACACATGACCGCAATGGAACGTTATCGCCGAGAGCTATAACAGCATAACGAACACAAATAGCGCGGCCCGAAAATACGGGATATAATGACATTGTCCACGGGAGATGCTTCCTGCGGCGGTCCTATTGCAGCATGATCTGAGTTTTGGGGAGCTTTTTCAGGTGTTTCATTTCAGGAGGAAAAAATGAACGCGTACATTGAGAGAGTTATCGCAGACGTAAAGAGAAAGTATCCGGAGCAGAAGGAATTCTGCCAGACCGTCGAGGAGGTTTTCTCTTCCATCGGCCCGCTGGTCGAGGCACACCCGGAGTACGAGGAGAACGCAATCCTCGAGAGAATGGTTGAGCCGGAGAGAACCATCATGTTCCGTGTTCCGTGGGAGGATGACAACGGAAAGCTTCATGTGAACACCGGCTACCGCGTGCAGTTCAGCAGCGCGATCGGACCGTACAAGGGCGGCATCCGCTTCGCTCCGACCGTGACCATGTCCGTCATCAAGTTCCTCGGCTTTGAGCAGACCTTCAAGGATGCACTGACCACCCTGCCGATCGGCGGCGCAAAGGGCGGCTCCGATTTCGATCCGAACGGAAAGAGCGACAAGGAAGTTCAGAGATTCTGCCAGTCCTTCATGGAGGGGCTGTACCGCTTCATCGGCCCGGACATCGACTGCCCGGCAGGCGATCTCGGATGCGGCGGCCGTGAGATCGGATATATGTTCGGCGCCTGGAGAAGACTCACCGGCTCCTATGCAAACGGCGCTCTGTCCGGCAAGGATCCGCTGTTCGGCGGCTCCGCGTTCCGTCCGGAGGCAACCGGCTTCGGCGCTGTCTACTATCTGCAGGAAGTCCTGAATCATGAGAAGGATGACATCAAGGGCAAGAGGGTTGCAGTCGCAGGCTTCGGCAACGTCTCCTGGGGCGTCTGCAGAAAGCTCGCGGAGCTCGGCGCAAAGGCTGTCACGCTCTCCGGCCCGGACGGCTACATCTATGATCCGGACGGCATCACCACGAAGGAGAAGATCGACTACATGGTCGAGATGAGAGCGTCCGGCCGCAACAAGGTCAAGGATTACGCGGATAAGTTCGGCGTTCAGTTCTTCCCGGGTCAGAAGCCGTGGGGCCAGAAGGATGTCGACATCATCATGCCGTGCGCGACCCAGAACGACGTAAACCTCGACGAGGCGAAGAAGATCGTTGCCAACGGCGTGAAGTACTATATCGAGGTCGCAAATATGCCGACCACGAACGAGGCCCTGAAGTACCTGATGGAGCAGAAGGACATGATCATTGCTCCGTCCAAGGCAGTGAACTGCGGCGGCGTCTCCGTCTCCGCACTCGAGATGTCGCAGAACTCCGAGAGACTCTTCTGGGACGGCGAGGAAGTCGACAAGTGGCTCCACAAGATCATGAAGGGCGTCCATGACGGCTCCGCGCAGGCCGCTGAGAGATACGGCCTCGGCTACAACCTGGTTGCAGGCGCAAACCTTGTCGGATTTGAGAAGGTCGCAGACGCGATGATCAAGCAGGGACGTGCCTATTAATTGAAACCCTGATCCCAATCAGATGAATTTCACAGACAGAGGGAGGGCGCCCGGTTCGAGAGAACCGGGCGCCCTCCTGTGTGGTGCGAGATGCGTGTCTGCGAGATGCGGGCCTGGATACGTGTCTGAGATGCGTGTCTGTGGTGCGTGCCTGACTGGAGTGCGCTGATGCCTGCTGGAGCGTTTACTGTCTTCTGCCTGTCTTTTTTCTTCCTGTGATGGCCGCAGCGAGCGCCATGACGGCATTGAGGAGGCACCAGCCGGACCAGACCGCGAGGTCCGAGTAGCTGCCGTAACATGCGAATCCAATCATCGCCGCCAGTCCGAAGAGAATGATCAGTGCGGCATTTCCCGCGTTATTTGCGGATGTACTTGTGGCGATGGAGACAATTCCGCCTGTGAGCATGAATACCGCGACCACGATTCCTGCGGAGCCGGACATCTCACCGTTCTTTTCCAGAGTGTTTGCCAGGCCGGCGGCACACGACTGGAATGTGACCAGGACAAACAGAATGATTGACAGAATACCTGAAACAAGCTTCCATGTTTTCATCTTGATGTTCTCCCTGTGAAAGGCGGTTCTCAGAACTGAAGCGAGAGCGTGTCCGAGTCAGAGACCGTATCCCAGGACGCAGAGTCAAAGATATGGAAGGAGAACTCTGCGTTCGTGATCTTTGTGATGGAATTTTTTTCGAGGTCGGAGCTGAAGAACTGAATGGCACTGACAGCCTTCTTTCCGGCGGCGACGTCCGACGACAGCATCGTGGAGACCATGTATCCGTTGACACTGGTGTTTCTAGCCTGTACCGTGATGTTCCGGTCTGAGTTATTTTCAATCAAGAGCTTCAGTTCGACGCCCAGGAACCCCTCTTCCAGACCTTCCGCGGTGATTTTGATATTCTCTGCGTCAAACAGGACCTGCTCTGTGATTGTGGCAGTTCCGGAAGCAGCGCTTTCGTCTGCCTGTTTCCAGGAAACTTCCTCTGCGGCAGCAGTGCCTGCAGCGATGCTGTCTGCATCGGAAGTCTCCGTGCCGGCATTCTCCATACCGGCGCTCTCTCCGCCGGAAGTCCCGGCGGATGAAGTGCCGGTGCTCTCTCCTGTAACGTCCCGGCCTGATCCGGAACCGGCTGCCCCGCATCCCGCGGCTGCCGCGGCAGCCAGAGAGAGAGACAGCAATACCGCCGCCAGCTTAGTCTTCTTTTTCATAACTCACATTCCCCCTTCCTGTACCTGATGCCTAAATTGTAGCATATTGAAAATTCCGCGTTCCCACCGTGGCGGGGGAAACTTTCGGGAAGGGAAAGGGAGTTATTCCCGGAGCCCGCTCGTCCTCAGGGGCTCCAGCCCCTTCTTTTTCAGCAGAGCATTCACCTCTATGATTCCGCCCGGCCTTTCCTGAAAGATGAGCATCAGCAGCGCGTCCCGCGCATTTCTGGCGTAGAGCTCCGGCATTCCGTATTTTTTAAGGGCCCGCTGGGTCTCCGCGAGAGAAAGCTTCGCCGCGTAGCAGATCCTCAGAATCACGTCCCGCTGCCGCGTGTGCTTTTCCCCGGAGAGAAGCTTGTAGCCGTACCGCTCCGGAATATCTGCGTTCAGAAATACCATCTGCTGGGTCAGGTGCTTCTCCATCAGAAGGTCCTTGATATAGCGGGGGAAGGCATCCGCTCCGTTTAAGCTTTCCCTGTTTTCGCTCAGATAGCGGTCAAAGTCCCGGATATGGGTGCTTCCGAGAATTCCGTTCAGCTCCTGGGTGTTCTTTTCGCTCATTGTGCGCTCCGATCTGATATAATGAGCCCGATCTCTGTACAGAAGGGGTGATAGTGTGGATCTCAGCCATGAATCAGATATGTCATACTACAAAGTGATCGCCGTTTTAAGTGAGCCGCATCAGGTTTTTCTGATTCAGCACCAGAAGACGAAAAAAATCTTTGTGAAAAAGGTTCTGACCGTATTTAATCCGGAGATCTATACCCGCCTGCGCGAGCACCCTGTGGAAGGTGTGCCGAGGATCATCACATTAATTCCGGAAAATGACAGTCTTACAGTGATTGAGGAGTACGTCCCAGGGACTTCCCTCCGGGAGAAAATTGAAAACAGAGACCTCACTTCCGGAGACATCCTGCGTTACATACAGGACCTGTGCGCCATCCTGAAAAAGCTGCATTCGCAGCGCCCGGCCGTGATCCACCGGGACATAAAGCCCTCAAACGTCATGATTACTGTCTATAACCGCGCGGTTCTTCTGGATTTTAATGCTGCCAAGTACTTCACACCGGAATCTGACAGAGACACGGTTCTGCTTGGGACAGAGGGGTACGCGGCTCCCGAACAGTATGGGTTCGGCGCATCGTCTCCGCAGACTGATATCTACGCGCTCGGCATTCTCCTGCGTGAAATGGCGGCGGCAGTCCGCAGCTGTGGAGAGGGTGCCGGTCCGGCTGGCGGCATCCGTCTGGAAAAAGCGCCGGGGGACTGTTTCGGAAAAACCTCCGGCACAGCAGCTTCTTTCCGGAAACGGATGGATGCCATTATCCGGAAGTGTACGCAGCTGGATCCGGCTGAGAGATACGGGAGTGTGGAGGAACTGTCACGTGACCTTTCCGCGCTGACCGATGGACGACAGGATCTCCGTGTCTCAGACCGCCTGAAAAAATATCTGCTTCCAGGGTTCAGGACGGGGAGCCCCTGGAAAATGGCGGGAGCTTCCTTCGGCTATCTCCTCATGGCCTGGCTGAGCTTTACGCTTAAGATCGCCGGTACGCAGGGCCTGGCACTGTGGGTGGCGAGAGTCTCTGCCTTTGCCATCCTGATGAGCATTGTCCTGGGAAGCTTCAATTACCTGGGTATTCAGCAGGCCGTTCCCCTTTGCAGGAACAAAAGGCGCCTGGTCCGCGTTCTGGGGATCGTCCTTCTTGATGCAGGAATTTCCAGCATGCTCTTCTTTCTGCTGGTTCTCGTGGAAGTCATCTTTTTCCCGGCATAGTTACTGTACCACGATGGCACAAAAGCAGATGCCACCGGAACAGTGGCAATTTGATATAACAGGCATATGCCTGTGCAACTATAAGAAAAAAACGGTGTAACCTGAAGGCTTTGTACTATTTACCAAACAATCAGGGCGCGGTAGAATGTATTGTAAGGGCTGAGCATGGCTTGACACAGCCCATGGGGGACAGCTTCAGAAAGAATTTGTTTGAGAAGGAGAAGCACTATGAAAGCACTGATCACCGATGCAGTTTATGAGGGAATTGAACAGGAACTGAAGAAATACATGGAGGTCGAGACGACGGGCGGAGAGCCGCTCTCCAAGGAGGAGCTCATCGCGAAGATCGGGGATGTCGATATTCTCATCATGAGAGTGGACCCGAAGATCGACAAGGAGATTCTTGATGCGGCAAAGAACCTGAAGTTCATCGGCGTCTGCGCGGTGGGCCTGAACCACATCGACATGGACTGCGCAAAGGCGAAGGGAATCCAGGTCTTCAATGCGCCCGGAATGAACGCGAACGCCGTCGCAGAGCTCACGATCGCCAAGATGCTCGAGATTTCCCGCCACACCATCCCGGCAAACAACGATGTGAAGATCAACCACATCTGGGACAAGTACAAGTACGTCGGACATGAGCTCCGCGGAAAGACGCTCGGCATCATGGGCTTCGGCCGCATCGGCCGCCGTGTCGGTGAGCTGGGCCGCGCATTCAAGATGGAGATCGTCGCGTATGACCCGTACTTAAAGCCGGAGCAGTTCGAGGCGGGCGGTGCCAAGGGCATGACCGTCGACGAGCTGATCAAGGTCTCCGATTTCATCTCGATTCACGTCCCGCTGACGGAGGAGACAAAGAACCTCTTCAACAAGAAGTCCATCGCTGAGATGAAGGACGGCGCGGTGGTACTCAACATGAGCCGCGGCGGCATTGTGAATGAGAAGGATATGTATGAGGCGCTGAAGGAAGGAAGAATCGGCGGCTACGGAGCGGATGTCCTTGAGAACGAGCTCGAGGGAACCGGTCTCGGCGAGGAGAACAAGTTCAATAACCCGCTGTTTGAGTGCGACAACTTTGTCGTTACCCCGCATCTGGGCGCGCAGACGGTGGACGCCTCGAGAGACATCGGAAACTTCATTATCGGAAAGGTGAAGGAAGCCTTTCAGCTGCAGTGAGTAAAGGGACGGGAAGCGCGGAGCATTGAACAGCGCGGCCCCGAGCAAGGCGCAGAGCCGACAGAGACGCGGCACCAGAAACAGCGCGGCTTTGAGAAAAAAGAATTAAAGAGAGAAAGAACAGGGATCCCCTCCGGAGCGCCGGACAAGACGCAACGGAGGGGATTATTTTAAGATGCGGGGTCAGCAGGTAACGCTGCAGGTCAGTAACGTTTGTCCCCGAGTGCCCGGCGCATTTTGTCCAGGGTGTTCAGCACATCATCCGGGCGCGTCAGGGCGACTCCGACTGCGAGAACGTCGATCACCGAGAGCTGGGCAATGCGGGAGGACATCGGCTCCGGCTTAAAGGACTGCTCCCGCGCCATCACGTTCAGGACGATATCTGAGACATGGGTGACGGGAGATTTCAAGCCGCCAGTGATACAGATAGTGGTCGCACCTGCCCGCCTCGCAACGGAGAGCGATTCCACGATATCCTTGGAGTTTCCGGTGTGGCTGATGCCGAGAACAACATCACCCGCCTTCATGGTGGAAGCACTCATAACCTGCATGTGCGGGTCAATGTATGCAGTGCTGTTTACTCCGTACTTGAAGAATTTATGCTGACCGTCAATTGCGACCGGGCCGGAACCACCGACGCCGTAGAGCTCCAGACGAGATGTTGATGCAATGATCTTAATTGCCTTCTGTACTTCTGCTGCATTTAAAATCTGCATTGTATCCTGAATTGCGCGGATATTTGCAGTCATTACTTTGCGGATAATGTCAGAGGCAGGGTCATTTTCGCTGACGTCTTCATGAATCTGCTGGGTCGGTGAGACTGAAGACTTTGCAATATTGATTTTGAAGTCCTGAAATCCGCAATAGCCGATTGCCTTGCACAGTCGGATGACGGAGGTCTCCGAGGTGCGGCACTTTTCGGCAAGGGCAGAAATGCTGAGGTAAATGATTTCATTTGGCTGTTTCAGAATGTAGTCAGCCACCCTTTTTTCGCTGTTTCGAAGTGTGGTGTAGTGAGCACGCAGCTGAAGCAGCGCATTTGAATCCGAACCGTTCTGATTCATGTCCCCTCTCCTTGAAACTGTGTCCATTATAGGCATATTCAGAATTTTCGGCAAGTCAGAGCTCCACGGTCTGACCGGCAGAGAGATAGTGAAGACGATTTCCCATACGCTGCTTCAGGTAATCATACTGCGCAAGGCCCGTACAGTGGCAGGTATAGTATTCTGCCGGATATCGGAGAAGTTCGGCAGCCGCATCCCGCAGAGTATCATTTTCCCCGCCGGAGAGCTTAAGCTTCATGAAATGGAAGCCGCCGATCATGACGTCAGGCTGCAGCCATTTCATGAGGTTCAGGATTCCCTTGTGGGAACATCCGCTGACTGCATAGTTTTGCCCGCCAGTCCGTATCATGAGGTACTGCTCATGAACGAACGGATCTGCCTTGTAATTCTCTCCGGACTTTACGGAGAGGCCGGCACTGTCCACCGGAAAATAGCGGATCTCATGGTTGCAGGTGCAGAGCGAGAGCTCTTCATCGATCGTGACATTGTCCCCGACCTGAATCAGCTGCGGGTTTGACTTGAGTTCCGGGTCAAGGCCGATGTATCGGAGGGCCTCATTGTAGTAGAGGCCGAAGGCATTGCGGTTTACGTAGACAGGCGCGCTGTGATTCAGGCTGAGAAACGTTCTGAGCCCGCCGCCGTGATCATCGTGGCCGTGAGAGAGAACAGCGAGATCGACGGTTGAGAGATCGATTCCCAGCTTTTCTGCATTGGCTGCAAAGGCGCCGGAGGCGCCGGTATCAAAAAGAAGGCGGTGTCTCGGCGTTTCAATAAAAAGGCTGAGTCCGTGTTCGAATGCTATGTCGGGGCGGGAGGAAGTGTTTTCCATCAGAACTGAAATTTTCATATGGGACTCCTTTTTCTTCAGACAGATAGCAACCAAAAATAAGAGCGCATTTTTGCTACAGATTCAGAAACATATATGTAATATAATTACATATACAAAGACTCTATGTGAAAATAATATACAAAATTGATTGACAAGTCAAATCCTTCGTGAAATAATACGTGTGTTGGAATATTACATAAATTTAAAAGCAATATGTAAATTAAATACATGACAAGGAGGATTTGAGATGATTCGAGGAATTCTTGCACCTAATATCACGTTCTTTCAAAAGGACGGTTCCATTGATTATGACAAGTGCCGCTGGCACATGAACTGGATGTTTGACAATGGCGTGAACGGTGCATTTCTGACCGGCTCTTATGGTGCAGGACCGTTGATGACCTTGGAGGAGAGAGTTTCTCTTTTCAAGCTTGCAAAAGAGGTCTCAGATCAGCATCCGGGAACTTTTCTGATTGCTCATGTCGGCTGCGCAGATACGGCTTCCAGTGTAAGACTGGCACAGGAGGCGGAGAAGATTGGAATTGAAGCGATCGGAGCAGTTCCGCCGTTTTACTACGCTTACACCGAGGATCGAGTGATCGAGTACTATCGTGCGATTGCGCACTCCGTAAAGATCCCGCTTTATGCTTATAACAATCCCTTCACGACGAGAACAACCATGAACTTCAACACGGTTCTGAAGCTTCAGGAAGCGGGAGTGAGAGGTGTCAAGGACAGCTCCATGAATGTGGCCTTCATCACGACCACCTTTTATGATGCGAAGGTGAACCGCAAGGACTTCAAGGTGATCATCGGCACCTCCACCGGATGGCTGCCGTTCTATCAGATGGGAATAGATACGATGATCTGCGGTATGTGCAATTACGCACCGGAAATCATCAAAAAGCTCTATGACTATACGGTGAGTGGGGATATGGAGCGTGCGGAGAAGGCATACCGGATCATGATGCTCTATTCGATGAAGTGCAAGTTTGTGGACAGTACAATTGCTTCTCACATGATTTTGAAGGCGAGAGGATTTGATGCAGGCTATCCGAGGCAGCCGATGTCTCTGCCGGAGGACAGCGATCCGAAGTATGCAGAGCTGAGGCTCCAGTTTGAGCAGGCGATTGCTGAAATCAGAGCTCTGGAAAAGTAAATGAATTTTCTGTCATCCGGACGGAAGAGTACGGAGAAAGCTTAAAGAACACGGAAATGCTCTGAAAACCAGGGAGAAGGGGAGGTCACAACATGAAGAAAATGCTTGCATTCTGTCTGACGATTGCCGCGGCAGTGTCCTTTAGCGCATGCGGCGGGTACGGCGGATCTTCTGCATCGACAGAGGCTTCTAAAACAGCGTCAACAGCTGCGGAGGAGGGCTCCACGGAAACGGATGCATCGTCCTCTGCTGCATCAGAGGATCCTTATCCTGATTTAGACCATTACACAATGAAATTTGCGAACTGGTTCGGTGAGGATCATCCTCAGAATCAGGCCTTGACAAAACTTGCAGCGGATGTCGAGGAAAAGTCGGGCGGACATCTGAAGATTGAGCTGTATCCGAACTCTCAGCTGGGATCTGAGGATGTCTATATTGACAGTATCCGGGAAGGGACGGTTGAGATGGCGTGCCACGGAACCATGATGGCAGAATACTGCCCCGGTATAAATGTCGCAGAATGTCCGTTCCTGTTTGACAGCTGGGAGCATGCGCAGGCAACGCTGGGCGGGGAAATCGGACAGGAGATTACCAAGGATCTTCCGGAGAAGGGAGGAGTCCGCTGCCTGGCCTGGACCGCAAACGGTTTCCGCGTCGTATCCAGCAGCAAGCAGACCCAGTCAGTGGAGGATCTGGTTGGCCAGAGAATCAGAATTCCCACCACACCACTCTATGTGAAGACCTTCTCTGCTCTGGGCGTGAACCCGGTTTCCATGACTCTTTCTGAAACCTATACGGCGATGGAGACAAATGTAGTTGATGGTCAGGATAATCCGTACGCGACTGACCGTGCTTCCGCCTTCTATGAGGTTCAGAAATACATCCTTGAAACGAATCACATGTTCAGCCCGGTTGAATGGTGCATCAATGAAGCGTATTACCAGAATCTTCCGGATGAGCTGAAAGAGGTGCTCTCAAGTTGTGTAAAGGATGCGGCGGACTATGAATGGCAGCTTGCGATCGAGTCCGAACAGGAGGATAAGAAATTCCTGCAGGAGCAGGGGATGACGGTTACGGAATGCACGGATGACATGCGTAAGCAGATGATCGACAAGGTAACTGCTGGCGGGGTTTATGACTGGCTCTATGGGGAGTATCCGGGTACGGAGCAACTTGCTGACGAGATCCGCAATTACCAGAAGAGCTGACAGGCATGACGCTTAGAGCAGGAGATCTGCTTCTGGCAGGTTTCCTGCTTTTCCTTATTGATTTTGAAAGCGATGAAAGGAATGTATGCTATGAATTTGCAAAAAGCTCTGTTTGATCAGGCTCCGCACGGGGGGAAGAGCCGGAGAGAAAAAGTTCTGAATCTCTTTATCGCATTCGCCATGTATCTGATGGTGGCATTTGTCTTTGTCAACGCAGTTCTGCGCTACTGTGCGAATTCAGGCTGGCCAGTCTCGGAGGAATTAAGCAGATGGCTCTTTGTATGGGTCAGCATGCTGGGTTCCGTCGTTGCCTATCAGGAAGGACGTCATGTCGGGGTTGATCTTCTGATAACACGTCTTGCACCGAAACCGCGTAAGGTGGTGACGATCATTGGAGAGATTGTGGTTCTTGCGGTTCTTTTGATCATGCTGTGGGGTTCTCTTTTATTGTTCCGGAAGGACTACAATGTGCTGGCACCGGCGTGCCGGCTGCCAACAGGAATCCTGAGCAGTTCCCTGATCGTCTGTTCCGTTTCGATGACCTGGATCTGCATTCGGAATCTGATACGGGATATCAGAAAACCGATCTGTGAATATGCTGCCCAGAGGGAAGCGGATGATCTGGCACAGGGAAAGGAAGGTAATTCCTGATGGCACTTGCTGCATTTTTAATTACGCTTTTTGTGATCCTGCCGCTCGGCATTCCGGTTGCCTTCATTCTGATTCTCTGCTGCATCTCATTAATGCATCTTCTAGGAAATTTCAGCGCTTTTACGATCGCACATGAAATTCTTACTGGAATGAACAATTCCTCCCTGATGGCCATACCCTTTTTTATGCTGGCAGGCGAACTGATGTGTCAGGGAGGGCTCTCCAAGCGAATCGTTGATTTTGCAAATATCCTGGTCGGAAGAGTGGATGGCGGACTGGGATATGCCGCAATTATTGCGAGCATCATTTTCGCAGGACTTTCCGGAAGCCCTGTGGCTGATGCAGCAGCACTGGGCGCCATCATGATTCCCATGATGGCTGAAGCCGGTTATGACCGAGACGTTTCCACGGCGCTGGTCTGTGCGGGCGCGATTATCGCTCCGATTATTCCCCCCTCGGTTCCCATGATTGTTCTCGGTTCCGCAGTTGGAATCTCCATCACGCAGTGTTTTATGGCTGGCATTATCCCTGGAATTCTGATCGGCATCGGCCTGATGATTGTGTGGCATGTGGTCGTGAAAAGGAGAGGTTATAAGGGAAATATCATCTACACGAGGAAGGAAAGCTGGAAAATTTTCAAGGAATCGCTCCCTGCACTGGTCCTTCCGGTGATCATCATCGGTGGAATCCGTTTCGGGATTGTGACGGCAACAGAGGCGGGATCGCTGGCCTGTGTCTATGCAATTCTGATTTCCCTTTTTGTCTACAGGGAGATTAAGATCAAGGATCTTGTTTCAATTGCGGTTGTCAGCGGACGCAGCACTGCGATCGTCATGTTTATTGTCGGCTGCGCAACTGCTGCGGGCTGGCTCATTACGGTAGCCAAGGTTCCGGAGCAGTTTGCTCAGATGCTGGGGCCGGTGGTCGGCAATCCGCTGCTGCTTCTTGTGATTATCAATGTCTTCTTCCTGTTTATGGGAATGGTCATGGATCTTACGCCGAATCTTTTGATCTTCGGCCCCGTGATTTTCCCGGTTATAAAGCTTGCGGGAATTGATCCGATCTATTTTGCGGTACTGATGGTGTACAATCTCTGCCTCGGTCTGATTACACCGCCGGTCGGAACCATCCTTTATCTGGGCTGCAGCGTCGGGCATACACGTTTTGAAAAGCTGGTGCACAGTTTGATTCCGTTCCTGCTGGCGGAATTCCTGGTTCTGTTCCTCTTTATTTTCTTCCCGGTGCTCATTCGTGTACCTGCGAGCTGGTTCAACGGATAAGGAGGCGGTGGTATGGCGCTTTTGGCTCCGGATGCCTATGAAATTAAACTTCCCAGAATGTACCGCGTTCATCAGCAGTTCAAAGCCGAGGAAGTAGAGAACATTGAGGAAATGATTCATCGGGAATTATCAAAGGAAGAGATCCGCAGGAAGGTGAAGCCTGGAGTGAAGGCGGCGGTTCTTGTCGGGAGCAGGGGGATCTGCAATCTTGAGCGAATTGTCCGGTCTGTCGGAAGGGAACTGAAGAGCATGGGCGCTGAACCGTTCATTGTTCCCGCGATGGGAAGCCATGGAGGAGGAACGGCAGAAGGACAGGCGGAAATGCTGGCCGGCTATGGAATCACCGAAGAGAGAGTCGGATTGCCGGTATATTCGTCCATGGAGGTGGATGAGATCGGGATCACGTCTGACGGAGTTCATGTCTGCGTTGACCGCATCGCACATCAGGCAGATCTGATTGTGCCGATCAATCGGATAAAACCGCATACGGACTTCAGAGGGCCGGTCGAGAGCGGCCTGTGCAAAATGCTGACCATCGGATTGGGAAAGCATCAGGGATGCTCGCATCTGCATCAGAGAGGTTTTGTCAATTTTCCGCATCTGATTCCGGAAGCTGCGAAACTGGTGATTCGTGAGACAAGGGTTGGGTTCGGGCTTGCGATTCTGGAGAATGGGTACGACAGGACTTATTCGCTTGAGGCAATCCCGGCGGAGAAAATCCTTACAAGAGAACCTGAGCTTCTGAAGATTGCGCGGGACCTGATGCCGTCCATTCTGTTTCCTGCCGTGGATGTTCTGATTATCGAGCAGCTCGGAAAGGATATTTCCGGGGCCGGCATGGACCCAAACATTACCGGCCGTACAACAAAAGGCCGCTTGCAGGGCTTCAAGGGCCCGGAGATCCAACGCATAGTAGTGGAGTCTCTCACGGAACCCTCTCACGGGAACGCCTGCGGAATCGGTTTAGCGGATTATATTCTGGAGTCCTGCGAAAAGCAGATCGACCGACATGCCACATCTGTAAATGCAATTGGATCAGGCAATCCGGAAGCGGGACGAATTCCCATCTCAGCAGCGGATGAGAGGGAGGCAGTTCTCTGTTCCCTTCGCACTGCAGTTGATATCGACTACAACGCTCTGAGGATTGTCAAGATCAAGAGTACGCTCGCTCTTTCAGATATTTTGATTTCAGAGGCAATGCTGGAAGCAGCGCGGCAGAACGACAGGATTACGATTTGCGGAGAGCAGACCGGACTTTCATAAAAGATAGAAAAGACAAGGAATAAATTGCAGTACCAGAGCACTGCTGCCTGCTAAGGAGTGCAGAAGAAATGAATGTTCAAAACAGAAAACCGCGTGTCGCTATTTTATCCCGCTCATTCGGGACAGCAAGCCATGCTCCGTTCAAGGTGCTGGAGAGCGCTGGAATTCCCTATACAATTGTACACAATCAGGAACCTCAGAATACGGAACATATCGCTGAGATTGTTGGAGATGCGGATGCCGTTATCTGCGGATCCGATGTGATGGACAGATATGTGTTTGACCGCTGTCCGAACCTGAAGATTATATCGAAGCATGGAGTGGGACTTGATTCCATAGATCAGAAACTCGCAGAGGAACGAGGGATCTTCGTCTGCTGCACGCCCTCGGCAAATTTTGAAACCGTGGCAGACTTTGCCATGACATTAATTCTTGCCCTGCAGAGAGATCTCCGCTCCAATATAATTATGACAAAGACGCCTTCCTGGAACAAACCGGCATTGACACATGACTTGTTCCGCGCGACCGTGGGAATTATGGGATACGGGCGCATCGGGAGAGCGGTTGCTGAGCGCCTCTGCGGATTTCAGGCAAGGATCCTGGTATATGATCCGTATTTAGATGCATCGAAAATCAGCACGCCAAATACTAAACTTGTTTCCATGGACGAGGTGCTTTCACAGAGTGATATCATCTCCCTTCATCTGCCCCTGACGGACAGTACGAAGAACATCATGAACAGAGATGCATTTGCGAAGATGAAACAAGGGGCGTCGATTGTGAATACCTCACGCGGCGCAATCATGGATTACAGAGCGCTATACGACGCTCTGCGTTCCGGGAAACTGCGAAGCGCAGCTGTGGATGTCTATCCGCAGGAGCCCCCTGTGAATGAACCTCTGCTGGAGCTCCCGAATGTGATTGCGACGCCGCATATTGCGACGTATACTGTGGAATCAAATGACCGGATGGGAATCGCCGCTGCAAAGAATATTGTCGATTTCTTTGGAAGCCAGATCTGAGGATAATCGCGGTAGCATTCTGACTTTCCGTAAATATCAGTCATTGGAGGAACAGCGATGGGGCGCATGAGGGCTGTTGTTGGATTCGATATCGGAACCAGTTCACTCAAGGCAGCGGTATTTTCCGCGAAAACCTGCAGGATGACTGCCTCGGCGACCTGGAATTACCCGGTACGAACAGGAAGGGAGATCGGTATCATGCCGGTTTCCGTTTACGAGAATATGCTGCAGAAGGCGCTGGTCGAACTGAGTCATAACTATGAGCTGATCAGTGCCGCATTGACAACGCAGATGTACTCGGTTTTAAAGAAAAGCTCAGAGGGAGTGCTTGTCTATCAGTGGAATTGTCCATGGCAGCGGAATCCGTCTGTGGAAGAGGTGGCAAGGGCATTCCTGCTCCGCTCCGGGTGCCGGGTGGATACGCTATATCCCGGTTACAAGCTCGCATCTCTTGCGGAAGAGGAGAGAAAAGAATTTCTGCCATACGGACTGAAGGAGGATCTTCTTCAGTTTCTGACCGGGAATCTCTGCACGGATTATTCCACTGCGTCCGCATTTGGCGTGTTCGATGCAGTCAAAAGAAAGTGGAACATGGATGCAGTCAGAGGGCTTCGGCTGGATGAAAGCCTGCTGCCACGCGCAGTGGCTCATGATAAGGCGGTCGGCAATGTGCGGCAGGATATACTCCCGGGGGAAACGGTAACCGTGACTCCGGGTCTCGGGGATGGACCAGCTGCAAGCCTTGCGTGCACAGCTGTCAGTTCCTTCTGCGGCAATCTCGGCACTTCGATGGCGGCGCGTGTTATCACGGAAAAACCAGATTTTTCTGAGAAAAACGGTCTCTGGAACTATGCCGTGGATGACAGAAGATACACGATCGGCGGAATTTCCTCAAATTCCTGTACGGTAACTGACTGGGCAAAAAGCTTCGGGACGGCACCGGAAAATGAATTACCGGACAACGATGAGGTCGAATTTTTCCCATGGCTTCTGGGAGAACGGATGCCTTACTGGTCAAGTGATCTCCGGGGGACACTGATTGGTCTTCGTCTCAGGGACAGTCCGGATACCGTCTGTGGTGCTGTCGCGAGAGGAGTTGCTTACACCTTCTGCCGCATGGCACTGGCTTTGGAACCACACACTGATCCGAAACAGCCGCTGGTAATTGCCGGCGGAGGCACCAATATGCGCGCGCTTCTGAAGGTGATTTCCGGTGTTCTGAACAGGAGTCTTGTGATTCTGGAAAACGAGACTTATCTGGGCAGCATAGGCGCGGCGATTTCCGCAGGAGCGGCCGTGGGTCTGAAAATGAATCCTGATTTGAAGATCAGAGAATGGATTTCTCCGACTCATGCGTTCGCTACGTCGTACTTCAGATGGAACGAAACAGCGGAGCAGCTTGCGGACTTTTATCGGAGGCGTATGGCCTGAGCTCTTCCTCTGAATTATGAAATGAAACAGTATAGACGCGTAAACTGACAAAGGAAGAAAGAAGAAATAGGGATCCCCTCCGGAGCGCCGGACCAGACGCGCCGGAGGGGATCTTCATCCCTCAATCCTCCCGCTCCACCCGAAAGGTGACGCATTCGCTCTGGTCGGGACACTGAATCGGGGTTTCCTTCACCGACCCGCCGCGGCGCGCGGCGTAGACGAACGGATAGACTGCGTTCAGTGCGACCATGCAGAGCTCGGCGCTGCTCTCCTTGTCGATGAAGGCGCCCTTGAAGTGAATCACATCACCCGCATGGTATTTCGGACATCCGCTTGAGAGAACAGTGAGTTTGACCGGATGGTTCTCCATTCTGATACCTCCTGATGTAAAATAGACAGTAGAGAGAAGCAGGGAAACAGAAGCAGGGAAACGGAAACATGAAAACAGAAACAGGGAAATGCCGAAAAATAACGCGGCGGGCCGGCTGTGCCTTACGGACCCGCGTGGAGGAGCTGCCGCTCCGTATGATTTCATTATAGCGCTGCGAAGCAGCGGAATGAACCCCGCGCGCTGAAACTTGAGCGGCAGAGCAGCGAGAGGATTCCCTGCGGTGAACGCGGTTTATGGAGGAATGCCATGAATGTCGAACTGAAGGACATGAACTGCATCCTGGCAGTCAGTGAGGAGCGGAGCTTCTCGCGTGCCGCGGAGAAGTGCTTCCTCACGCAGCCGGCCGTGAGCCGGATCGTGAGACGCGTAGAGGACGCCGTCGGAACGCCGATTTTTGACAGGAGCACCTCGCCGCTCACCCTCACTCCGGACGGCGAGGTCCTGGTCGGATATTTTAAGAAAATCAGCGAGATCTGCGGGGAAATGGCGGAGTACACGGAGACGATCCGGCGGAAGAAAACCGGAGGTCTCACGATCGGCGCCCCCTCCTTTTTCTGCACCTACCTCCTCCCGAGGCTCATCGCTGAGTACCGCCTGAAAAACCCGGAGCTCCCGATCCGGCTGATAGAGACGAATGACGATGATCTCCGGCGCTTCCTCAGCTCCGGAATCGTCGATTTCGGGTTTTCCGTGGAGACGGGAATGCCGCCCCAGTGCGGCGGGATTCCCGTTATGCGGGAACATCTGCTTCTTGCCGTCCCGAAGGACCTTCCGGTAAATGAAGCCCTGGCTGGCTGTGCCCTTTCCTGGGACGATGTCGCCTTGGGCCGCTATCTCTCCGGGAACTGCCCGGCGGCCGACATGGCGGCGTTCAGCGGGGAGAAATTTCTCATGCTGAAGCGCGGGAACGACACCTCGAGACGCGTCATGAAGCTCTGCCGCGATGCGGGATTTGATCCGGTGATCGTGATGGAGCTGGATCAGATGCTGAGTTCCTATTATCTCGCGGAGACAGGGGCCGGGATTGCCCTGGTCCGCGCGGCGATCCCGCAGGCAGCCGGGCGGACCGGCCGGCTTGTGTTTTACCGGATCAATCACCCGGACACGGAGCGGGATGTCTATCTCTATCACAAAAAGGGCGGCCTGAATCAGATCCAGAGGAGCTTTTTTGAGTATCTCCGAGAGAGCGGCGTGAAGCGGGATGTCCTGCGGACCTGACATGACGCGTGTCCTGCGGACCTGACATGATGCGGCACAGCTGCCCTGGCATCCTGTCCGCGCATAACCCTATGATCGGTTTGTAATTAGACTTTCCGCTCCCCTGACGCTATGATGAAAGCAAAGAGGAAACGCGTAGAACCGGAAGCAGGGCGGAGAACCAGAATCAACGCGGAAAACCGGAATCAACGCGGAGAACGGAATCAACGCAGAAAACGGAATCAACGCAGAAAATGGAATCAGCACGGAGAACCGGAATCGGCACGGACCGATGGTTCGGAGCCGGACCGCATAAGCGGGATCTTGAAAAGGAGAGCGGAAAATGACGATTGAGGAAAAGTTTGCAGAGCTCGGAATTGACAATGCACCCGGACAGGAAAGCCTCCAGAAGGACGAGGCGCTGGATTTGAGAGGAGAGAAGATCCCTGGCGTCCCGGTGGACTTCTCCCACGGCGATGTCGATGCGCACACCCCGATTCCGGGAAGCCTTGATGTCTTCATCGCGGGCGTGAAGGAAGGAGGCGCGCAGGCGTACACCCCGTACCGCGGAAGGAAGGAGATTCTGGAGCATGTGGCTTCCCACATCTCCGCCTTCATGAACGTGAAGATTGATCCGGCTTCGGACCTGATCCTCACGCCCGGAACGCAGGGCGCGCTGTTCCTCGCAATGGGCGCGAACATCATGCCGGGCGACAAGGTCGCGATTGTGGAGCCGGATTATTTTGCTAACCGCAAGATGGTTGAGTTCTTCGGCGGGGAGATGGTCCCGGTCCAGATGTACTACGAGAACGCGTCCGGAAAGTCCGGCATCGACCTCGCGGAGCTGGAGAAGGGATTTCAGAACGGCGTGAAGCTCTTCCTCTTCTCGAACCCGAACAATCCGGTCGGCTGCATCTATTCCCGCGAGGAGATTCTGTCGATCGCCGCAATGGCGAAGAAATACGGCGCGACCCTGATCGTCGATGAGCTCTACTCGAGACAGGTTTACGAGGGCGTCACGTACACGCACCTCTGCGCACAGGAGGAGATTCCGGAAAACCTGATCACGATCATCGGCCCGTCGAAGACGGAGTCCATGAGCGGCTATCGCCTGGGTGCCGCGTTCGGAACGGCTGCGATCATCGAGCGGATGGAAAAGCTGCAGGCCATCATGGCGCTTCGCTGCAGCGGCTACAACCAGGCGGTGTTCAAGACCTGGTTTGCGGAGCCGGAGGGGTGGCTCAGGGACCGCGTCGCAAAGCACCAGGCGATCCGCGACTCGATTCTCGAGGTCATCGCAAAGGTACCGGGCGTCTCGGCGCGTCCGACGGACGGCGGCAGCTACCTCTTCGTAAAGATTCCGGAGCTGGAGGTCTCGCTCCATCAGTTCATCCGGATTGTCAGGGAGCTCGCGGGCGTGAGCGTCACGCCGGGCACCGAATTCGGGCCGCAGTTCCAGCATGAATTCCGCATCAATTTCTCGCAGGACCCGAAGAATGCGCCTGCCGCGATGGAGCGTCTGTTCGCAGTGATGGAGCGCTACAGGAAGCAGTGACAGCATCGCCGCGCGAAGCGGCACACAGTTCGAAAGGAGGAACTCTCGTGAAAAAGGTGGCATTTCTCGGCGGCGGCAAGGTCGGTCAGGCGATGGTGAAGCATCTCCAGGAGACGAAACTCGCGGAAGTCGTGTATATCTATGATCCATTCCAGAAGGCGGAGGAGCTTCTCGGCGTGAAGATTCTCCGGGAGATCGGGGAGAAGGATTTCGAGGGGCTGGATCTCGTCGTGGAGTGCGCGACGGCCTCCGTTCTGAAGGAGAATGCCGCGAAGGTCCTGCGCCACGCGGATTTCCTTCCGTTCTCCATGACGGCGTTCCGCGAGGATGAGGTCCTTGAGAGCGCGAAGAAGGCGGCGGAGGAGAGCGGACACACGCTGTACCTGCCGCACGGCGCGATCCTGGGTCTCGACGGCGTGTTCGACGGAAAGCGGATCATCAACGAGGTCAGCATCGAGACCATCAAGAATCCGAAGAGCCTGGGGCGCGACGACAAGGAGTACACGGTGGTGTTTGACGGGACCGCGCGGGAGGCGGCGGGCCTCTACCCGAGAAACGTGAATGTCCACGCGGCGCTCTCCCTTGCGGGAATCGGCTTTGACCGCACACACTCCAGAATCATCTCCGATCCGTCCGTGAACACGAACGAGCACGTGATTCATGTGAAGGGTGACGGCATCGACTGGACCATCCATGTGACTGCATTTGCGGCGGGCGCCGTCTCCGGAAAGTATGTTCCGTACTCCGCGTGCGGCTCCCTGGACCGCATCCTCGGCGGAGGAAATATGCAGTTCGTCTGATCCGGCCGTTTAATAAATTGAAAGCGGCGGCATCGGCCACTTAAAAAAGAAAGGCAAAATCCGCGAAAAAGAATCCGGGAAGCATATACGAAAAGGGGAAAAATCCGATATAATACTCCTGTAAATGAGGAACGGAGGGGCCGTTGCATTGGCTTTTCCGCCGGAACAAGCGCTTATGCAGGTTTCTGAACCGGGCTGCGCGTGCGCCCGGAAATGCACTTAACAAATTAAGGAGGAGATCAGGATGAAGTCGGATATTGAGATTGCTCAGGAGCATGTCCCGCAGAAGATCACCGAGATCGCGAAGGAAGCAGGTATTCCGGAAGAGTACCTTGAGCTCTACGGAAATTACAAGGCGAAGGTGAGTTATCGCTTTCTGAATGAGAACAAGAACCCGAACGGCAAGCTGGTTCTTGTCACCGCAATCACTCCGACACCGGCCGGCGAGGGCAAGACCACGACGTCTGTCGGCCTCGGCGATGCTCTGAGAAAGCTCGGCAAGAAGGCAGCAATCGCACTCCGTGAGCCGTCCCTGGGACCGGTCTTCGGCGTGAAGGGCGGCGCTGCAGGCGGCGGATACGCACAGGTCGTGCCGATGGAGGACATCAACCTTCACTTCACGGGCGACTTCCACGCTATCGGCGCGGCGAACAACCTCCTTGCGGCGATGCTGGACAACCACATCTACCAGGGCAACGCGCTCCGCATCGACCCGAAGAAGATCACCTGGAAGAGAGTTGTCGACATGAACGACCGCCAGCTTCGTCACGTGGTGGACGGCCTCGGCGGAAGAGTGAACGGCGTTCCGCGTGAGGACGGATACGACATCACGGTTGCTTCCGAAGTTATGGCCTGCCTGTGCCTGGCAACTTCCCTCACCGACCTGAAGGAGCGCCTCGCAAAGATGGTTGTCGCGTACACCTACGATGATCAGCCTGTCACGGCTGGCGATCTGAAGGCGGCCGGCGCAATGGCAGCACTCCTGAAGGATGCCATCAAGCCGAACCTGGTTCAGTCCCTGGAGGGAACGCCGGCATTCATCCACGGCGGCCCGTTCGCAAACATTGCACACGGCTGCAACTCCGTCATGGCTACGAAGCTCGCTCTGAAGGTCGCTGATTATGCGGTCACGGAGGCAGGCTTCGGCGCAGATCTGGGCGCTGAGAAGTTCATCGACATCAAGTGCCGCAAGGCAGGCCTCAAGCCGGATGCATGCGTCATCGTCGCAACCGTCCGCGCACTGAAGCATCACGGCGGCGTCGCAAAGGCAGACCTCAACAAGGAGAACCTTGAGGCACTGAAGAAGGGCCTTCCGAACCTGCTCCGCCATGTTGAGAATGTCACCAAGGTCTTCGGAATCCCGGCAGTTGTTGCAATCAACCGTTTCCCGACCGACACGGAGGCAGAGCTTGACCTGATCCGTGACGAGTGCAGGAAGCTCGGCGCGAACGTCGCGCTCAGCGAGGTCTGGGCGAAGGGCGGCGAAGGCGGCATCGAGCTCGCGAAGGAAGTTATCCGTCTCTGCGAGCAGCCGAATCACTTCCAGTTCGTGTACGACGAGAACGCTTCGATCGAGGATAAGCTCAACACGATCGTGCAGCGCGTATATCGCGGCAACAAGGCGGTTCTCACGGCAGATGCGAAGAAGCAGATGAAGCAGCTTACGGATCTCGGATTTGGAAATCTTCCGATCTGCATGGCAAAGACGCAGTTCTCCTTCTCCGACAACAAGGCTCTTCTGGGTGCTCCGGAAAACTTCAACATCACGGTCAGCACGCTGAAGGTTGCTGCGGGCGCTGGATTCATCATTGCCCAGACCGGAAGCATCATGACCATGCCTGGTCTTCCGAAGGCTCCGGCTGCAGAGAAGATCGACATCGACGAGAACGGTGTGATCTCCGGTCTGTTCTGAGAACGGGGCGGAAGACGCGAAGAAATAGAGAGAGGCTGCTGCACTGAGAAATCAGTGCAGCAGTTTTTTCGCGGAAGAGGCAGAAAGCGAGCAGGCTGGGCGGCTGCCCTGCCTGCTCGCTTTCTGCCATGCGCCCGCTGTGAGACGGCGCCGGGTGTCATGGGATCGGAATTTCCTTGGAATCAAAGTAGGTCTCAAGCTCGACCGATGTCTGGGAATTCCCGTAATGCTTGATTTCTGCGAGCACCTTTTCCAGCTCGCGCGTGTCAGAGACTGCGAAGCGGAGCAGTGCGTTGTAAACACCGATGGTGTGGTAGTGGGCAAGGATGGAAGGCTCCTGTTTGCAGAACTGACAGAAGCGGTCATACTTGTCGGGCTCCGGCGCGACCCAGATGAAGCCCGTGATATTGCTTTGCAGACGCCGACGGTCCACCTCGATGCGGAAGCCCTGGATCACCCCGGTCTCCTCCATTCGTTTGATGCGCTCCGAGACAGCTGGAGCGGTCAGTCCTACCCTGTCGCCGATGTATTTCAGAGTCATCCGGCAGTCACGCTGGAGAATGTTCAATATCTGGTAGTCAGTCCGGTCCATACAGTACGGCCTCCTTACGGAAGATGAGATTTTGATCTGCGGATTTTCTGCCGCCGCAGTCAGACCACTGCGCCCTTCTTGATGACAGTGTGTGCCAGGTTGCTTCCCATCCGGTAGCAGATGTAATTGAGGTCCGGTGCCTCCCAGACGACGAAATCCCCCTGCTTGCCGGGCTCGATGCTGCCGACGCGGTCAGCCATGGCGATTGCAGCGGCGCCGTTCAGGGTTACAGCGGTCAGAACCTCCTCCGGTGTGAGCCTGTAGCGGAGACACCCAAGGTTGATGACGAACTGCATGTTGAGAGACGGGCAGGAACCAGGATTGAAGTCTGTCGCCATCGCGACCGGAACGCCGGCATTCACCATGTCGCGCGCAGGAGCGTAGGTTGAGCCCAGGTAGAAGCTTGTTGCCGGAAGGAGGCAGGCGATCGTTCCGCCCTTCGCCATGCTCTCGATGCCAGACGGCTGGCACTTGATCAGATGCTCCGCCGAGATCGCGTGGATTTCCCCGGCGAGCTCGGAGCCGCCGATGGGGTCGATTTCGTCC
>CACXCJ010000143.1 GCA_902766175.1 uncultured Lachnospiraceae bacterium
CTGCTTCTTACCGGAAGACTTGAACCAGAACCAACGGACCTGATCCTCATCCCAGTAGGAATCGCCGGGCTGATCATCTTCAGCATCCGTGACATCGGTCAGAGCGATTTCTCTCCAGCCAACGGTCATAGCACCGTCGTTCTCATCGCCGAAGTAGTACTCGCACTCCTCGTACGCATTATCGTCGTAGTTGGTAACACCGTCGTCATGGTTGACCCAGCCGTACTGCATCTTGCCGTCATCGTCGAAGCAGTAGGTCTTACCATTGATGACCTTCTTGAAGATGTTGCCGGAACTGTGGTTGTTCTTGTAAGCCTTGCCGTTGCCCTGGAAGTAGTACCACCAGACATCGGGCTGGTCGTCATCGCCTGCGTCCTCGTTGTCGACTGCGACCCACTGGTTGCGGACCATAGCGCCCTCGGAGTTGACATAGTAGTAGTCGTCATCATCCTCAATGAGGCTGTCGACCGCCATCTCGCCGTCGTCATCCAGATAGAACCAGTTGTCACCGGACTTCTCCCAAGTGCTGGTGACCTGTTCCCCGCTCTTGTTGTAGTACACCCATGTTCCGTCCTCTTCCTGCCAGCCGGTGGCCGCGAAGGAGGTCATGGATGCACCGATCGCAAGAAGCGCCGCCGCAGAAGCAATTGCAGCAATCTTCATCTGCTTTCTCATAATAAACAGGATATCCTCCGGAGAATCGGAAGGTTATGCTGAAATGCGCGGCAAATGTTGCATAATCTACATAAAATGCATTTTTGCACAGGTAGACAACGAGCATTTTCGATCCATTTCATTTACCGGGGCAAAGTCTTTTCTGCTCTTATTCCGCTGCGGATTCTGCTCTCTTTTCGTGTTCTGTTTTTCGGTGCGCTCCACTGGACAGACTCGGAAAATCCGGTTGATAAATGCTCTCATTTTTTAAATGATGTTTCGCATGGGCTGTTTTTAAACGAGGCTGTCTTCCCGCATCCACGTCCGGACAGCCTGCTTAAAAATGCATAATCATGCAATTATTAAGATTTCCGGGATTGGGCATTAACCCATTTTTAACCAATTACAAACACAGAACGGTTGGTTAATATGGTGACAGACAGTTTCCAGATGCAGCGGCAGGGAGGTGCATAAAGTTGAACAGAGTCAGAAAAGATGCGCGGGGAAGGATTCTCAGAATCGGTGAGGACCAGATGCCGGACGGCAGATACCGCTTCCGCTACAGCGGGCCGGAGGGAGAGCGGAATGCCGTGTACAGCTGGCAGCTGATTCCGTCCGACCGGACGCCGGCCGGAAAGCGCCAGACAGTCTGTCTCCGGGACATGGAAAAGGTGATTGCGGCGGAAAAGGCGGACGGGATCGACGGAAAAATGAGCCGGAGCATCACCCTGGATCAGATGTTTTTACATTATATGGAAGGGAAGCCTGGCCTGAAGGCCTCCACGAGAAGCAATTACTTCTATTTATATTCCACCTATATTGAACCGGCACTCGGCAGGCGGAGCATCGCCTCGATCCGCTACTCCGACGTGCGCGCATTCTATGTCCGGATGATTACCTCAGGCGTGAGGATGCGGGACAGCCGGACCGGGCAGTACCAGCAGAGCCGGCCGTTCCGCGTGAGCAGCATGGACATGATCCAGGCGATCCTGCATCCGGTGTTCGATCTCGCGGTGCGGGACGGCTGCATCCGTTCCAATCCCTCCGACGGGGTGATGCGGGAGCTGAAGCAGAGCGCTGTGGGGCGCCGGAAAAAGCGCGGACTCACAGAGAAGGAGCAGGCTGTCTTCGTCGCATTTATCGCGCGGACCCCGAAGTATCAGCGGTGGATGCCGCTTGTCACGGTTTTTCTCGGCACCGGCCTGCGCGTCGGAGAGCTCCTGGGGCTCTGCTGGGAGGACTGCGATTTTGAGAACAACACCATTTCCGTGAACCACTCCCTCATCTACCGCCGCCTTGACGGCGGAAAATGCCAGATGCATGTCACGACGCCGAAGACGGCGTCCGGCTGCCGCACGGTGCCGATGCTCTCCGAGGTCCGGAGGGCGCTCCTCCTGGAGCAGGAGCGGCAGGAGAGGAACGGTCCCTGTGAAATCACCGTGGACGGAAGGAGCGGCTTCATCTTCCAGAACCAGCTCGGGCGGCTCCACAACCCGAGCGGGCTGAACCGGGAGCTTGAGCGGATCCGGAAGGCCTGCAACCGGGACGAGGAGAAACGGGCGCAGCTCGAGGGCCGGGAGCCGGTGGTGATCCCGCACCTCTCCGCCCACACCTTCCGCCACACCTTCTGCACGCGCTTCTGCGAGAACGAGACGAATGTGAAGATGATCCAGGCGATCATGGGACATGCGGACATCGCGACGACCATGAATATCTACGCGGACGCGACGGAGAAGAAGAAAAAGGAGACCATGGAGAATCTCGAGGGAAAGATCCGGATCTGCTGAGACCAGAATTTAACCCGATCCTTTCTGCATGCTCGGAAAATGTATCGTTAAAAGTGCAATTTTTCCGTAAACAGACAAATTTGTAATATTTCCGTAAGAAATAACCGGAAAATGACCGTAGTATTCAGCATGCGCCGGGAATATACTGTCTGTGTAACGAAAGGGGAGGGAGATGCTGTAAGGTTTTTGTAAGTTGCATTTCAGGCCGCACAGCGTTAAAATCCTCATAAACGCAATTAGGGATTTCAGAGGTTTCAAAAAATCGAAAAGGAGAGTGCATTTATTATGAGAAAGCAGACTAAGATTGCTGCAATTGCTTCTGCGGCGGCGCTTCTTGCAATCGGTGCATCCATGACCTCCTTCGCAGCTACCGGCTGGCAGGAAGAGGACGGAACATGGGTGTACTACAACAAGAACGGCGAGCAGGTCACCAACACTTGGGAGAAGTCCGGTGACAACTGGTTCTATCTTGATGATTCCGGCGAGATGGCTGTTGACAGCCTGATCGAGGATGATGACGACTACTACTATGTCAACGCTGAGGGCGCTATGGTCCGCAACCAGTGGGTCGCGATCGACAACGAGGACGCAGGCGATGACGACCAGCCCGATGTGTGGTGGTACTACTTCCAGGCAAACGGCAAGGCATACCGCAACACCCACTCCTCCAGCAGCATCTTCAAGAAGGTCATCAACGGCAAGACCTACTGCTTCGACGAGGACGGCAAGATGCAGTACGGCTGGGTCAGCAGAGATGACGGCACCACGAACTACGATGACGATGCATGGCAGGACTGCGAGTACTACTTCGGCGATGAGAACGACGGCGCGATGAGCGTCGGCTGGAGAGAGATCGCTCTGACCGATGTCTCTGATGCTGATGATGAGCAGCCTGGTGATTCCTACTGGGATGAGGATCAGGTCCGCTGGTTCTGGTTCAAGTCCTCGGGCAAGAAGCAGACCGACAAGACCAACAAGGCCATTAACGGCAAGAAGTACGGCTTCGATGAGTACGGCCGCATGATCGCTGACTGGTACACCGCTGCTACGACGAGCGAGGCAAGTGCTTCCCAGTCCAGACGTGGTACCGGCAGTGATGCAAACCGCTATGGTGAGGCTGCGTATGCGTCCGAGTTCATGTACTTCTCTTCTCCGGAGGACGGCGCACGCTACACCAAGGGCTGGTTCAAGGTCATCCCGGGCTACTACCTCAACTACGGCGATTACGATGACGGCAACGACAGATGGTTCTACGCTGACGGCAACGGCAAGATCTATGCCGGCGAAATCAAGTCCATCAAGGGCAAGAAGTACGCGTTCGACCTCAAGGGCGGCATGATCTCCGGTCTCGCAGTGCTCCGTGTCGATGAGAACAACAACATCCTTGCATATGTCGATGACGAGGATACCTACGACACCGAGGACAACTTCGATGATTTCGTGAGAGAGAACATCGCAGGCAAGACGGGCAGCGACTACGCTGTTTACTACTTCGGCAATGATGCGGACCACGACGGCGCGCTGAAGACCGGCACGCAGAGAGTTGAGCTGGATGGCGATACCTTCACCTTCAAGTTCAAGAAGTCCGGCACCAAGAAGGGCCAGGGCCTCTGCGGCAAGGACGACAAGAAGTATTACCTCGGCGGCAAGCTTCTCTCCGCTGATTCCGACAACAAGGTTGAGATCATCAGCATTGATGCGAGCGCGGATGATTACCTGAAGAGCTACTCCGTGAGCGACTTCATCAGCGATGTCCTGGGTGTCACTGCAACGCAGGTCACCAAGGATAACACGAAGATCGCAGGCGATGTCACGCTCGATGACGGCGATTCCTACTATGCTCTGACCGGTGCGGACATGAGCAAGTATGCAGTTGTCAACACCTCTGGTTCTATCGTGAAGAGCGGCACCAAGAAGGATGGCGACGGCATCAAGGTTAAGGTCAGCGGCAACCAGATCAAGGCACTGTACGTCGAGGACTAATCCCGACAGCCTGAACACTGTGGATTAAGCTGAAAATGAAATACTAATTGCGGCAGAGCGGGGGACCGGAAGGTCCTCCGCTTTGTTTCGTTCACAGGCGCGGCGGGTCTCCGCGGCACTGCGGTGTGCGGAGACCTTCGGCGGCCGTCCCCGCAGAGCCGCCGGCCTTCAGCCGCGGCCGGCGGGCGCAGAGTTCTTACTTCCCTCTTCACTTTTCCGCAAAGTTTTAATGAAAGCTTACGATTCATTACGAAACGTCAAAGTGCCTTGTGCGGCGCGGGTTTGTCTTTTATAATGCAGTCATTGAAGCTGATGGAGCAGAGCTTCTGAACTATTCAGATCGAACAAAACCGGAACCGAACGAACCGGTTTCAATAAAAGCAGGAGGTCCTGAATGAAGAAATTTATTACCCTTGCAGCAGCGGCTGCGATGACACTCGCGATGACGACGACGGCATTTGCGGACTGGCAGCAGGACAGCACAGGCGGCTGGAAGTACATGACCAGCAAGAATACCTGGCTCACGAGCCAGTACACGGAGGACGGCTACTGGGTGGATGTGAACGGATACTGGGACGGAAACGCCAGCATCGGCACAAAGCAGGCGGACGGCTCCTATCAGGAGCAGGCGGATCCGCTGTCCGGTCTGCAGATCCTAGGCACCCGCATCTTCAAGGTGACAGATGCGGTCCTGAATGACGCGAAGTCCGACTACACGGCGACGGTCGATGTGTATGACACCGCGTTCATGACGAACGATGAGATCAAGGGGATCAAGAAGGGCGACACCTTCGAGCTTCCGGGCCTCGGGATCACGGTCACGGCGCAGAACAAGGCGACGAAAAGCGTGATTCACACCAGCTCCTCCGGGAATACCGCCGAGGCTGCGTCGAAGAACAGCGCGGAGAAGGGCGGCTACCGGGTGCGCCTCGCAGATGCGGAGGGAAATCAGTACATCCTCTCCGCGAGCCGGCTGAGAAAGACATCGGCGGACGCCTCCACGACGGAGACCATTCTCCGGCCGGTCGCGACAGGAATCGTGATCGATGTTCCCGCCTGGAGAGACTCGAACCGCGTGAACGGCACGAGCCACTACTCCTCCACCAAGTCCATGATGGAGAACAAGAAGATGTTTGAGGCGAAGCTTCAGGGCGACACGGTTGTTGAGATCAACGATGTGACTTACAACTATGACACGACCACGACGCCGGTCTTTGATGAGGATGCGGCGCACGGACATCTCTACAACCTCGGCGAATATTGATGTGCTTCCGGAATGGCACCTGCGGAGAGAATCCGCAGGTGTCTTTTTATGCCCGGGGATGCGGCCGGGCGCCGTGCGAGAAGAAGTATCGTGTAATAAAAAGTTTCAAAAAACAGGCCCGGATCCCGCGGGGATTGTGTATTTCAGAGAAATTTCAGAAATGCCGGCCCGAAAGTTGACGACCTGTCACCCCGCTGGTAGAATGCATTCCTAGATGGATCATGACAGGGTGTCATTTTACAGAAGCGGGACAGGGAATGCGGACCGGAAAGTCAGTTGGACCGCGGGCCGCCGGACTGTTCCGCAGGGAGGGAGAAAAGGAAAGCAATGCCTACGGAACGATTTTTAAAGCTGCCGGAGGAGAAGAGAAGGCGGATTCTTGAGGCGGCGTTTGACAACTTCTGCCGCTGTCCCGCGTCGAAGGTGAGCATCAACAACATCATCCGCGAGGCAGGGATATCCCGCGGGAGCTTTTACACGTACTTCACGGACAAGACGGATGTGCTGATGTTCCTCGTGGAAAAGCTCGCGGGCGAGTACACGGAGACGATGACGTCGTTCCTGGATCAGAC
>CACXCJ010000144.1 GCA_902766175.1 uncultured Lachnospiraceae bacterium
GGACGCGGTCTGGGCACAGAGAAGAAGGTTCTCGTCGGTATTGAAGATGGCATCCGCCGCCGCGGCCTGGATGGCGCGGAGCGACTGCCAGTTGTTCCGGTAAATGTAGTCCTGGATAAACGGGGCGTAGCGGTCAAAGACATTCATGATTGCCTCGGGAGCGGCGCGGGCCGCGGGAACGGGGATAAAAGTCCCCGGATGCGGGGAAATGTGGATAAGGCAGCCACATTACAGCGTAAAGGTGGAAAAGTCCTGCGGGGAGGCGCCCGATGCGGGAGCTGCGGAATGGACCGCCGGAGAGACCTCCTCCAGAAATGCGTCCCGGCTCTCCGCGAGAGGGTCCTTCGCGTACTGAAATTCGTCTGATTCCAGAAGCTCCCGGACCTTCTTTTCCGGATACTGGTAGAGAATGTCCAGAAGCTCGATGAAGTCCCGGATCACCTCGCGCGGGGTGATGTGCGAGTCTGCGCCGATCCTTCCGTACTCGATGCGGAGAAAGACCGCGAGATCCTCATCCGTGAGCTTCGGCTCCCAGCCGTAGAGCTGGGAATGGATATCCGAGAGCTTTCCGCAGAGCACGAGCATTTCCTCCGCCGTGAGAGGCTCGAGGCGGATGACCGGCCCCATGAGATCCCGGGCGCCGTCCCTTGAAAACTTCCCCTCCTGCAGGCGGGAGCGGAGCGCCTCGTAGCTGTAGATGCCGCGCCGCGTGTCCTCGATGCATTGCGGCGTGCCGGACATGAGAAAGCCGAGATACCGGGCTTTTCCCTGCAGGGCGTCATTGTACATGGAGAGAAGCTTTTCGTAGTTGTACTGGCGGGAAATGCTGTTCGAGATCTTGTACAGGTTCACAAGCTCATCGATCATGAGCATCATCCCGGCGCAGCCGGTCTGGTGCAGAAACAGGGCGAAGAGCTTCATGTAATCGTACCAGTCGTCGTCCGTCACGATGACGTTTACGCCGAGCTCCCGGCGCGCGTCCGCTCTTGAGGTGTACTCGCCTCGGAACCACTTCAGGACAAGGGCCTTCCTTTCGTCATCCTCCGCGAGAGAGCTCCGGAAATAGAGCAGGAGGAGCCGCAGAAAATCGAAGCCGTGCACGAGCTCACTTATGGACGAGAGGGCAGAGCGGATCCGGTCCTCGACGGCCCCGGCAAAAAGCGGGCTATCCGGGTCTGTTCCGTCCGCTGCTGCCCTGGCTTCGATCTCCTGGAGGAAGCGGTCCAGGATCAGAGGGAGCGCGCCGCCCTCCGGGCGGGTCTTTGTGGACAGATTCCGGATCAGCTCCCGGTAGGTCGCGAGGCCCTCTCCCTTGCTGCCGTAGAGACGCCGCTCCGGCGAGAGGTCGGCATCCGCGACGACAAAGCCGCGGTCCATCACGTAGCTTCGTATGGTCTGCAGAAGAAAGCTCTTGCCGCTCCCGTAGCGGCCGACGATAAAGCGGAACGACGCGCCTCCGTCCGCGATGATGTCCACGTCGCGGAGCAGCGCCTCGATCTCGTTTTTGCGGCCGACGGTGATGTAGGGCAGGCCGATCCGCGGGACGACACCGCCCTTCAAGGACTGAATCACGGTATTTGCGATGCGCCTTGGAATTTTTCTGCGGATTTCCGTCAAAATGCTTCCTCCGTCATGAAGACAGCATGAAAGAGCCTCTCATCCTGTGTCTGGTGTTTACATCAGAGATCATAGCACAGGGAGGAAAGAAGTGGTAGATTAACAGAACAAATGTTTTGCTTAAACTGCGCGGCGAACCTGTTACAATGAGAGCGGAATCCTGAGGGCCGGGGCAGATGTGCCGGAGCCCTGGCCAGGGCAGTGAAGGAGGAAAGAGAAATGGATGTTCTTTCTCGGTTTCTGAGCTATGCCGCGGTGGACACGCAGTCATCTGAAAACCCGGCGGCGCGGGACGGCGTATCCAGTCCGCAGCCGAGCACGGAGAAGCAGTGGAAGCTCGCGCGGAAGCTTATGCAGGAGTTAAAGGAGCTCGGCGCCGAGGTGCAGCTCTCGGAGTACGGATATGTCTACGCGAAAATCCGCGGAAATGCGGATGCGCCGAAGGTCGGCTTCATCTCCCACATGGATACCTCACCCTCGGCATCCGGAGAGAACGTGAGGCCGCGGATCGTGAGGAACTACGACGGAGGAGAGATCCCGCTCGGAAACGGAAAGACGCTCTCCCCGTCTGTTTTTCCGGAGCTTCTGAGGCGCGTCGGAGAGGATCTCGTCGTGACGGACGGCACCACGCTTCTCGGCGCGGACGACAAGGCCGGCGTCGCGGAAATCATGACGATGGCGGAGCATTTTCTCACGCACCCGGAGGAGGCGCACGGGGAGCTCAGGATCGCCTTCACACCGGACGAGGAGGTGGGCCGCGGGACGGAGCACTTTGATCTCGGGAGATTCGGCGCGGACTTTGCCTTTACGGTGGACGGGGACGAGCTCGGAAAAATTGAGTACGAGAACTTTAACGCTGCCTCCGGGACGGTCCGGATTCAGGGGGTGAATGTGCATCCGGGCTCGGCGAAGGGCCGGATGGTCAACGCAGCCCTCATGGCGATGGAATTCAACCGCCTTCTGCCGGACTGCATTCCGGCGAATACGGAGAAGTATGAGGGGTTCTTTCATCTCACGAAGATTTCAGGGGATGAGTCCATGTGCGAGATGCATTACATTATCCGCGATCATGACCGCGCAGAGTTTGAGAAGAAAAAGAGAATCTTTCTGGACGCGGCGGAACAGCTGAACCGGAAATTCGAGGGAACGGACGCGCACGCGGATGCAGAGGTGAAGGATTCCTACTACAACATGAAGGAGAAGATTCTTCCGGAGCACAGGAGAATCCTGGATCTCGCGTCCGAGGCCATGCGGCGGTCCGGTATCACGCCGTTCACCGAGCCGATCCGCGGCGGAACGGACGGCGCCATGCTCTCGTGGCGCGGACTTCCCTGCCCGAATCTTCCGACCGGCGGGGGAAACTACCACGGCGTGTATGAGTATGTGAGCATCCATGCCATGCGCACCATGGTGCAGGTCCTCGAAAACATCGTGAGGCTGAATGTCAGGCGTTCCAGAGAAAATCCATGAAGCGGGGAACCTGCTTCTCCCAGTCCGCCTCGCAGTGACTGCCGCCGTCCTGAAGGAAGAAATCGACGGCACAGCCGAGCTGGGAGAAGATCCCGGCGATTTCGTAGTGATTCTTCGCGGTCCGCGTGAGGAGCGGGGAAGTTTCCGGCATCCGCCGCGTCCTTGCCTCCTCGGTGCCGAAGGAGAGATAAACTCTCGTGTCGGCGTCTATGTGCGGCCGGGTGAGGTCCTGTTCGATCTGCCGCATGAAGGGGGAGATGGTGCTTGAGAGGCAGGCCGCCTTTGAAAAAACGGGATTGAAGCGGCAGATGCCGCAGAGCGCCATGAGGCCGCCCATGCTTGATCCGCCGATCCCGCAGGCCTCCCGGAAGGAGTAGGTGCGGAAGGAAGCGTCGATGTACGGCTTCACCTCGCGCACAATCCAGAGAAGGGTTTCCTGTCCCATGCCGTGGATACTGCCCCAGAAGCGGCCGCCCGCCTCGTAGGGGCAGTACTCCGGGATGCGCTCGTTTCCCTCGTGTCCGCACTCCATGCCGACGACGATCATCGGCCGGTTCCAGTGCGGAAGAAACCCGGCGAGTCCCCAGCACTTGCCGTAGGTCGCCTCCTGGTCCGAAAAGAGGTTGTGGCCGTCGAAGAAGTACATGACGGGGAAGCGTTCCTGTGTGGAGCCGTAATTGTCCGGGAGCCAGATGTGGAGCTCCCGGTTTTTATTTTTCGGGGAGTAGTTAAAGGGCTGGTGAAGCAGCATCTCGCACCTCCTGAAGCAGGATCTGTCCGGGCGGTCCGGTTTTGTTCTCCGGCGCACTGCGCGGGGCGTCCTGCATAGCGGAAATCTCTCAATTACACACAATTTTCACATTTCCATTCTATAACTTGAAAAGGTGTCAGGGAAGGAGTGTGTGCGCACGGCCTTTCCAAAATCATCCAACTTACATTCTGGAGGCATGATTATGAAACTTTTTCGGAGTGGCAGCAGGGCGTGGAAGGTTCTCGCGGCGGCAGCAGCGATTTCCGCGGCATTCGCAATGAACGCGTTCGCAGCGGGCGGACTGGACCTTTCCACAAAGTATACGGGAATTTCGGCGAAGCCGGGCGATACGCTGAGCTTTGACCTCGATTTCCTGAATACTTCGGGCACCGGGATGAACACGACGCTCTCGGCGGACGGTCTCCCGGAGAAATGGAGCGGCTATTTTGAGGGCGGCAGCAAGACAATTTCGAGCGTCTATGTGAGCCCGAACGCTTCCACCGCCGGAACGGACAGCGATCCGAACAGCGGTCTTGTCTCCTACAGCATCTCGATCCCGGACGACGCAAAAAAGGGCGACTACAGCGTGAACCTGCACGCGGCGGGAAATTACGAGGGCGCGTCCTCCGATCTCACCGTGCGGATCAATGTCACGGATGAGGCGGCAGGCAGCAACGTTCTTGAGACCACCTACCCGGAGCAGCAGGGGCCGTCCGGAACAACGTTCACCTTCAACTCCACACTCCGGAACAACTCCTCGAGCGATCAGCTCTACTCCCTGACGGCGGATGCGCCGAGCGGCTGGACGGTCACGTTCAAGCCGTCGAGCCAGAACGCGCAGGTCTCGAGCATCGACGTGGCGAGCCACGGAACCTCCAGCATGAGCATCACGGTCACGCCGCCGGATTCCGTGGAAGCGGGCGATTATGAGATTCCGGTCACGGCGACAAGCTCCACGCAGACGCTGTCCGCGAACCTGAAGGTCACGATCACCGGTACCTATGCGATCGATGTCACGACCTCGGACGGCCGCCTCTCCTTTGATGCGAACGTCGGGCGGACAAAGGCCGTCACGCTGAATGTCGCGAACAACGGCAACATCGACCTGAACAACGTGAACCTCACGGCGCAGGCGCCGAGCGGCTGGACGGTTGACTTCTCCGAGAGCACGATTGACACGCTTCCGGCGGGCCAGACGAAGGAAATCACGATGAATGTGACGCCCGGGAAGGACGCCATGAGCGGAGACTACACGATGACGGTCACGGCGAAGAACGAGGCGACCTCCATTGACCAGGTGTTCCGTGTCACGGTGAAGACCTCCACGCGCTGGGGCATCATCGGCATCTGCCTCATTGTCCTCATTCTTCTGGGACTGAGCGAAGTGTTCCGCAAGTTCGGAAGACACTGATTTCGTTTCCAGAGAAAGGAGGTGCCCTGATGGGGGGGGAAGAAGAGACCGCCGAAGTGGCGGCGGAAATTGAAGAGACGGAAGAGAGCCCCGCAGAGCAGGAAAATGCGGACGACGGCATCATCATCCGCACCGAGGATCTCGTGAAGAAGTACAAGGACATCACCGCGGTGGACCACTTGAACCTTGAGATCCGGAAGGGAGAGGTGTTCGGGCTTCTGGGGCCGAACGGTGCCGGAAAGACGACGACCACGCTGATGCTCCTCGGGCTCACGGACCCGACATCCGGCAGGGCGGAGATCGCCGGGCACGACTGCACGCGGAATCCGCTCGCGGTGAAGAAGATTGTCGGCTATCTTCCGGATAATGTCGGATTTTATCCGGACATGACGGGCCGCGAGAACCTCATCTTTTCGGGGATGATGAACGGCCTCGACCGGAAGAGCGCGGAGGAGCGCGCCTCCGGGCTGCTGGAGCGCGTCGGAATGGCACTTGCGGCGGACCGGAAGACGGGGACGTATTCCCGCGGCATGCGGCAGCGTCTCGGAATTGCGGATGTCCTGATGAAGGACCCGCAGATCATCATCATGGATGAGCCGACACTCGGCATCGACCCGTCCGGTATGCACGAGCTCACATCCCTTATCCGCGACTTAAGCGTAAAGGACGGGCGGACCATCCTGATTTCGTCGCATGAGCTCTACCAGGTCCAGGAGATCTCGGACCGCGTCGGAATCTTCGTGCACGGCAGAATGATCGCCTGCGGAAAGATCAGCGAGCTCGGAGAGCAGCTCACGAATGAGGGAGAAGTTCTCACGGACGGCGGAAGCCTGGACGAGATCTATCGGCTGTACTTTGAGAAGGCGGGAGGCGATGAGAATGACAAACGTATTCAGTAAGGCTTTCCGCTGGCTCATGGAGGACGATACGCCAGATGACGGCCTGACACCGGAGGAGCGGGAGGAGACGAGGCGCACAAACCGCCGCGGTTTCTACGTGCTGTTCCGGAAGGAGCTGGCGGATCACCTCTCGGGGAAGCGGTTCTGGTGCATGTACCTCCTGCTGCTTTTAGTCTCCGCCGCATCTCTCTACGGTGCGGTGCACGGTCTCTCCGCGGCATCCCAGGATGCGCAGCAGCAGGCCCAGCAGACCGCACAGCAGAGCTTTAATTTCCTGAAGCTTTTCACGACGGCGGGGAGCGGCATTTACAGCTTCTCGACGTTCTTAGGCTTCCTCGGCCCGGTGTTCGGCATCATGCTCGGGTTTGATGCGATCAACAGCGAGCAGGCGCAGGGGACGCTGAACCGTCTCGCGGCGCAGCCGATATACCGGGACACGATCATCAACGCGAAGTTTCTCGCGGGCGCGGTGCTCGTGGTGATCACGGTGTTCAGCATAGGCGGCCTCATGGCAGGCGCCGGGCTCTGCTACTCCGGGATCGTCCCGCAGGCGGAGGAGTGGGTGAGACTGATTGTCTTTCTCATCATGGCTTCGGTTTATATCTCGCTCTGGCTCGCGCTTTCGCTCCTGTTCTCGGTGCTTTCGCGGCACGCGGCGACAAGTGCGCTGGTTTCCATCGCGCTGTGGCTCTTCCTCACGATGTTCCTCTCGCTCGCGGCCAATGCCGTCGCGGGCCTGTTCTATCCGGCCTCCAGGATGACGAGTGCGATGGACGTCGTGAACGAGTACCGGCTGTCGGTGGCGCTGAACCGCATTTCGCCGTACTACCTCTTCTCCGAGGTGACGAGTGTGCTCATGAACCCGAACGTGCGCTCTCTTGACATCATGTCCCTGGTGCAGTACCAGAACGGCGCGATCGCATCGTACCTGACGCTCGGCCAGTCACTGCTCCAGATCTGGCCGCACCTTGTGGCGATGATTGCCGAGGCCGTGATCGGATTTGCGGCGTCCTACATTGCATTCATGAAGCGTGAGATCCGCGCATAATCATTTTCCTGCGGCGGGCTGCAGATAAACTGCGGCCCGCC